>JAZNKC010000057.1:0-31285 GCA_045578365.1 Ructibacterium sp.
CTTTCTTGTTCTCCGGTGCATCGTCACGGTCATCCCTGAGGACAATCTGTACGCCTGCATTCAAAAATGCTTGCTCTCTCAAACGGAGAAGCAGGGTATCAAAGTTGTAAATCAAATCGTCAAAAATCTCACCGTCCGGCTTAAAATGCACCTTGGTTCCGGTCTTGTCGGTATCCCCAATCTGCTTTAAGGGAGCACACTTCTTGCCACGCTCATAGCGTTGATAATGCACATGGCTGCCGTCGGAAATCTCAACCTCCAAAAAGACAGAAAGGGCGTTCACAACCGAAGCACCGACGCCGTGCAGACCGCCGGAAACCTTGTATCCGCCACCGCCGAACTTACCGCCGGCATGGAGCTTGGTAAATACCAATTCTACCGCAGGCACCCCCTCTTTGGGGTGAATACCGGTAGGAATACCACGGCCGTTGTCTACAACGGTGATGGAGTTATCCTTCTCGATGGTAACCTGAATCTCGGTACAAAAGCCAGCCAGTGCCTCATCGATGGAGTTGTCCACAATCTCATAAACCAGATGGTGAAGACCCCGTGTGGTGGTAGAGCCGATATACATACCCGGCCGTTTCCGTACCGCCTCCAGTCCCTCCAATACCTGAATCTGGTTTTCATCATACTCTGTTTGAACAGGAACGCTGGTCATATGCTCCTCTGTCAAAGAAATTTTTTCTGTTTCCATGCTCTCACCTTATCCTTTCTGTTCGCCCCTTTGGGGTTTCCTTGAGGTTTTGTCATTGATTGTATTTTTCGGTTCTTCCTGCCAACGCCTTGGAAGAAATATTGGTGATATATACCACCGATTGTCCATTGATTTCACAAAGTACAAAGGTTCTCGGGATTTCCTCCGATACATTGCGGACAAAGCCTTCCTCCTCCACAATCTTCAAAAAGTCCCGTGTGTTTTTGGAAACCGATGTGCTCTCCAAATCCAGTATAGCAATGATGTTTTTGGTATTGACCGATACATCCTTTCCCAGATGCAGATACATACCGGCTCCCTCCTTTTATTCTGCCTGTACCTTTCCGTCCTCCACCCGAAACAGCTTGGTATCCGCCTCCAAGGGGAATCCGTCCACATCGGTACAGGTAATCAAAATCTGCATATCCCGAATCCGGCTCAAAATAAAGCCCCGTCGGGTTTTGTCAAGCTCACTCATAATGTCGTCCAGAAGCAGAACCGGAAGTTCACCGGTTTCCTGCTCCATCAGTCCCACCTCTGCCAGCTTTTGTACCAGAACAATGGTCTTTTGCTGACCTTGGGATGCAAACGCCTTTGCCTCCATCCCATTGATTTCATAGATAATATCCTCCCGATGGGGACCTACCACCGATTCGTGGAGGGCAAGCTCCCGCCCCCGATGCTCCATCAGCTTTTGATAAAGCCGCTCGGTGATTTCTTTTTTGTCAAGGCCTGCAGCCTCCCCGATACAGGATTGATACTTCATAGACAGGGTTTCTCTGCCGGAGGAAATCTCCTTTTGCAAATCCTCTGCCAGCACCCCGATTTTGCCCAAATATTCGGCACGACCGGCAATTACCTCTGCCGAAACGCTTGCCAGTTTCTCGTTCAGAATATCCAGCATCGCCTGATTGGGATGCTCCATCTTGAGGAGTGCGTTCTTGCTCTCTACCAGTTTTTTCATATCCCCCAGAGAGGAAAAATAGCGGGGGCGCAACTGGCTGATTAAAATATCGGTGTTTCTGCGTCGACCCTTGGGTCCCTCTTTCACCAGACCCAGATATTCGGGGCCGAAGTATACCACCCGAAACCGTCCCACCAGTTCGCTGTTTTTGCGAACAGGGATTTCATTAACCTGTATCACCTTGCGCCGATTGGGGAACAGAGAGATGTTTGCCACACTCTCCCGCTCCTTATCGGAAAAGGTCAGCTCCAGATCCGCCCGGCTTTGTCCGTGGCGAATCAGTTCTGCATCCTTTCTGGCACGGTTTGCCTTGCCCATCGAGAAGAGATATACCGCTTCTAAAATATTGGTCTTCCCTTGGGCGTTATCCCCATAGAGGATATTGATGCCATCGGAAAACTCCAGACTTTGGAACGCATAGTTCCGAAAATCGGTCAGGGTCAGTTTGTTTGCCCGCATCAGTCAGCCTTTAACCGAAGCGGCAGAATCAGGTAAAGGTACGCATCCCCTTCCGGCGGAAGAATCACCAGAGGTGTGGTGGGTGCCTTGAACTGCAGACGGACATCCTCGGTATCAATTACACGAAACGCCTCTAACAAATAACGGTTATAGAATCCGATTTCCAACGCCTTGTCCTTAATGTCCACCGGAATATTGTCATCCACTGAACCTGCAGGGGTGGTACAGGAAATGTTGATATTGCCGTCCTCCACCCGGAATTTCACCGGACTCTTGACCAAATCATTCAGGATAATCAAGGATGCACGCTGAATGGAATTGGTCAGCTGACGGGCAGAGCAAGCAATCTCCATCTCATAATCCTTGGGGATTGCCGCCTGATAGTTAAAGTAGTTGCCCTCAATCAGACGGGTCACCATCCGATAGTTGCGGAACAGGAAAATGGCGTGACGGGCGGTTGCAAGAATCTTCACATCCTCTTCCTCATCACCCAGAATCCGCGCCAGCTCGCTGAGGGATTTTTCAGGAATAATCATCTTCTTTTCTTCAAAGTCATTCTCCATTGCTGCACGGCGGATTGCCATACGATAACCGTCCAATGCCACCATAGTCAGGCCCTGCTTGGAAATTTCCAAAAGACAACCGGTGAGGATGGGGTTGTTGTCGGTAACCGCCACCGCAAAGATGGTCTTGGAAATCATATCCTTAAGCATTGCCGCAGGGATAGCAACCGAATACTCAGAATCCACCGCCGGCAGTTCCGGAAATTCTTCCGGAGAAATGCCTGCAATTTCAAATTTTGCAGAACCGCTCTTAATCAAAGCAAGGTTCTTGTCATTGACCTCGATGCTGACTCTGTCTTCCGGCAGGGCACGTACGATACCGGAAATCATCTTGGCGTTGAGCACCACCGCACCCGGTTCGGATACGGTTGCCTCGATTTTTGCCTCGATGCCAATCTCCAAATCATTGCCGATCAGAGTTACGGTTCCGTTGGCTTCTGCACGGAAATGAATCCCCTCCAGCACACTCAAACTGCTCCGTCCGGAAACCGCTCTGGAAACCACCGAAACGGCTTCGTTCAGCTTGTCGCAATCACATAAAATTTTCATTCGTAGAATTCCCCTTTCTGAAGAAAAAGAAATGCGTTTTTCGCTCTGTTTTTCGTTGTTTTTTTATTGGTTTTATTATACCATAACCCCTTCCGGACGGCAAGGTTTTTTTTCAAAAAATTCAAAGTTTTTTGCGGTTTTTTCACGGCACTTTTCGGCACGTTTTTTCTTCTACAATCTTTGTTGTAACGGAGATGCCGCCGCTACAAAAAAATACTTCCGCCAAGAGCGGGAAAGGAGGATGTTTTATGTTCCATTTTAACGGCAACAAGGAGCGTCAGCCGGTCATCGGCAATGCGGCTCCAATCCAACAGGAGGTGGCGCAGAATCCCGAAACTGCTGCTATGGACAAGCGCAATGCAGAGATTGAGGCACAGCGTCAGGCGTTTGCTGCCAAGAACCCCGACTTTGATATGCAGTCCGAGATGAAGAATCCGGCGTTTATCAATTATATCTGGGGCAACGGGCTAAGCATTGAGGATGCGTACTTCCTGATTCACCGTGAAGAAATTCTGGAAAGCGCCCGCAACGAGGCAACCAACGCCCTGCTTCAGCGCCACACCAGAGTTTTGGAAAACGGTGCTGCCAAAAATCGTCCGGCGATTGCCAAAAAGAATCCGAGCAATCTTTCGGACAAAGAAATCGATGCTATCATCGAACGGGCAAAAAATGGTGAAACCATCACCTTCTAAAGCCCACCCTTTATCAACCAAATCAAAAGGAGGAATTTGTGAATGAACACACTGAATGTGCAAACCACCACAACCAACCGTCAGGGCAACAACCTGACCCCCGAAATGAAAACCTATTATGACCGTGCACTGATTCGTTTTGCTTCCCCCAAGCTGGTTCACGCCCGCTTTGGTCAGCAGAAGCCCATCCCCGCCGGCAGCGGTAAGACCATTGAGTTCCGTCGGTTCAGTCCTCTGCCCAAGGCATTGACTCCCCTGACCGAAGGCGTCACCCCCAAGGGCAATACCCTGAATGTAACCACGGTAGAATCCACTGTGGAGCAGTATGGTGACTATGTTACCATGTCCGATATGCTGACCTTGTCCTCGGTGGACGCAGTCATCAGCGAAACCCAGAACGTATTGGGCGATCAGGCAGGCAGAACCTTGGACACCGTCATCCGTGAAAAAATCAATGCCGGCACCAACGTGCAGTACGGCAACGGCAAGGCAGACAGAAATCTGCTGGTTGGCGGAAACGCAGACTACGAAGCAAACGATTACCTGACCGTCGCAGCGGTAAAACGTGCGGTTTCCACCTTGAAGAGAAACAACGCAACCCCTTTTAAGGACGGTTGTTATGTTGCCATCATCCATCCCGATGTTGCCAACGACCTGACCAATGATCCGGAATGGAAAGCCGTCAAGCAGAATGTGGACCCCAAGGATTGGTACAACGGTGTCATCGGTAAGATTCACGGGGTTGTTTTCGTGGAATCCACCGAGGCAAAGATTTTCCGTGCCGGCTATCTGCGTGACCCGGAAACCTTGACTCAGGGCGATCCCGAAACCCTGACCGTGGCATCCGTTTCCGGCAAGACCATCACTCTGCGTGAACCGCTGACCGAGTCCGATGTGGCTTACTTAAACGGCAAAGCCATCCAGATTCAGGGCTTTGACTATTCCATCAACGCTGTAGCACCGGGCGAAGCAGGCAGTGCAACCATTACGGTTACAGAAGCTTTGGATGCATCCGTAACCGCCGGTGCAGTCATCTACCCCTCCGGTGCAGGTGCAAACGGAAGAGATATTTATTCCACCCTGTTTTTGGGTCAGAACGCGTATGGCGTTACCTCCATCACCGGAGGCGGACTGACCACCATTCTCAAGCAGAAGGGCAGTGCCGGAACCGGCGATCCGCTGGACCAGAGAAGTACCGTTGGCTGGAAAGCCACCCAGACTGCGGAGATTCTTTCTCCTGAATTTATGGTGCGTGTAGAAACCACTTGTAGCTATTAAAAATCAGATTGAAAAAAGGAGGTCTTATCGATGGCTACCAAACAAAACAAACAAGCAACCGAGGCTTACTACAAAGAGCTTGTGCCTGTGCTTTTGATGAAGGATAACAGCCGTTACAAGGATGATGTTACCGTCACCGTCAACGGCGTCAATTATCAGATTCAAAGAGGTGTACCGGTCAAGGTTCCCCGTTGTGTTGCGCTGGTGTTAGAGCGCAGCCGCAAACAGGAGCTTGCCGCACAGGAATATGTAGAAAGCCTGAAGGGTTAGGTGAAGCAGGATGCAGCTGTTAAAAGCGATTGAAATGGCAGACCGATTCTGCCCCAACCCTTACACTCTGGAAGAGAAAATCCGCTGGTGCGAGGAGGTCACCGCCGGCATCCGCAGAGATGTCAAAAAGGTGTATAACACTCTGACCTATCATCTGTCCGGCGAAGAAAAAGTAGAACTCCCCGATGGGCTTGTTTTTGAAAACGTAGAGGCGGCATACCTTGACGGTGAGCCGCTGAGCAAGGTGGACCTCCGCTCCTTTGCGGCGGAACTCTGCCTGCCTCCGGGACGGCACGGAACCCTCACCTTGGTGGTGCTGGACCCGCCTACTCCGGTACGGCAGATTGCCTTGCAGGGAGAATTCGACCTGAGTGAAAACTTTATCAAAATAGCAGACCCGCCATTCCTGCCGGGGGATACCTTGGAATGGGTATATCTCCCCTCTGCCGATGCCGAGCCGGACTGGTCCGGCGCCAGCGAATGTTATGTGGTGGATTGTGTCTATGATGGCATTATGCTGGATCAGGACACCTTTACCCCGCAGACCGGCGCACCCCTTGCGCTCCGTCGGCATATCGACGATGTCACCGAGATTGACGAGGCTCCCTACGACGGAATGTACGTGGAATATCTGCTTGCCAAAATGGCGCTGTATCAGCACGACTACACCTCTTACAGCGCCCATATGGCGCAATACAACAGTCTTTATGACAATCTAAGGCGGGAATACCGTTCCCGCGCACCCCTCAACCCGCTTGCCGGTTTTCGGAATTACTGGCAGGCATAATCTCAAAAACAAAGGAGGTCTTTTATGTTTTTGCCATCCTTTTTCCGGCAGGACACCCATCAGGCGCTTTCTCTCCGTTTCGGCGGACTGGATTTGCGCAGTAAACCGGAACCCGACTCCCTGTCCGAGTCACAGAATATGTCCTCCCTTGCTTTTCCTGCCCTAAGTCCCAGAAAACCAAGAGAGAAAGTGGTGAGCGACAGCGGGATTACCGATCCCGCACTCCCAGAGTATACCGGAGAGCCGATCACTGCTTTTACAGGCATTAAGAACCGTCGTTTTTATTACCAAGGCAAATGGATTGGCAACCAAATGTTTACGGACGATGAAAAATCCATCGTGGATTTCAACGGAAAAATCTGTATTTTCCCTGACAAGCTTTACTACAATTATCTGCCCGATCCTGAAACCGGAGAGATCAGCGAATCCTTAGAGCTGATGGAAAGAACCGTTGCGCTCAACTCCCTCACTTTCCGCGGGTCCTCTGCCGATGCAGATTCCTATCTCTCCTACATTTACAATTCCGAGGTCCAATGGGCAGACCACTTTTCCGTCGGCGAAAGCATTGTAATCAGCGGGGCAGATTCTCCCTACAATAACATTTATCCCATTATGGATAACCATACTGCTATCTCCGAAATCTATCCCGTCAGCGCCGTGATTACTCATATTGCCGGTTCCCGTATGGATTTGGTCTTGCACAACAAAAACGGAAAACGTCTATCCTTCTTATCCTCAACATCCAACACACGGATTCTCGTCCAGCTTCGGATCCCCGATATGGATCACGTTTGTGTCCATAACAATCGGCTATGGGGAACCGATGCCAGCGGCAAGTATCTGTATGCGTCAAAATTGGGGGACTGTATGAATTTCAACAGTTTTCAGGGATTGGCAAGTGACAGCTGGTACAGTCAGGTAGGAACACCGGGAAGATTCACCGGCATTGTCAGCTACCGCTCTTCGGTGGTGGCATTCAAGCATCATTGCATCCATCATATTTACGGGGATGCGCCCCACAACTTTGCCATCCCCAAGCAGACCAACGGCGGTTGCATTGACGGAAACAGCATTGCAGAGCTCCATGGGGTGCTCTACTACCTTTCTCATTCCGGTTTTTGCGCTTACGCAGGAGGCGAACCTTACAGCATAAGTCCCCAGCTTCCCGTTCCTTATGTTTCTGCATCTGCAGGGACGGACGGCATCTCCTACTATGCTGCCGCCTGTCAAAGTGACGGAAGCCGACACCTTTTGGTGTATCATCCTGAAAAAGGCGTTTGGCATCGGGAAGACGATACCCCCTTCTTGCGGATTCTCCCATTTGGCAATCAGCTTTACGGCTTTTGCCAAGACGGCATCTGGGCGTTCGGGCAAGGAGAGGAACAGGTTTGTTGGAGCTTTACCGGTCAGCCAATGAGTTATGATACCCTGCGGCACAAGAGCGTACAGGATGCTCGTTTGCTACTGGATGCGGAGGCAGGAACCACCATCCATGTCAGCATCTCCCACGATGGGGGGGAGTTTGTTCCCTGCGGCAGTCTGACTGCAGTCAAGGGAATAAAAAGCTATCGGCTACCCATCCGCTTTCAACCAAGCGACAGCTTTCGTATCCGCGTCGAGGGACAGGGCAACGCGGTGATACATGCTATCGAGCTGTCAGTCTATCAGGGAGGTAAAACCTATGTCTTATAACAAAAAAGAAGATACATCCTCCTCGCTGCCCCGTCTGGAGGACGGACAGGTAGGAATCCGGGCAACGCTGAACAGTATGGGGTTTTCCAATGACCGCATCGGCTATAATGAAGCCGACGGCACCGTCACTCTGGACAACCGCACCCTGATGAAACCCGGATATCTGGACGAGGATGCCGGCGTATCCTATGCATCAGCCAAGGATATTCAACAAAGTCTGGTAAACTTTTATCAAAACACCGACAATCCCATTGTCCGTGTCAGCGACGCCTTTGCCGGTGCCGCCGGCAGATACGGATTGTCCGCCGATGCCTTGACCTACGGAAACGGAACCGTTTCCGTAGGGGGCAAACCCTTGGATATTCTCTATATCGACGACGAAGGAAAATCCTGGGCTTGGCAGAACACGGTAGAAAATTCCGCACGTTCTCTGGCGAATGCCGCAGGGGTACAAAGTCCCACAGATTTGGCAAGAAATTACGAAAATCAGTATTTGCGGGAAATTTCTGCAATGGTAAATCAGTTGCAGAATCGAGAGGAATTTTCCTACAACCCCGAGTCTGACCCGGTATACCTTGCCTATCGTCAAAAATATTTGAACGAGGGTGCCAGAGCAAGTGAAAACGCAATGGCAACATATGCCGCCATGACCGGAGGCTACGGCAATTCTGCCGCAGTTACTGCCGGTGCACAGGCAGAGCAATACTATGCGTCCCAGCTGGCAAACACCATCCCTCAGCTTGCCCAGCAGGCATATGAACGCTATCTGGACAAATATCAACAGGATGTCAATCACCTGACGCTGATGATGAATGTCTATGACAACGCTTATCAGAATGCGGTGGCTGCCAACCAAAAGCAGACCGAATACTTTAACAAGGTGACCGCTTCCAACGTTGCCCGTGATGAGGCGGCAACAAAGGAGGATCGGGAGTCCCTTTTGGATATGCAGACCATTCTCAAGAACGACCTGACCAATCAGCAGCTTCAGACTTATCTAAAATACTATGAACAGCTGCTCCAAGCAGATCTTTCGGATAAGCAACTGAATCAGCGATTGAATCAAGCAAAAATTTACCAGATTTACGCCAAATAATTATGTAAGATGCGCCTTTTGGGCGCATCTTTTTTTTGTAACCGAAATCCTTGTTTTGTTATTTGATGATAACCATCTCTTGCACCACATCTTCGTAAACCTTCACAAAGAGTCTTGCTTCATTGCCCTCTTCAAAGATTTCAATGTCTGCAGGAGATACCAGACGAATGGTGGGACGGTTTCTGGTAGAATCATACAGATATACCGTTGCATCGCCGGTTGCAAAGTTCTGCACCGCACCGTTGACTGTCATATTGATGCTTCCGCTGAACTTCTTGGTGACCTTACCGTAAACGGTGGTCAAATCCTCACTGACCTCGGTGATAAATTCGGTGGTCTTGTTATCGATATTGAACAGCAGATTGATGCCGTCAATTTCACCTTCTGCGTTGGTGCGATACTGGATAATATCTCCCTGTTCAAGCTGCTCTGCACCGCCGGTACCCTTACGCAGAACGGTCTTGTCTGCTGCAAGGATGTTTACTTCCTTGCCGCCCTGCCAACCGTAAACACGGTCGGTGTCTTCAAAGTCCTCATTCTGGGTTGCACTGATATAGTCTACCACCAGAATGGGGGATTCCGGAGCGGTAATACCGGTGGAGCTGGTGATTACCACAACTCTTGCCACATAGTTTTCCTGCAGGTCATAAACAACTGCATCATAGGTGGTTTCGTTGGCAAGGGTTGCCTTGTTCCGGATGGAGAACTTCTCGGTGTCGTTGCCTGCATCGGTGGGGATATCAAAGATGATGGTATCCTCCCCAATGGCAACGCTGCCCAACTTACCGGAGGCACTCTTGTAAACCAAATCCTCGCGACTGAGGTTCTTGGTAAATACCCCTACATTGGGCGCACCGCTTGTGGTATTGTCTACGGCAGTTTCAATGGCAGAAACCTGATTGCTGCTGTTGATTTCATAGACAATAATCTCACCAACGGCACCGCCTTCCTGATTCAATGCATCCACAACTGCGGACGGTTCCATACTATAATTTTGGTTCAATCTCATTCTGGAGGTGCTGCTCAGAACCACAGTTTCTCCTCTCATGGTAAAGAGCTTAAACTGTGCGGTGGTATTAAAGCCGGTATTCATTGCCGCACCTGCAAGGTAGGCATAGTTTTTACCGGTGCCCTGTGCATTGTCTACCGTTGCATTGGGGTCAACCGCCGCAATCTTGCCCTCGATATCCAGATAGAAGTTTCCTCTGTCACGGAGCTGAATCTCATTGGGATAGCTTGCCGCCTTTTTGTGGAGCTCGGTGCTGCTGCCGATACGGAAACCTTGTTCGGTTGCCTCGGTAACCATACCATTGAGCACTGCGTCAGAAACATAACCCTTAATCAGCATATTATCATCACTGATGGTGTAGGAAATCACGTTCCATTCTCTCAAGTCGCCAACTGCAATCTCCTGTCCGTCCTTAATCAAGGTATAAATCACACTTTCATCATCCTCGTCAAAGACCAGAGAACCGTTGAGATACTTGTCGGTGACACGTCCGGTAACCTCTGAAACAGTATCTACCACCAGATTGGTGAAATGGTTGACAAATACGATTTCATAGATACCATTGGTGTCTGCGTCAAGCAAGGTTACATTACCGGAGGTGGGTTTTAACGCCTCGTTGGTAACGGTCGCCTTGTACTTACCGTTGTAGATATAGGTGGCATTGGCTGCGATAACTGCAGTCCGTGCGTTTTCGGTAGTCTCGGTGGGCCAGTAAACAAAGCTCTTCTCTTCACCCTCTCCGCCGGTTACCGAGGAAATGGTGTCGGAGTTTGCCTGAATCACCTTGTTCTTGTTTTCCTGTACCCGGGCCACAATCAAGGTTCTCTCATCGGTGGTTTTGTCGATGCGGGCATAGTAGAGCACATGATAACCCAGCAGCTGGCTTGCCATGGTATCGCCCTCCAGATATTGCTTGTTTTCAATCCGGATGCGGTCACGGTCGGTAGTAGCACCGCCGTCCAGAGCCGTTTCATAGGTTCCGGTAATCTGACCATACGCCTTTTCCACATTTAAGCGGTCATAAAGCAGGGTCTTATCTACCACTTCATAGCTGGTGTTGGTACCGTAGCCGGTCTGCTCCATCATATTGACAGTCAGCGCATTGAATACCAGCTGTGCCACATCACCACGGGTTGCAGCCGCGGTTGCAGTACCGGTTAAGCCTCGGAGCAGCTGATTGTTGGATGCAATCTGCATATAGCCGGAGGGGTACCCACCTTTGTCATTGGCTGCAGGTTCATAACCCATCGCACGGACAACAATGGTGATTGCCTCTTGCAGCAACACCGGAGCATCCGGACGGAAGGTGCCGATATCGTCACCGACCACCATACCCTGTTGGTCTGCAACATTGATGGCACCTACCGCCCAATGGTTGCTTGCCACATCAGGGAATCGTGTGGGTGCAGTGGAGGTTTGTGCAATATCCTCAAGGCCCACTGCGTAGACAGCAACCTTTGCCATCTCGCTTCGGATGATGTTGTCATTGGGACGGAATGCCCCTGTTCCCGCATCACCTACCATAATTCCCAATGCGCCCAGAAGCTCTGCTGCCTCTGCATAAGGCGTATCAGCAATATCCGGCGCCAGAGCAACCCTTTGGGTGCTATATCTGGAAAGCGCCGTGTTCTGCGGCAGCGGCATACTTGCCATTCCATTATATTTGGAACTGTTCTCAATTAAATTGGTACGAATTCCATCGGAAAGGTCCAAGGTGCCGTCTGCGTTGGTTCCGTCAAAGCTCCGGACCTGCGGCATCTGGGATGCCCCGCCGGAAATTCCCGAAACCATATCTTCTGTGGATTGTTCCACAGGGGTACTGACTGTTTGCGGCATGGTTCCAATGCCATCCGCGGATACGGGCTGTACTTCTTCTGCAAAAACAAAGGATGCAGAAAGCGCCCATACCAGACAGATTGCCGTAAACAGGGAGATACATCGTTTCATCATAGTTTTTCCTCCTCTTGGTTTTCTGTTTTTATGCTTGTAGATTTTTTTGTTTATTTACGAGGTTATTTTGTGCGGAGGAAGAAAAATTACACGGCAAATATTCTGGTAGCTTTGGTAAAAAAAACTTCACAAAGAAATTGATGATTTTTCTAACAAAAATTTTCATAAATATCTTGAATTTGAAAAGCAGATATGGTATATTAAAATCAAATAGGTAGAATATGATGTGGTTTTGCGGGATTTTGTCAGTCCAAAAAACCATTTCCTATCAGAAAAAACATATGTAGGAGGAACTATTATGAAAAAACGCAGATTACTCGCTTGCGCATTGTGTCTGGCCCTGATCCTGACCTCTGCATTGACTCCGGCTTTTGCCGCAGGATTCAGCGATGTGGACAATGACCCCACCGTTTCCTGGGCACAGGAAGCCATCCAAAAGATGGCGAACTCCGGTTATATCAAGGGTTATGAGGACGGAACCTTCCGCCCCTACCGCTCCATTTCAAAAATTGAATGTTTGATTTTGATGGCAAGAATTTTGGGTGTGGAAGAGAGTGCTTACAAAGAAGTTGCTTCGAGCGCAAAAGACCTTTACGGTGCGGTTGCAAGCAAGCAGAACTCCACCTATGCAAACGAGCTTGCTTATCTGCTTTACAACGGCATCCTGCAGGAGAGCGACCTTTCTACTTACGCATCTTCTACCAATGCCAATACGGAGCTTCAGCGTTATCAGGCAGCCATCCTGATGTCTAAGCTGCTTGGTGCAAACACCGAGGCAAAGAACTTCAGCGTGGCAGCGCCCACCTATCCTGACGATGCAGAGATTCCGGTTTCTGCAAAAGCATATGTAGAATATGTAACCGAGCAGGATATTATGAATGGTATGGCATCTACCGACGGCAGTGCAACGGTGTTCTCACCCAACACTTCCTTGACCCGTGCCCAGATGGCAACCCTGCTTTCCAGAATGATTACCAAAATCAACAAGACCACCTACACCGCAACGGTTACCGATTTGGATTTGAAGAACAACAGCATCTCGGTAGAGCGTAACGGCAGCAACGCAAAGCGCACCGTCAATGCAGACACCGTGGTTTATCTGGAAGGGGAAAAGACCACCATTTCCGATTTACAGAAGGATGACAACATTCTGGTGGTAGAAATCAACGGTCACGTACAGACCATCGTCATTCAGGAAGAAGTGATTGACGAATCTCAGATTTCTGTTGTTTACGGAAAGATTTCCCTGCTGCACAGCAATTCCACCACCAACAAAAAGATTACCATCGCAGATCCTGAGGATTTGACCAAAACCACCATCTACCAGATTGCAGATGATTGTACCTACACCGTAAGCGGTACAAAAGCAACTTACGGCGATTTGAAGAAGAATCAATTTGTTCGTATCACCCTGACCAAGGACAAGATTACTGCGATTGAGGTTACCGATTCCAGCTTTGTGGTAAACGGAACTTTGGCATCGGTAGATTTTGACGATGAGAATAACGTGTTTGTCAGCGTTACCGACGCAAACAACACCAAGCAGAGCTTTGAGATTTCTATCGACGGTGCAATGGTTGTTCGCAACGGTGAAGAATCTGAGTATCGCGCACTTTCCATCGGCGATACTGTAAAGCTGACCATCACCTACGGAAAAATCACCCGCATCACCGCAACCAGCTCCACCGATTCTTTCAGCGGTATCCTGCGTGAAATCCACATCACCGCAACACCCTATCTGGTGATTCAGGTAGATGGCGAATTGCAGGAATACAAACTGCGCAGCGATGCCGTGATTAAGGTTTCCGGCAATGCAGCTGAGCTTTATGACCTGCGTCGGAACGTTTCGGTTACCGGTACTCTGGACAGCGGCGACATCAAGACCATTTCTTCCAGCACCACCATCACCGGTGAGAATGGAGAAATTACCGGTGTGGTTGCCGGCGTAAACACCAACTACCGTGTCATCAATCTGGAAGACGAAAACGGTATGGCACAAAGCATTTACTACAACACAAAGACCACATTCTTAAAGAGTAACGGTAATGCAACCAATGCAAAGGCAATCGAGCTTGGCTCCACTGTTTCGGTTACCGGTGTGGAAAAGAATGGCGTGTTTGAAGCAACCATCGTAATCGTAAAATAGTATTCCAAAAAAATATTTTATGATACAAAAAACGACTGAATCATTGATTCAGTCGTTTTTATTTTCGTCATTGACCGTTAATTTTCGTTTGATGCGCTGCAGGGCATTGTCAATGGATTTGGGTTCTCTGCCCAGCTCCACCGCAATCTCCCGATAATCCATTCCGCTAAGGTGCAAGGACAATACCGAACGTTCCAAGGAACTCAGCTTTTGGGCAATTTCCAGTTCCATCGCCTCCGCCTTTTCCCGTCTTAGGAGCATCGCCTCGGGATCGCTGGATTCCCGCTCTGCCAGCATCTCCACCAGGGTACGCTCCGACTCTTCTTCGTAGACCGTGGTGCTGAGCGAAACATAGGAATTGAGCGGAATGTGCTTTTGTCTGGACGCCATCTTGACCGCAGTGAGAATCTGGCGTTTGATACAAAGCTCTGCAAATCCCCGAAAGGATGCCTGCTTGGTAATATCAAAATCACGGATTGCCTTGAAAAGTCCAATCATCCCCTCCTGCACCAAATCATCCCTGTCGGCACCCGCCAGATAATAATCCTTGGCTCTGGCACGCACCAGATTCTTGTATTTGGAAAGGATATGTTCGGTGGCTTCCTTGTCACCCTCTGCCGAGAGCTCTACCACCTGTTCATCTGCCAGCATCGTATAATCAAAATCTTTTTTTATCATCATTTCATCCGCCCGTTTTTCAAC
Source organism: Ructibacterium sp. (assembly GCA_045578365.1). Classification (GTDB taxonomy): domain Bacteria; phylum Bacillota; class Clostridia; order Monoglobales; family Monoglobaceae; genus Ructibacterium. Next base: position 14,855 of record JAZNKC010000057.1, read on the forward strand.
TTTCCTCTATTATACACCTCTGATTTTCATAACACAAGGAAAATTTATAAATTTCCCTTGTGCAAAGTTTTTTTTATGTTATACTATAAGAGATGATTTTTAGAAAGTGAGGAATCGGGATGAAGATTGGTGCCGTAGTCTGCGAATACAATCCGCTCCACAACGGGCATTGCCATCAGCTTGCCTTGGCGCGACAGACCTTGGGTCTGGACGCCATTGTCGGTATTATGAGCGGGAATTTTGTCCAGCGCGGAGAGATGGCGCTGCTCCCCAAAAAGGTGCGTGCTTCTGCCGCCCTCAACCACGGGATGGATTTGGTATTGGAGCTGCCTGCGGTTCTGACGCTGCAATCGGCGGAGCGATATGCCCGCAATGCGGTGATGACCTTAAATGCACTGGGTTGTGTAGACACCCTGTTTTTTGGCGCAGAATCCCCTGAAACCGAGCTTTTGATGCAGATTGCCACCGTCCTTGCCAATGAAGATGCTGCTTGGAAACAAGCATTGCAAGAGGGACTTTCCAAAGGTCTTTCCTTTGCGGTTGCCCGCAGCGAGGCGGTGAAATCTCTTTTGGGACCTGCCTCGGCAGAAATCTTGAACAAGCCCAACAACATTCTTGGAGTGGAATACTGCAAAGCCTTGCTCCGCTTAAGAAGTAATATCAAGCCATACGCCCTACCCCGGGAGGGGGCACAGCATCACGACACCGAGGGCACGGGGCAATTTGCCTCCGGCACCGCCATTCGGGAACTGTTGCTAAAAAACGAGGATGCCTCTGCCTATGTTCCGGAGGATTTGCAGGAGCTTTATGCATCTGCGCCCAAATTCCGGATGGAAAAAATGGAAAAAGCGCTCCTTGCCTCCCTGTGCATGAAAACACCGGAGGAGCTGTGCAAAATCGCCGATGTGTCGGAGGGATTGGAATACGCCCTGCCCCGCAACGCCTTTCTGGCAGAGAATCTGGAGGATTTGATTCTGGGTGTCAAGTCCAAACGCTATGCTTACAGCCGTATCCGTCGCATCATCCTGAATGCTTATCTGGGCATCACCCGTGCTGACGGAGATTTGACCCCCTCCTATATCCGGATTCTGGATTTCAATGAAACCGGTCGGCAGGTGTTGCATCTGGCAAAGGAAACCGCCACATTGCCCCTTGCCAAAAACGGAGCACAAATCAAGGACATTCCCGCCGCTCTGAATCTTTGGCAACGGGAGCTTACCTTTGATAAGGTATACCAATTATTCTTGGATTAAAAAAGTGTCCGCTGTTGCGGACACTTTTTCGTTTCATGATGGATTTTTTCTCTTCCGGATAAATGGATGTATTCTTTTCGTTTTGACAAATGCTACTTTTGCTCGTCCAAAAGTAGCCAAAACGACGCCAAGGGGGAGTTTCGATTCTCCCCCTTTGGAAATCCCCCTTAAAACGACACAGGGGCTCTGCCCCTGGACCCCGGACGTACTATTTCACCTTGCTGTTATTGATGGCATAATCCAACAAAATGTTAATCAGTTCATTTCTTGAGCGATTCGTTTCCTTGGCTAATTGATTTAATTTTATGACAGTTTCTTCTTTTATCCGCACAGAAAATGTTTTGTATCCGTCCTCACCCTTTAACTTTCTTTTGTTTATAATCAGCTTATCTTCCATAACATTTCACCTCACACATATTATATCTTGACAAATATCATAAAAATATGTTATAATTTATAACATAAAGAGAGCATTGTTTTATTTATAGCTCCTTTATTTCACCACAGAACGCAAAAAGGACATCCAAAGGATGTCCTTTTTGTGTTTTACTTTAATCCTTCAAAATGGTTGTGCCGGGATAGGTTCCCATTTCTCCCAGCTCTTCTTCAATCCGGAGCAGGCGATTATACTTTGCCACACGGTCGGTACGGGAGGGAGCACCGGTTTTGATTTGTCCGCCATTCACTGCCACCGCCAAATCCGCAATGGTGGTATCCTCGGTTTCACCGCTGCGGTGGGAGATAATCGCGGTATAACCTGCCCGATGGGCGGTGCGGATGGCGTCCATGGTTTCGGTCAGGGTTCCAATCTGGTTCAGCTTCACCAGAACACTGTTGGCAACGCCCTTTTCGATGCCGGTTTTGATTCTTCCGGGGTTGGTGACAAACAAATCATCCCCCACCAGCTGCACCTTGTCCCCGATTTTTTTGGTGAGCATCTTCCAGCCCTCCCAATCCTCCTCTGCCATACCATCCTCAATAGAGAAAATCGGGTACTTTTCCACCCAGTCTGCCCAGAAGTCTACCATCTCTTCACGGGTACGCATTTTATCCTGTTTCCAGAAGTAATACCCCTCGGGGTTCCCTTGTTTTTTCGCCGCGTCCTGCATCTCGGTGGAGGCAGGGTCCAAGGCAATCTGAAAATCTGCACCCGGACGATAGCCCGCCTTTTCAATGGCTTCTACCAACAGCTTGACCGCCTCTTCGTCCCCGTCAAGGTTGGGGGCAAAGCCGCCCTCATCCCCCACAGCGGTGGAGAGACCCTTTTCCTTGAGCACCCCTTTCAGGGTGTGGAATACCTCGGCGCACCAGCGCAGACCCTCCCGAAAAGAGTCGGCTCCCACCGGCATAATCATAAATTCCTGACAGGTGATGGAGTTGTCGGCGTGCTTGCCTCCGTTGATCACATTCATCATAGGCACCGGCAGGGTGTGGGCATCAATTCCGCCCAGATATTGATACAAGCTCTGTCCCACCGCCATTGCCGCCGCTTTGGCACAGGCAAGAGATACCCCCAAAAGGGCATTGGCACCCAGTCTGCTCTTGTCATTGGTCCCATCCAGAGCAATCAGGGCACTGTCAATGGCAATCTGGTCCAGTACATTCTTGCCAATCAGGGCATCACAGATTTCCCCGTTGACATTTTCCACCGCCTGTTTTACCCCCGCACCGCCAAAACGGGAAGAATCCCCGTCCCGCAGTTCACAGGCCTCAAAGGCGCCGGTGGACGCCCCTGACGGCACCGAGGCTCTGCCCAGAACCCCGTCCTCGGCAAAAACCTCCACCTCCACGGTAGGATTGCCTCTGGAATCCAGAATCTCTCTTGCCGCCACATCTACAATCCCGATGTATGCTTTCATAAAACAACAAACCTCCTTGATAAAATTTTCCTTTCCGTTTCATTTTGTCCGGATTGGGAAATTTTATACAAAGAGGTTTTTCTCTTATGGCAGGAGGTTCTCATCCTTTAGTAATTGGTACAGGGTGGGTTGGAATTCAAACGCCTGCATCAGGTTTTTGGCATCGCTGAGTGCCTTTTTCCGTTTTTCCATAGACACGGATTTCTTCACCGCCCGAATCAGCAGATTCTTTGGAGAATGGCTGAAGTCCACAAACTCCAACATCTGAACCTGATACCCGCACGCCTCCAAAAGCGCACCCCGAATGGCATCGGTGCTGAGGGCAGAAAACCGTTCCTGAATCAGTCCGTAACGGGTGAGCAACGAAAGATCGCCGCCCTGAATCTGTCCGTTCAGCTCGTGCTGACAACAGGGCACCGAATAAATCAGCTTGCATCCCCACCGAATGGCGTGATGCAGGGCATAGTCGGTTGCGGTATCACAGGCGTGGAGGGTAATCACCATATCCGGTGCATCCTCGCTCTCAAACCCGTTGATATCACCCACCTGAAATTTGAGCTGCTCGTATCCGTACTTTTCCGCAAGTCGGTTACACTTGGCAATCACATCTTCTTTTAAGTCCAGACCGCAAATTTCCGCTTCCATCCCCCGAACCTGGGTCAGGTAATGATAGAGGATAAAGGTGAGGTAAGACTTGCCACAGCCAAAATCCAGAATCTTCAGCTTGCTCTGTTTGAGTTCCTCCAAACCGTCCCGAATCAGCTCGGTGAATCGGTTAATCTGGCGGAACTTGCCATACATACTTTTAACCACCTTCCCCTCCTTGGTGAATACCCCAAGGTCAATCAGGGGCGGGATGTTGGTATCTTCTTTGAGCAAATACTGTTTTTCCCGATTATGAGAAGTGTCTGTCTGGGTGGTCTGTGCCTTTTTCAGCAAAGTAACCTTGCCCTTTTTGGAAATCTTGAGGCTAAACGCCGTGTCCTCCGACCAGGCATCCACCTGTCGAAAGCCCATCGCCAGCAGTTCAGCAATTTCCTTTTCCAGACCCGGCTTATCGCAATGGCTGTGAAATGCCTGCTTTTGGGTAAACTTTTCGATTTGGTAGGAATCCTCCAACCGGCGAAAGTTCACTTTTTTCCAAGGTGCTTCCCCCTTGGGGTTGCTGACAACCCCTTTGAGAAGAGGCTCTGTGCAGAGGCTTTTTACCGCCTCGGCAACCGTCCATTCTTTTTGGCTCATTGATTCTCGTCCTTTCACAGCTTCCAGTCAGGCAGCCCTGTCTGGATGGCGTGCATCATCTTGGTTTTGAAAAACCGGTCCCCCTGCATCTTCTCTGCAATAAAGTCTTTCATATCCTGCCTCTTAGAAACCCCGTCCATAGGACAAGGATTTTCTACAATAGGCAGTTCGCTCCTGCGGGCAAACCCCTTGATTTCCCCCTCAGGAAGATAAATCATCGGGCGAATCACATGGATATCCCGTCTGGAAAGATAGGTGATGGGCGAAAAGCAGTTGAGCCGCCCCTCATAAAACAAGGAGAGGAAAAAGGTTTCCAGCACATCCTCGTTGTGATGGCCAAGGGCAACCTTGTTGCAGCCCATCTCCACCGCCGCATCGTTTAATCCGCCCCGACGCATCTTGGCACAGAGGGAACAGGGATTCTTTTCCTTCCGCACATCAAAGATGACCTCCTTGATGTCGGTCATCTTGACAAGATAGGGGACCTCCAGCTTGTCACAAAGTGCTTTTACCTTGTCAAAGCTGACCCCCTCAAAGCCCATATGCAGAGAAATGGCACAGAGGCTGAAGCGGTTTGGATAAAACCGCCTCAGCTCTGCCAAAGCACAAAGCAGGGTCAGGCTGTCCTTGCCGCCGGAAATTCCCACGGCAATGCGATCGCCCTCCTGTATCATCTGATAATCATCCACCGCCCGACGAACACGGCTTAAAATTCGTTTCACAGATTATTCCTCCGTCTGTTCCTCGGTGGCAGGTTCGGACTCTTCTTCCTTCTTCACCACGGCAACGGTCATTACCTGCGTATCTGCGCCCATCCGCATCAGGCGTACGCCCTTGGTGACACGGCCGTAGGTGCTGATTTCCTCGGTGTCCATACGGATAATGATACCCTCAGAGGTGATCAGAATCGCATCATCCTCCGGTGTTACAATCTGTACGCCGGCAATGGCACCGGTATCCTCACTGATACGGTAGCTGGTGGTACCCTTACCGCCTCTGGTCTGGCACTTGTATTCGGAAAGCTCGGTCTTTTTGCCGTAACCCTTTTCGCTGACAACCAGCATCTTGCCGTTTTCACAGGCAAGACTCATACCAACGATATAGTCGCCGTCCTCTAAGTTCATACCACGAACACCGCGGGAAACACGACCCATCATACGAACATCTTTCTCATTAAACCGAATCATCTTACCCAGATGGCTGCCGATAAAGATGTCATTGGTGCCGTCGGTCAGGGAAACCTGAATCAGTTCATCCCCCTCATCCAGACGGATAGCAATCTTACCGCCGGAAGGTGCGTTCTTGTATTCCATCAAATCGGTCTTTTTGATGACACCCGCCTTGGTACACATCAGCAGGAACTTACCCTCTTCATATTCCCGAATCGGAATCACTGCAGAGATGGTTTCCTCCGGCTCCAGAGCAAGGAGGTTGACCAGAGCAGTACCCTTGGCGGTTCTGCCTGCCTCGGGAATCTCATACGCCTTTTTGCGGTACATTCTTCCGGTATTGGTAAAGAAGAGAATGTGGGCATGGGTGGAGGATACAAACATATTGGAAACAAAGTCTTCTTCCTTGGTCTGCATACCGATGATACCCTTGCCGCCACGTTTCTGGGCACGATAGGTATCTGCAGGCAAACGCTTGATATAACCCTGATGGGTCATAGTGATGACGTTGTCCTCTTCCTCAATCAAATCCTCAATATCAATATCATCTGCCGCCGGCTCGATGGAGGTTCTTCTGCTGTCACCGAACTTGTCCTTAATCTGGGTGATTTCCTCTTTGATGATGTCCAGAACCATCTGTTCGCTATTTAAAACCTCAGTCAAATGCGCAATCAATTTTTGGATTTCATGGTACTCGTTTTCAATCTTTTCCCTCTCCAGACCGGACAGTCTTGCAAGACGCATATCCAAGATTGCCTGTGCCTGCAGATCGGTAAATTCAAACCGCTCCATCAACTGCACCTTGGGGTCGTTATAGCTCTCACGGATGATGCGGATTACCTCATCAATGTTGTCAAGCGCCTTATTCAGGCCTTCCAAAATGTGCGCCCGTGCCTCTGCCTTTTTCTTGTCAAAGCGGGTACGACGAATGATAACATCCTTCTGGAAATCCAGATAGTTGACCAGAACCTCTTTCAGGTTCAGCACCTTGGGGTCGGTCTGGTTGACCAGAGCCAGCATAATCACGCTGAAGCTGTCCTCCAGCTGGGTATACTTATACAACTGGTTGAGCACCACGCTGCCGTTGGCATCCCGCTTCAGCTCAATCACAATCCGCATACCGTCACGGTCAGACTCATCACGCAAATCGGAGATCCCCTCAATCCGCTTATCGTGTACCAGTTCGGCAATCTTTTCAATCAGGCGCGCCTTATTGACACCATAGGGAATCTCAGTAACCACGATTCTCTGGCGATTTTCTTTCCAGTCCTCAATTTCTGCCTTGGCACGCACCCGCATCTTACCTCTGCCGGTATGGTAAGCCGCACGGATGCCACTAACACCCATAATCTGGGCGCCGGTGGGGAAGTCGGGGCCGGGGATAAATTCCATCAATTCATCGATGGTAATTTCCGGATTGTCAATCAAAGCCACAATGCCGTCAATGACCTCGCCCAGGTTGTGGGCCGGGATATTGGTTGCCATACCAACGGCAATACCGTTGGAACCGTTGACCAACAAATGGGGGAAACGGGAGGGCAGTACAATCGGCTCCTTCCGGCTCTCGTCAAAGTTGGGCATAAAGTCCACGGTTTCCTTTTCAATATCGGTCAGCATATGCATGGAAAGCTTGGACATCTTTGCCTCGGTATAACGATAAGCCGCTGCGGAGTCACCGTCGATACTACCGAAGTTACCGTGTCCGTCTACCGTAGGATAACGCAAGGAGAAATCCTGTGCCATACGTACCATTGCATCATAAACCGATGCATCACCATGCGGATGATACCGACCCAACACATTACCCACGGTGGTCGCACACTTTCTGTACGCCTTGTCCGGAGTAATGCCGTCTTCATACATTGCATAAAGGATACGGCGATGTACCGGCTTTAAGCCGTCACGCACATCGGGGAGGGCACGGCCCACGATAACCGACATCGCATAGTCAATGTAAGACTTCTTCATTTCGGTATTGATCTCTACCGGAATGACCTTCAGCTTGGAGCTGTCAAACAATTCTTCAGCCATTGCTTTTCACCTCGTATAAAAAATTTCTTTTAGAAAACAATTTCCCTTCCTTTTTTTATTTCGACACAGAAGGCGAATTTCCTCTTTTTGGGCAAAAATTTCTTCCTATTTTTTGTTTTCCCATCCTTTTTTCAAAAAAAAGGATGCGGTTAAACCGCATCCGTTCTTTCTTCAATGATATATCTGGGGCGTCTCTTCACTTCTTTGTAAATCTTGCCGATGTATTCCCCAATCACCCCGACGGAGACCAGTTGCACGCCGCCAAGGAACCAGATGGAAATCATCAAGGATGTCCAACCGCTGACACTGTTTCCTCCCCAAAAGGACAACAGCGAATAGATTGCCGCAAGCACCGCTAAAAAGCATACCAACATTCCCAAGCTCCAGACCAGCCGGATGGGACGGATGCTAAAAGAGGTAATACCGTCAAAGGCAAAGGACAGCATCTTTTTTAAGGGGTATTTGCTCTTTCCCGCCTGGCGCTCTCTGCGGGCATAGGTTACGGTTGCGGCGGGCAGCCCTATCAGACGCACCACCCCACGCAGAAACAAATTGACCTCAGAAAACTCCGCCAAGGCATTCAGGGCACGGCGGCTCATCAGCCGGTAATCGGCATGGTTTTCCACCACATCGGCACCCAGGCCCCGCATCAGCTTGTAAAAGGCTTTGGCAGAGGTCCGCTTAAAGACCGAATCCTTTTTGCGACAGCTCCGCACGCCGTAGACCACATCGTTTCCCTGTTCAAAGGCAGTTACAAATTCCGGTATTGCCCCAATATCATCCTGCAAATCCGCATCCACCGAAATGCAACAGTCGCAGTTCTCCCGCACCGTCATCAGTCCGGCAAGCAAGGCATTCTGATGCCCCACATTGCGGGAGAGCTTGATACCCTCAATCCGTGCATCCTTTTGGGCGGCATCACAAATGATCTGCCAAGTCCGGTCCTTGCTGCCATCGTCCACAAACACCATCTTACTTCTGGGAGAAATCATTCCCGCCTGTTCCATCTTGGCAAACTGCGCGCCAAGGCAGGTGATAGTTTCCGGCAATGCCTCCTCCTCCTGATAACAGGGGATGACGGCATAGAGTATGGTATCTTTCAATTGATTCACGCCCTTTCCAAAGAAAAAAGGCGGACTGCTGTCCGCCTTCCTTACTTACTATTCAGCAGGTGTTTCGGTAGCTTCTGCGGGAGCTTCCTCGCCCTCTGCAGCATTCTGTTCAGCCTCAGCCTCAGCCAGTTGCTCTGCAGTCATCACGATGTTGCCCTCTGCATCCACCATATTTCCGTTCTCGTCCATAGAAACCTCAATGGGGGCACCCTCTTCGGTTGCCTGAGTTTCTGCCTGCGTAGCTTCGTTTGCCTTGTTGTAAGTATTGATTGCAACAGCTGCAAAAGTAACCGAAGATACGATAAACAGGATTGCAACCACAGCGGTGAACTTTTTCAGAATCGCATCAATGGTTCTGCCTTTGTTCTTACCGAAAAAGGTTTCTGCACCGCCGGCAATGGCACCGGAAAGACCCTGCTGTTTGCCGTGCTGAAGCAACACAACAAGAATCAGGGCAATGGAAACTACTACATGAATAATGGTTAACGCTGTCATCATTTCTAACATATCCTCCTTGTTCTTCTCGAACACATTTTTGTCCAGTATGTGCCATTGTATCACAGACCGACGGAATTTTCAAGGGGTTTTTCAAAATTTGTCAAAGTTTTTTAGGCAAAATCTCCTTGACCGCCATTTCCTATTTTTGTATAATAGGATTATCTTGAACATACGAGGCGTTTTTATGAAACAAATCCTTTCTTTTTTCTTGATACTTGTTTGTTGTTGCTCCTGTCAGCCCTTGAATCAGGAACACAGCCATGAAGAAACCCAACTTTTGATGGACACGGTTTGCGCCATCCGTGCAGGGGGAGATAATGCCCAAGCCGCCATTTCTTCCGCCTTTGAAAAGGTAAAAGAGATTCAGGATGCAGTCAACCTTTACAGTGACAGCTCCACCATCTCCCGATTCAATCGTGCCAAGGCAGGAGAGGTTGTCCCCTTAGACAACCACAGCGCAGAAATTCTCAAGGTCGCACTTTCGGTTTGTGAAAACTCGGACGGCGCTTTTGATATCACCGTGGCGCCGCTTTCGACCCTGTGGCCCTTTCACGGGGAGGAATCCCCGCAGCCGCCCAATCCGGAAAACATACAGAAAACCCTGCCTCTGGTCGGCTATGACAAGCTACGGTTTTCTGCTGAAAACCAAACCCTTTCCAAGACGGTAGACGGAGTTTCCATCGACCTTGGAGGTGCCGCCAAAGGCTATGCCGCAGACTGTGCCGCCAAGATATTACAAGAGGCAGGCGTGTCCTATGCCCTGCTGAATTTCGGCGGGACGGTGGTTGCGGTTGGTAAAAATCCCAACCGCAAGGACGGCAGTTGGCAGATTGGTCTGCAAAAACCCTTTGATGCCCCTGATGCCTACGGCAAGGTAGTGACCATCGAATCCCAAAACGCCGTGGTAACCAGCGGTATTTATCAGCGTGGATTTTCGTATAACGGGGCATACTACCATCATATTCTCAATCCCAAAACCGGCTATCCCGCAGACAGCGGGCTGACCGCCGTGACCATTACTGCCCCCTCTGCACTTTTGGCAGACTGTCTGTCCACCGCATGCTTGGTGGCAGGGAGCTCTCAGGCTGAGAACCTTGCAAAACAGTTCGGGGTTTCGATAGAACTCGACCGCACCCCTGTGCCCGAGGACTAAAAAGGCAGGTCTATGTAATCCGAAAGCAAAATATAGAGGAGTGCATAGACCAGCATAGAGTCTTGCTCCTCTTCGTTCTCCAATAACAGAAAAATCAACCCCGCAAGAAGCAAATCCTCCGCGCTAAGCACCCCCAACACCTTTTTGGTTTCGGGGTTATACAAGGAACTGGGAATCCAACCCGACAGAAAATGTTTTGGGGAGGCAGGCTTTTTCTTCACTTCCGGCTTGGACGGTTTTGGAGGCGGTGGCTTTTGCAGCTTGGGCGGTGGCGGTTTCATTTGCTGGGTCGGTCTTTGGACCGGTCCGGAAGAGGGATAACGTCGATACATACTCAACCCTCCTGTACTTCTTTCATCACCGCAAGCACCTGTCCAATCTTCATCAGCTGCATTGCCTGTTCCACCTTGTCCCGACGGGAGGGTTTGAGGAACGGTTTGAGAGATGCAAGCAGTTGGGTTCGGCTGTTGTTCTGACTCTGACCCATCATTGCCATCGCCTTTTGCAGCTGCATCATCATTGCGATGCTGTCGCCGTCAATTCCGCCAGTGGCAACGCCGGGCGAGGACTCCTGGGGAGGTCCTTGCTGAAACATCCCCATCAACTGCCCAATTGCCTGTGCGCCCTCCTCACCGGAAAGCATATCTTTAAGCATATCCACTGCACCGGACAAGTCTATGGGCTTTTCTTCCATTTGGCACCCTCCCCTCACACAGACGTTCTATTTTTGCCCAAAAATCTGATTGATTTTTTGCATAATCTCCGGATTGTTCGCCAACTGGCGGGCAAGGTTCGGATTCTTTTGCAGTTCCTGCTTGAAATCATCAAAATTCAGGCTGTTCAGGTTCTTACCCAATGCCTGTTTATTGGCGCCGGAGAGGGTCTTTTGCACCTGTTGCATTTGTTCCGGTGACAAAATTCCCCCCAGCTGACTCATCGCCTTTTGCAAGCTTTGGGGGTTCAGATTTTTCAGCATTTCATCCATATTCACAGAAAATTCCTCCCTTCCTGCGTTTCTGCCTATTGTTACTTTATGCAGGGAACGGGGAAATCGTGACATCTTTTTCAAAAATGAGGTTGTAACGGGAAAGTTCCTTTCCCGTTATTGCCTCCGGCGGATTGCATTGCCCGTGCGAAATTTTCGCCTGATGGCGAAACGCGCATGGGCGTAATAATCTCTTATCATTCCTTGCTCTGCGGATAAGAGAACCGTCATCATTATTTGTGCCGACGCAGAGCGGTGGAATGGAGATTATTATGAAAGCAGTTGTTTTGAGTGATTCCCATCGGGATTTTGCCGCCATCCTGCGCATTATGGAGCGGGAAGGGAAGGTTGATTACATCATCCACGCCGGCGATGTGCAAAAGGATGTGGATGACATCGAGGCAATGTGGCAGCGGATTCCCTGTATCTGTGTCCTTGGGAACAACGATTTTGGCGTCTGGGGCGTTCCCACCCGTCGGGAATTTACGCTGGGAACCAAAAAGATTCTGCTGACTCACGGCCACCTTTACGGCGTCAAATCCTCCCTTGCCCGTTTGAAAAGGGAGGCCCTTTTGGCACAGGCAGACATCTGTATCTTTGGGCATACCCATACCCCGTACCTTAACGAAGAAGACGGCATCCGGTTTCTGAATCCCGGCGCCGCCTATCGCAGTTATGCAGTCTTGGAAATCGAGGGTGAGGATGCGACGATTACTCTAAAGAATAATGAATAGTAAAAAAGCTCACGACGAAAGTCGTGAGCTTTTTTGTTTGAACACAGAGAACCGTCCCCTGTGTTGTGGGTTTAGGCTAAGAGGCTTTCGCCGGTCATTTCTGCGGGTTTTTCCAATCCCATCATATGGAGCATGGTGGGGGCCAAATCCGCCAGTCTGCCGGGCTTGAGCTTTGCATCCTTGTTTCCAATCAGAACCAAGGGAACCACGTTGGTGGTATGCGCAGTAAAGGCACCGCCGGTTTCGTAATCCACCATCTGGTCAGCGTTACCATGGTCCGCAGTAATGAGTGCCTCACCGCCCATGCTTTCGATGGCATCTACCACCTTGCCAAGGCAGGTGTCTACGGTTTCTACCGCCTGTACTGCTGCGTCAAACACGCCGGTATGACCGACCATATCGCAGTTTGCAAAGTTCAGTACAATCACATCGTACTGACCGCTCTTGATTCTCTTGACTACCTCTTCGGTAACCTCAGGCGCGCTCATCTCCGGCTGCAAATCGTAGGTTGCAACCTTGGGAGAGTTGATCAGCGCACGGTCCTCACCGTCATAGACATTCTCCACACCGCCGTTGAAGAAGAAGGTCACATGGGCATACTTCTCGGTTTCGGCAATGCGCAGCTGGCGCAGACCTTTTTTGCTGATATATTCACCAAAGGTATTGGTCAAAGATTCCGGTTTGAATGCAACCTCTACATTGGGCATAGATGCATCGTACTGGGTCATACAAACATAGAAGGTCTTAAAGAAGCTTCTTGCAAAGCCACTGAATTCCTCGTCCACAATGGTACGGGTAATCTCTCTTGCACGGTCGGGACGGAAGTTGAAGAAGATGACCGAATCATTTTCCTGAATCTTACCAACCGGTGCACCGTCCTTGGTTACCACGGTGGGAACCACAAACTCGTCGGTCACGCCCTCGTTGTAGCTTTCCTCCACTGCGGTTACTGCAGATTCACAGGTGTTGCCCTCGCCGAGCACCATTGCGTTATACGCTTTTTCTACCCGCTCCCAACGGTTGTCTCTGTCCATGGCATAGTATCTGCCCATAACCGTAGCGATGTCACCAACGCCAATGCTGCGCAGTTGTTCTACCAAAGCTTTCACAAAATCTGCGCCGGAGGAGGGGGGCACATCTCTACCGTCTAAGAATGCGTGTACGTGTACCTTCTCCAGTCCGTGTTCCTTTGCAAGACGGAGCAAGCCGTAAAGGTGCTTGTTGTGGCTATGCACACCGCCATCGGAGAGCAGACCCATCAAGTGCAGGGCGCTGCCGTTCTTCTTGCAGTTTTCCACCGCTTTGAGCAGGGTGGGGTTTTGGAAGAAGTCCCCGTCATCAATGGACTTGGTGATACGGGTAAGCTCCTGATACACGATTCTGCCGGCACCGATGTTGGTATGTCCAACCTCGGAGTTTCCCATCTGTCCCTCGGGCAAACCTACATCCATACCGGATGCGTGCACGATGGTGTGGGGGCATTCTGCCAGATATTTGTCCATATTCGGCGTTTTTGCCGTGTAGATTGCATTGCCCTCGTGACGGTCATTTTCGCCATAGCCGTCCATAATAATCAATGCATAGGGTTTTTTATTCATAGCTGTCGTATCCTCCCGCAAAATTACTTCGCAGCTGCAACGATGACTGCAAAATCCTCTGCTTTCAAGCTTGCGCCGCCGATCAGTCCACCGTCAATGTTGGGTTTTGCCAGCAGTTCTTCTGCGTTTCCGGCATTCATGCTGCCGCCGTACTGGATGCGGATTGCGTCTGCAACCTCTGCACCATACAGACCCTTGATGGTTTCACGGATGATGCCGCAAACCTCGTCTGCCTGATCTGCAGTTGCGGTCTTGCCGGTACCGATTGCCCAAACAGGCTCATAAGCGATAACCACATTCTTTGCATCCTCTGCAGAGATTTCCAAGAATGCAACCTTGGTCTGACGGCAAACGGTTTCTGCAGTAATGCCCATTTCACGCTCGTCAAGGCTCTCACCCACGCAAACAATCGGAATCAAGCCCTGTGCAATAGCAGCCTTGGTTCTCAGGTTTACGGTTTCGTCGGTTTCGCCAAAGTACTGACGGCGCTCGGAGTGACCGATAATCACATATTCTACACCGATTTCTTTCAGCATATTGCCTGCCAGCTCACCGGTGTAAGCACCGCTTTCTTTGAAGTGTACATTCTGTGCACCAACTTGAATGTTGCTGCCGCTGACTGCGTCCAGAACGCCGGGGATACAAACTGCGGTGGGGCATACCACTACATCGCAAGCTGCGCCCTTTACCTTGTCAATCATCTCGCTGACCAAAGCCTTTGCCTCAGCGGGAGTTTTGTTCATTTTCCAGTTACCTGCAATAATCTTTTTTCTCATAATACTCTTCCTTTCTCTTATCGCACCAAAAGACCGAAAAAATTCGGTCTTTTGTATTGGTGTTCTTATTTATCGTTCAGTGCTACTACGCCCGGCAGGTCCTTACCCTCTAAGAATTCCAGAGAAGCACCGCCACCGGTGGAAATATGGCTCATCTTGTCGCCAAGTCCTGCCTGATTGACTGCTGCAACGCTGTCGCCGCCGCCGATGATGGTGGTAGCATCCAGTTCAGCCAGCATCTGTGCAATGGCATTGGTACCCTTTGCAAAGTTGGGCATCTCAAATACGCCCATAGGTCCATTCCATACAACGGTCTTTGCATCCTTGAGTGCATCCTTGTAAAGAGCGATGGTCTTTTCACCAATGTCAAGACCCTGCCAGCCCTTTTCGATGCCGCCGCGGTCAACGGTCTTGCTCTCTGCATCGTTGTCGAATGCTTTTGCAACTACGGTATCTACGGGGATCAGGAGTTTTACGCCCTTTTCCTCAGCCTTTGCCATCATTTCTTTTGCATAGTCCAGATAATCTGCTTCCAGCAGAGAATCACCAACTTCTTCACCCAGCGCGTTCATAAAGGTATATGCCATACCGCCGCCGATGATCAGGGTGTCTACCTTTTCCAGCAGGTTGTTAATCACGGAAATCTTGGAGGAAACCTTAGAACCGCCCAGAACTGCAACCAGAGGTCTTACAGGGTTGTTCACTGCATTGCCCAGATATTCGATTTCCTTGTTGATCAGGTAGCCGCCAACTGCGGTGTCCAGATATTCGGTTACGCCCACGTTGGAGCAGTGTGCTCTGTGCGCAGTACCAAATGCGTCATTGACAAAAATCTCTGCCAAGGAAGCCAGCTCCTTGCTGAGTGCTTCGCCGTTCTTGGTTTCTTCTGCACGATATCTGGTGTTCTGAAGCAGAACTACGTCACCGTCATTCATGGCTGCAACTGCTGCCTTTGCGTTTTCGCCAACCACATTGTCATCTGCAGCAAATACAATCTCTTTGCCCAGATGCTTAGACAGGCTCTCTGCAACCGGCGCCAGAGAAAGCTCAGGCTTGGGTTCGCCCTTGGGCTTGCCCATATGAGAACAAAGGATTACCTTTGCGCCGTCTGCAATCAGCTTTTTGATAGTCGGGAGTGCACCAATGATTCTGGTTTCGTCAGTGATTTTGCCGTCCTTGATCGGAACGTTAAAGTCACAACGCACCAGTACCTTTTTGCCCTGTACCTGAATGTCATCTACAGTTTTCTTGTTCATAGGAAATACCTCCAAAACTTATATGATATGCTCCCCCTCGGGGGCTGATTCTATGACAAACCAATCTTAACACTCATTGTACCCTATTTTTCCAAAATTATCAAGTATTTTCTGTTAAAAATTTCACTTTCTTCCCTGCAATGATTTGACAAAATTTCACAATGGTGCTATAATAATCACACTTTATGACATGGAGGGATTTTTGTGACTCACAAACTAAAAACCAAAGACATTGTACTTACTGCTTTACTGATCGCCATCGGCATCATCATTCCCGTCTATTTCAGCTTTCTTCGGGTAACCCTGCCGCCGGCATTTACTGCAACCATTATGGCGCATGTTCCCATCTTTATTGCAATGTTTATCTCCCCTTGGGCGGCACTCTTTACTGCAATCGGTACCACCCTCGGTTTTCTGTTTACCACCCCGTTGGTGGTTGCCATCCGCGCCGCATCCCATGTGATTTTCGCTCTTGTTGGTGCGTGGATGATTCAAAAACGCTATAACCTGATTCTGGTAGGCGTAGTTACCGCATTGCTCCACGCAGTCTTTGAGAGCTTGGTGGTATACCTCTTTTTGGTTCTGGGCTTCACCCCCGCCGCAGAGGGAACCCCGATGCTGATTACCGCATTCTATGTCACCGGTCTTGGCACCCTGATTCACGACATCATCGATTATGTCATCGCTTGCGGCGTTGGCTTTGCACTGGTGAAAGCAAAGATGCTCCCGCCCCTGCCTCCCATCTGGA
Source organism: Ructibacterium sp. (assembly GCA_045578365.1). Taxonomy (GTDB): domain Bacteria; phylum Bacillota; class Clostridia; order Monoglobales; family Monoglobaceae; genus Ructibacterium. The sequence continues at coordinate 31,269 of JAZNKC010000057.1, forward strand.
AATAAGAACATAAAAAA
>JAZNKC010000058.1:0-35306 GCA_045578365.1 Ructibacterium sp.
ATATTCTCTTCATCATTTTTAACACTCCTTTTGACAAAATTATTTGTGTATAAATTATAGAATCAGTGAACGATTTAGATGCACTTATTTTTAATGAATTGAATTGCCTTTAATGCACCGACATGTGCAATTCATGAGTCGCGGACTAAATTCATGAAATCGCAAATTTCAATTTCTGTTGTTGAAGCCCAATGATATGCCATTCCAACATAAAATGATAATACAACAGTAACAAGCCAAACAACTGCTATACTTATGCGTATAATATTTTTCTTCATTAACTTTCACCTCATTTTTGAGATTTTTCTTTAACTGTGTTAATTGACGAAATCAACATTCTGCGAAGATGTGCCCGAACGCATAAGCTGATTTGTTAACACACTTTCTCTTTTTGTCTCTTTGATGATCTTACACATATTTATAATTTCAACTGCAAATTTTTTTTTGCTTTATCAAGCATTATGCTTTCTGCCATATCTTCATTTCCCATAATTCTTTTTAGCTAAATTTTGAGCTGAAGCTCAAAGCTAAATTATTCCGCTTTGCTTCATAGCTAAATTGTTTCTACCGAAACAAGTAAATTAAATTCGCCGTTAGCTGACCGAAGGTCAATTTAGCTACGAAGTAATTTAGCTGAATTCAACTTCGTTGAATTCATTCTACCACAAGAAATCTAAAAAGGCAATTTTTTCTTTGGTTGACTTTGGAGAATATTTGTATTAAAATGTGTAACATTACATACATCGAAAGGTAGATTGCAATGAAAGACAAACTCCCAAGCACATCAAAAAAGCGAAGCCTTTTACACATTGTGCTCAGTATCATCGTCCTATTGGTTCTGGTGGCTCGCTTTTTGCGTGCCGATTACCATTCGGTTTTTTTGTGTCTGTTGACCCTGCTCTTGTTTAACATCCCTCAATATGCGAACAAATTCTTCAATGTCACCCTCCCCCGTGAGCTGGAAATGGTGATTCTGCTCTTTATTTTCGCCGCGGAAATCTTAGGAGAAATCGGCAATTTTTATAACCAAATCACTTGGTGGGACACCATGCTCCACACCATCAATGGCTTTTTGATGGCAGCAATCGGATTTACCCTGATTGACATTCTTAACAACTCCCCCAAATTCCACATCAACCTGTCACCGGTGTTTGTTGCGGTGGTCGCCTTTTGTATCTCTATGACCATCGGGGTATTCTGGGAATTCTTTGAATTCGGCATGGATATGCTTACCGGAACCGATATGCAAAAAGACAGATTTATCTCTGACCTTGCCTCGGTTACCCTCAATCCCGACGGACTGAATGACCCTGTGATGCTTCCCCGAATCATTGCAACCGACCTGCACTTTCAAGACGGGAATGCCCATTACACCATTGCCGGCGGGTATTTGGACATCGGCATCATTGATACTATGAAAGATTTGATTGTAAACTGCATCGGTGCCACCATTTTTTCCACCATCGGTTACTTCTACCTGATTGGCAGAAACAAGGGCGTCTTTGCATCCAAGTTTATTCCGCAATACGACATTGAACCCAATGACCAATAAAAAAGCCTCTTAAGAGGCTTTTTTATTGGTAGAATACATTTAGCAAAGTCAGTCCGCAGGGTGGCAGAGTGATTCCCGCATCCGCTCGATTGCCGGTTGTGAGCACTTTGTATATCGCATCTTCTTCCCGTTCTCCTAATCCGATTTCAAGCAAAGTTCCCGCAAGAATCCGGACCATATGATGGAGAAACCCGCTACCGTGAATCCGGATTTTGATCAATCCGTCCTCCTTGACCACCGCAATATCAAAGATGGTGCGGAGGGTGGATTTGTTGGTGCGCTTGACTGCGCTGAACCCTTTGAAATCGTGCTTGCCCAAAAGCAGCTTTGCCGCCGCTTGCATCTTCTCTACATCCGGTTCTTTGTCTGTGACATACACATATTTCCGGCAGAATACATCCGCCTTTTTAACCGCAATCCGGTATTCATAGGCTTTGGAAACCGCATTCAGCCTGCTATGAAACCGCTCCTCTGCCTCGGCAATCGCAAGCACCGCAATATCCTCGGGCAGATAATGATTCAGGTATTCCAAAATTTCCTCACAGGTTTTGTCGGTATCACAATGGAAATTGGCAATCTGCCCCGCTGCGTGCACCCCTGCATCGGTTCTGCCGGAGGCAAACACCTCTACGGGGCGGTCGCACATTCTGGAAAGCACCGTTTCAAACCGCTCCTGAATGGTGTTTTTGGTGTTGCCCTGTCTTTGCCAGCCATTGTATCTTGTGCCGTCGTACTGCACCTTCATTTTATAATTCTTCATCTTTGCTCCTTTATGGCAGGCAAACAATTGCCCGGTTCAAATCGTTGAGTGTTGCGGACTTCTTTACCGCCTTTGCAATCTTTTTCTCCTCGGGGAAATTGAGAATCATTGACAGCCAGATTTCCTTAAGTCGGTGGAGGGTATAGGTCTCTGATTGTAGCAAAGTCAGGTATCGCTCCTCCAAAAGCTTGGAAAACCGAATCAATTCCTGTGTTTCTAAGGGCTTTCCGCCTTTGATTTCCCGAAAGATTGCCGGATTTTGTATGGCACCTCTGCCAATCATAACCCCGCTTACATCGGGATAACTTTTTGCAATTTCTGTATAGTCCTCGGTATGAAAAATATTTCCATTATAGCAAAGGGGAAATGGCACACAGGCATAGGCTTTCTCAAAGGATTCCCGATTGGGGACTCCCTTATAAAACTCCTCCCGCACTCTGGGATGAACAATCAGCTCGGTTATCGGGTATTTTTGATAGACCTGAAGCAAGGCATCAAATTCCTCGTGGGAATAAAAGCCGGTTCGGGTTTTCACCGATATTTTGATGTTTGCGGAAGAAAAGATCTCATCCAAAAAGGCATCCAGCGTCTCCGGATCCTTCAATGCACCGGAGCCACGTCTCTTTTTCACCACCGTGCCGGAGGGACAGCCGAGGTTCAGGTTTACCGAATCGTAACCGATTTCCTGAATCTTTTTGCAAAACTCCAAAAACGCCGTCGTACTGCTGCACATCACCTGCGGAACAGGCAGGACTTCATTGTTTTGGGGCAGAATGTCCCGCATGCTCTTGATGCTGAGCCGCTCATTGTCGGTGGGCACGATAAAGGGCGCAAAATATCTGTCACACATTCCAAAAAGCTCGGCATGGGTGTTTCGGTAGGTATAGGTTGTGATGCCCTCCATCGGCGCAAAATACAGATTCATACAAACTCCTCAAATCCTTGATTCTGTGCAAAAAGAAAATGACAATTTTGCAGGAAAATTGTCATTTCGTTTTTGCACCACAAGATTTATTATAACACACCAAAAATCCATTTGTAAATACCCCGGAAAGATTTTCTCTTATTTCCACAAAACAGGGGGTTTACTTTGTGTAAAGATGTCAATTGCAATGGCTGAAAATCTGTGGTATAGTGTAATCAAAGAAAGGGAGGTGCAATCCAATGTACCGGTAAATCGATGACTTTTATGAAACCAGATTCGGGTTTGAAAATTTGAAAAATACACGGCGGTGTTACGCTTGATATAGATTTAATAAAAACCCTTTCAAACTCGGAACCGATTTCAAAAAAAGTCAACCCTTCCACCTTTTGCAGTCAGCATCAAAAAAACAAAAGTTGTTCTTATGAAAGAATGTGAAAAAAAGAGAGTGTGTTTGAGGTAAGGATGAGATGCAAAAGGAATCTAAGAAAGAGAGGTTAACCAAAGATGTTAGATATCAAGAGTGAGCAGAAGTGACCCTTGATTGCGGGAAGCAGTCAAGGGTCACTTCTTTTTTTAAGCATAATTCTCCGTCTTTGGCAGATACTACAAAAAGATAAGGAGGTTATTATGCAGTACACAAAGCAGGAATACTTGAAATATCTACAACAGAAATCTCCCAACAGTCCTTTATGGAAGGATACCATCCTTGCCTTTTTGTTTGGCGGGGGTATCTGTACCATCGGGCAGTTTTTTTTGAATCTTTACCAGAACACCTTTTCGATGGAATCAGAAATGGCACGCACCGCCGTCAGCATTACCATGATTTTTCTGGGTGCACTTTTGACCGGACTTGACATCTACTGCAAGCTTGCCAAATACGCCGGCGCAGGAACACTGGTCCCAATCACAGGATTTGCCAATGCCATTGTTTCCCCTGCCATCGAGTTCAAAAAAGAGGGTTTGGTATTGGGACTTGCATCCAAAATGTTCGTGATTGCAGGTCCGGTTCTGGTCTATGGCATCACCGCCTCTGCGGGGGTGGGACTCATCTATTTCATCATCAAACAGTTGGGAGGATAACACAATGGGAAAACGAATCGGAAAACAAACCGTCTGTCTGGACACACCGGTAGGCATTCTTGCCTCTGCCGCCATTGCCGGACAAAAAGAAAAAGACGGTCCTTTGGGCAGCGATTTTGATGTGGTTATGGCAGACGCCGAATGGAATGAGGAAACCTGGGAAAAAACCGAAAGCAAGATGCAAAAAGAAGCAGTGCGTCTGGCAGTACAAAAGGCGGGACTTTCCCTTTCGGATATGCACTATGTCTTTGCAGGAGATTTGCTGAATCAATGCATCGGCGCCGGCTTTGGCCTCAGGGAACTTAAGATTCCCTTCTTTGGCATCTATGGTGCCTGCTCTACAATGATAGAGGGATTGAGTCTTGCATCTATGCTGATTGACGGTGGCTTTGCCGATCACGCCGCCTCGGTGACCTCCAGTCATTTTTGTACCGCAGAACGCCAATATCGGATGCCCCTCGAATATGGCGGGCAGCGCACCCCCACCGCCCAATGGACGGTGACCGGCTCCGGTGCGGCAGTACTGGGACGGGGCGAGGATATGCCGCATATCACCCATATCACCACCGGAAAAATTATGGATATGGGGGTTAAGGATGCCAACAATATGGGCGGTGCTATGGCACCTGCCGCCTTTGATACTCTGCTGACCCATTTTCAGGATACCGGATTGAGTCCCGCTGATTATGACCTGATTCTCACCGGAGATTTAGGTACGGTGGGCAGGGATATCCTGATTGATTTGATGCGAAACGAGGGTTTTGATATCACCGACAACTACAACGACGGCGGGTGTATGATTTATGACCTTGATACACAGGATGTCCACGCAGGCGGGAGCGGTTGCGGTTGTATTGCCTCGGTACTGTGCGGACACATTCTGCCCGCAATGCAGAGGGGAGAGTTCCGCCGGATTCTGGCAATCGGGACAGGAGCACTTTTGAGTACCACCTCCGGTCTGCAAGGAGAATCGGTACCGGGGATTGCCCATTTGATTGCAATTTCAGGAAAGGGAGTGGATTGATGCAATACCTGAACGCATTCTGGGTAGGCGGTCTGATTTGTGCCATCGCCCAGATTCTCATTGACAAAACGATGTTAACCCCTGCCCGTATTCTGGTTTTGTTCGTGGTAACCGGAACGGTTTTGGGGGGCTTAGGACTTTACGAGCCCATCGTGAACTTTGCCGGAGCAGGCGCCACCGTGCCCATTGTGGGATTCGGGAACGTACTCGCCCAAGGGGTAATCAAGGGCGTGGACGAACAAGGCTTTTTGGGCATCCTGACCGGCGGTGCCAAAGCAGCTGCCGGCGGAATCACCGCTTCCATCGTCTTTGGCTTTTTGATGGCGCTCTTCTTCAAACCAAAAATCAAGTCATAAAAAAAATCCGCCTGACGGCGGATTTTTTTATACGCGAAAACGGTAGCCTGCACCCCAGACGGTTTCAATATATTTTTTGCCATCCGGGTCTTTTTCTATCTTCTCACGGATTCTCTGGATATGGACGGTGACGGTAGAAACATCCCCCATGGCATCAATGCCCCAAAGGCGGTCAAACAACCGCTCCTTGCTGAATACAATGTTGGGATTTTCCGCCAGAAATAGCAAAAGTTCATATTCCTTAACCGGCATTGCCACCTCGGTATTTCCTACATAAACCCGATGGGCATCCTTGTCAATTCTCAAGTCACGGACCTGAATGGTGCGCAGCTCCTGCTTTTCTGCCTTTTTGACCAGTTTTTCATAACGGGAGATGTGCGCCTTGACCCTTGCCACCAGCTCTGCGGGCGAAAATGGTTTGGTGACATAATCATCCGCACCCAAACCAAAGGCACGCACCTTATCAATCTCGGTATCTCTGGAAGAAACAAAAACAATAGGAATATCCGTGGTTTTGCGTATCTCACCGCAGACAGAAAAGCCGTCCCGTTTGGGAATCTCCACACCGGTAATTACCAACGCATACTCACGACTGAGTGCCAGTTTTAAGCCGGTTTCTCCATCCTCTGCAATTTCGCAGACAAAGCCGCTTGCCTGAAGATAGTCCCGCTCCAGCTTGGCAATCTCTTTATCGTTTTCAATCAGTAACAGGTCCACTGCACAACCTCCTCTCGTTCAAATTCTGCCTTTATTATACACAAAAGGGATTCCTTTGTCGAGCCTTTTTCGCTTTGTTGTTGTTTTTTAATATTTCTGACTGCAAAATGGGGTTTACGAATCAAAAAAACTATGATACAATAAAAAAATAAACAATCGACGGAGGTGACGCTTATGCCGATTAAAGTAAAGGACAATCTTCCTGCCATTGAAACCCTCAATCAGGAAAATATTTTTGTAATTACCGAAAAGCGGGCGCTGACACAGGATATCCGCCCCCTGAAAATTTTGATTCTGAATCTGATGCCTACCAAAATTGCAACGGAAACCCAACTTCTTCGGGTGTTGGGCAATACCCCGCTGCAAATTGATGTAAGCTTTATGCATACCAAGTCCCACCTGCCCAAGCATATCTCAAAAAGCCATCTGGAAACCTTTTATGGAACCTTTGATGATTATAAAAATCAAAAGTTTGACGGAATGATTATCACCGGTGCTCCGGTAGAGATGCTGGAGTTTGAAGAAGTGGACTACTGGCAGGAGCTTTGCGAAATTATGGAATGGACCAAGAGCCACGTAACCTCTACCTTCCATATCTGCTGGGGTGCACAGGCGGCACTTTACTACCATTACGGTATCAAAAAGTATCCCCTTGACCAAAAGATGTTTGGCATCTTCCCCCATCATGTGGTTCCGGAAAAGAAGCATAAGATTCTACTTCGCGGCTTTGACGATACCTTCTATGTACCTCATTCCCGACACACCGAAATCCGTGAAGAGGATATTCTCAAGGTCCCGGAGCTTGAGATTCTGGCAACCTCTCCTGAGGCGGGCGTTTATATCGTCTGTGCCAAGAGTGACCGTCAGTTCTTTGTCACCGGACATTCGGAATATGACGATATTACCCTTGCCAACGAATATTTCCGCGACAAGGACAAAGGTCTGGACATTGCAGTTCCGGTCAATTATTTCCCTGATGATGACCCCACCAAGGCACCACAGGTCAGCTGGCGTTCCCACGCCAACCTGCTCTATTCCAACTGGCTGAACTACTTTGTATACCAGACCACCCCTTACAACATCGATGACATCGATGATAAAAAGGACGCATAAATATCATACAAAAAGGATTGGAGATGACCCCTTATGTATTTGATTGAACTCTTAAAAACCATTGTTCTGGGGATTGTGCAGGGAATCACTGAATGGTTACCCATCAGCAGTACCGGACATATGATTCTGGTTGACCAGTTTATGCCACTCCATCAATCGGCAGATTTTATCAACCTGTTTCTGGTGGTGATTCAGTTCGGCTCTATCCTTGCGGTGGTAACCCTGTATTTCCACAAGCTGAACCCCTTTTCTCCCAAAAAGTCTAAGGAGGAAAAATCCGATACTTGGAATATGTGGTTCAAGGTTTTAGTAGGGTGCATCCCCGCTGCGGTAATCGGGCTTCTGTTTGATGACCTGATTAACCAATACACCTACAATGCTTGGGTGGTTGCTGCAGCATTGATTCTTTACGGCGTCTTCTTTATCCTGATTGAAAAGCAGAACAAAACGCCAAAAATCAGTGACCTAAGCGCCCTTACCTACAAGACGGCTTTGCTGATTGGTGCTTTTCAGGTACTCTCTTTGATTCCGGGAACCTCCCGTTCCGGCTCCACCATCTTGGGTGCGACCATTCTTGGAACCTCCCGCTTTGTCGCGGCAGAATTTTCGTTCTTTTTGGCGGTTCCGGTAATGCTGGGCGCCAGCCTTTTGAAGGTAGTCAAGTTCTTCTTAGAAACCGGCAGCGGATTCAGTGGAGAAGAAATCGGGATTCTTCTTACCGGTATGGTGGTGGCTTACCTTGTTTCCATTGCGGCAATCAAGTTCTTGATGAACTACATCCGCAACCATGATTTCACCGCATTTGGGTATTATCGCATTGTGGTCGGCATCTTGGTAATCCTCTACTTCCTGATTTCCGGTGCGCAGGTGGTTGTTCATTAAAACAAATATCCCCCAAATGAACAGAACCAGTAAAAACGGACAATAGAAAAAAGGCACCCCCTATGGTAAAATAAAACCATAGGGGGAATTTTTATGCCAAGAGATTATAGACATATTAGTCAATGTGCAAAAGAAATATACGAACTACGAGAAAATGGGGGATATTTTTTTGCTTAAATTTTGATTTGGGTCCATTTTCCCGAGCGGAATCTTGCCGAAGTAAGAAGATAACGGGCCACCTGATCCCCCACCACGCCAAGCCAGATTCCTGCAATGCCCAGTCCCAAGGGGTAGGCACAAAGGTAAGAAACCGCAGTTCGTATCAGGGTCACCGACAGGGTCGATACGATTGCAGTGAACAAGGTATCACCCGCTGCCCGCAGACAACCGAGGTAAATCACCTGCCTGAGCTGGAACAAGACTGCCAGAATGATAATCCGCATAATCACCACGCCGATTTCCACAATCTCCGGTTCCTCAAAAAACAGCCGCATCAACAGGCGGGCACCAAAGAAATAAATTACCGCCAACACCACCGAAATCATACCACCGATGGTCTGACAATTCTTTCCGTAAGCTTTGGCTTTTTCCGGATTTCCCTCTCCCAAACTCTTTCCAATCAGGGCGACTGCCGCCGCCTGCAAGCCATCGCCAAAGGAAAAGGAAAGTCCCATAATGTTCATTCCAACCTGATGGGCAGCAAGGGCATAGTTCCCTTGGTCCGCTGCCATAATGGCGGTTGCCAGAAACCCGATTCGGAGGAGTAACTGTTCCAGAAACACGCTATACCCGATATGAATCAGGCTTTTTACCGCAGTCAGGGTGGGGCGCAGCTTTTCCTTCATCAAGTAGGAAAAGCTGACAAACACATCCTTGGGAAGGATAGAGATGATACTCATCAAGCAGGCTACCACCGTTCCCAACACCGTCGCCAATGCCGCACCGCGGATTCCAAGTGCCGGAAATCCCCAATGCCCGTTAATCAGCAGATAATTGAACAAAATATTCACGGAACTGGACACCATATTGGTGCGCATAGTAATCTTGGTATTTCCCGCTCCCCGCTGTGCCGCATTGACAATCATCTGGATGCATTGGAAAATAACGCCTCCCATAATGATACTGAGATAGGTCACCGCATCGTCATGGGTTTCTGGAGAAGACCCGCAAAGAGCGATAATTTGCGGCGCAAACGCCACAAACACAGCCCCCAAAGCCAGCGCCAGAACCAGAACGCCAAGAAAGGCTGTGAGAAAAATTTCGTTGGCTTCTTTTCTCTTCTGTTCCCCCAGCCGTCTGGCAGTCAGCGCCGACATAGAAACATTCAACGCAAGGAAGACGGATAACCCTATGAATTTAGGCTGCGTGGTAAGTCCCACCGCCGCCACTGCATTGGCACCGAGGGAGCTTACCATAAAAGAGTCAATCAATCCTGTAAATGCAACAAAGAAGGACTCCACTATGGCAGGAATCGCCATAGCGATTACGGTTTTCATAGTCTTGTTGTCATATGTTTTGCGGAACATATTACGGTCATCTCTTTTCTCAAACAATCACTTATTTCAGGTAGAAAGAAAAATGAATCTTTTTCTCATTCAGTCGATACTGCTCTAACAATTCCGGTCCGCAGCTGTTGGAACCGATACCCGAAACCTTATAGTCAATTCTGAGATTGGTTTTTCCGTTGGAAACCAACTCATCGATATGGTTTGCCTCGGTCAATTCCTCTGCGGTATACTTGGAAACCCCAAACTCAAATTCCTCCTCTGCCACAAAGGACAATCCGCAATCCATATCCAAGGTCTTGGTCTTGGTGTGGTTGCCGTGTTCTTGAGGACGAATGTATTCGCAGTATTCTTTCTCCGCATTGCTCTGGAATTTTCCAACCTTGGTGTGATAATGCATATCGCAATAGTTCTCACCATCGCCTCTTCCAAAGTAAGTAAAGCTGTCGTTTTCCTTATCCAGCGTAAATTCAAATCCAAGGCGAGGCAGATAGAAGCCGGGCGCCAGATTCTTCTTGGTTTCGCCGTCCAGAATCACCTGTATCATACCATCCTGGTAGAACACATATTGCGCAGTATATTGGAACAAGGGCATTCTTGCCATACCGCCGATGCTGCCCTTAACCCAAATGGTGTTGCCCTCTACATAACAATCATAGATTTTGGAGCAAAGCATATTCAGGTTTTCCGAGCCCCATCCGTTCTGGTCGGGATAATGTCCCCACAGATAACGCACCTTACGGTCATTGTCAGTAGGTGCACGCCAAGCAGTCAGCCTTACCGGTGCCGCCAGAAGCTCTTTTTCCTGCTTCTGGATGGAGGTCAACATTCCATAGAACTTGCTGAAGGTATACTTGCCGTCGTCGGTTGTAACATAGATATTTGCATCGTCTTGGGCAATCTCAGTTGCAGGTGCGCCCTTGACTACCTCCGGTGCTTTGGCAAGAACCTCGTGCTGGGTAAAGCCGATCTCCTGCTCTCCATCCATCAGGGACACATTCAAGTATGCCCCCAACTTGCAGGGATAGTCCAACCCAAAGGGAATTTCCACCGTCACGGTGTCGTGGGGGGGTGCATCCACGGTGACGATTTCCTTTGCCACTTCCTCGCCGTCTGCAGTGAGTTGCAACACCAACTGATACTGATTCAGGTTGGTAAAATCAAAGCGGTTGGTAATCTCTAATTTGCCATCCACCAGCTTGGAGGCAAAGTTTTGATACGCATACTTGGCATTGAGAGAACCCGCCTTAAAGGAACGGTCATACCCTACCAAGCCGTCACAACAGAAGTTGTTATCGTGCATCCGCTCGCCAAAATCTCCGCCATACTTGGGCACACCGTCTACTAAAACGGTATGATCTGCCCATTCCCAGATACATCCGCCAATCAGTTTGGGGTACTTATACATCAATTCTACATAATCGTGCACATCACCGGGTCCGTTGCCCATTGCGTGGGCATATTCACAAAGGAATACCGGATGCTGAAGCATATGATCCTTGGCACAATCCTCCAGCTGAGAAACAGGGAAATACATACCGGAAAAGACATCCGGAATATCCTCATACTTCTGCCGGCTGGCATCCTCATCGTGAATCAGGCGGGTGTTGTCCCGCTCCCTTGCCCAACGAATCATCTCCCGATGGTTGGTGCCGTGACCGCTCTCGTTACCGGTTGACCACATAATGATACTGGGGTGGTTCTTATCCCGCTCAATCATCCGGGACATCCGTTCCACAAACGCCTCGGTCCAAACAGGGTCAGAGTTGATCCACTCATCAGGATATTGGCGGTCATCATACTCCCCGCTGTTGTAGTTGCGCATGGTAAAACCGTGAAGTTCCAAATCCGCCTCGTCAATCACATAAAAGCCCAACTCATCACACAGGTTCAAAAGCTCCGGTGTGGGGGGGTAATGGGACATACGCACGGTGTTGATGTTCAATTCTTTCATCTTGACCAGTTCGTTACGCAGTTCTTCATCGCTCATAGCATAACCCTTGGTGGGATGGGTATCGTGATGGTTCACGCCCTTCAGCTTGACACTGACACCGTTAATCAACAGTTCAAACTTATCAGAAATTCCAATGGTTCTCATTCCCACACGGATGGGAATAAACTCGGTCTTTCCTTTCACCACAACGGTGTAAAGATACGGATTTTCCGCATTCCAGAGAATTGGACTGGAAAGGTCCGCAAGCTTGCCCTCTGCATCATAGATTTCATAATCCGGCGCAGAAACCTTGATGGTTTTATCATCTGCATTGACCTCGATATCCTCGATATGTCCCTCTTCACGGGAAAGGAGAAATACATCCCGGAAAATACCGCTTAATCGGAAGAAGTCCTGATCCTCCAGATAGCTCTCTGCACCCCACCGATAAACCTTGGCAGAGAGCAGATTCTCCCCTTCTTTTACAAAAGCAGAAATGTCAAACTCCGACTGCATATGGGTGCCTTGGGTAAAGCCAACATACTTACCATTGATAAAAAGCTCCATACAGGAGGAAACACCCTCGAATACAATATAACACTTCCGTTTGAGCCACGCCTTGTCCAGTGCAAAGGTGTGTTGATAAACACCGCAGGGATTTTCGTCCGGCACATAGGGCGGGTCAACCGGATGGGGATAGTTCAAATTGGTATAATGGGGAAATTCATAGCCGTGCATCTGCCAACAGGAGGGCACAGGAATCTTGTCCCACTCTGTAATTTTCTCTAATTCAGGAACATCAATATCCCTTTCATAAAACGCAAAATCCCAGTCACCGTTGAGGCAAGTGTAGTACTTGGACTCCTCTTTCTTCCCTGCCAAAGCCTTTTCCAAAGACTCATAGGGAATGTACGATGCCCGCTGAGGCATACGGTTTTCGGAACGTTTGGTCAAATCCTCATAAAATCGCATAACAATACCGCCTTTCTTTTCCTATTCGTAATCGTTTATAAAATCTTCCGAATATACATCCACAATTTTGTAGGTATCCGCTTTTTTGCCAAGCAAATAATATCGGGTGCCTTTCCAGTTCTCAATCCTTGTGCCCATACTATTGGCTTTTTCATTGTTGGTAATGATTTTCTCAACCTCTACGATTGCAAACTCTTCCATCTCCAAAGCCTCAAGGGATGCAACCACTTCGCTTTTCTTCTGCGGAATCATCTCCGCAAGGTCCTCTCTGTCCAGAAGGTCTACTTCATCCAGAACAAGTCGGCTGTAATAGAGCCCTTCTTTGAAGTTATTTTCTGATGCCTCGGTTGCCGCAAGGAGAGATTCATCCAGAATCATATCCTTTGCTTCTTGATAAGTGCCCGCCATAAGGTTTCTGTAATACTCATAAACCATAAGCTCGAGGTTGTTTTCGATACTATCCTCCAGCATTAAGGTTCTGTCATCAGACACGAACGGATTTTCAATATGAATATCAAGGATAGGGAGCTTGCGTTCATTCACATAATGCTCCTGAAAATATTGCTCCGGATCATTGCTCTTCTTCGATACAATGATATTGGTCGGTCCATCCGCACCGCCAATGATTCCAATGCTTCTTGCCTGATTGCACGCAGTCAACAACAGGCATCCCGCCAAAACTAAGACTGTTATTATTTTCTTCATAGTATCACCTCTCTTTTCGACAGTATTTATATTGCGACATGTAAGGTTTAGATGCAACTTGTTTTGAAGGCCCCCTTGCCTAAAGGGGGCTGTCTGCGAAGCAGACTGGGGGATTCATTTACATCAATATATCCCCTATTATATCCCTCCACCACCTTCGGTGGTCCCCCTCCCTTTAGGCAAGGGAGGCTTTCTTTGTTCGATAATATTCGACAGTATTTATATTGGACATATAAGGTTTAGATGCAGACCTTATTTAGTCGTAGTTCGTGTCTAGTTAGGCGAAAAACTATTATCTCTCTACTTTTCGTAGCATGCTCCATCACACAAGCAGCAAATGCATTAGAATACCTTCCCACTTATACACTGGCTTTATTTTATCATAGAGTTTAAAGTTTTTCAAGCACTCCAAGAATAATAAAAAGACGATTCATTTGTGAACAGGTCCAGTAAAAACGGACAATGGACAAAAAAGACCTCTTGTTGTAGAACAAAAAACAACAGGAGGTCTTAAATTATGCCCAGAAAATATGAAAAAGTACAAGAGTTAATCCCAGTAATTAAACAGAAAATTGAAAACGGTTTTTCGTATCGTCAAATAGTAGAAGAATACGGATTGGATAACGAAAAGGTTATTAGAAATTTAATGTATAGAGAGCGCCATAATGTTCACCCTGGAATTCCCAAATCGAGAGGCAGAAAGCCTGCGAAAACATTGCAAGAATACAAATATGAGAATAAGCGATTAAAAATGGAAAATGAGTTACAGAGGCTCGTCTGCTCATTGACGAATACATCCATTTCTATAACAACGAAAGAATACAACTCAAAACAAAACTGACCCCGCTTGAAAAACGAAGTCAGTATGTTGCTTGATATTTAATTATACTACAATAATGTCTTTTTTAGACTGTCTGCACAAAATGATGCAGTTCACATCATACGAAAGTCTTTAATCATCTCGCCTATGCGATATCCTCTGGTTTTACAGGAAATTTACAGGGATGAAAAGAAGGATAATATGATTCCCCTAACAAAAAAGTCTTTTTTTCGTTTTTATAAAGAATTCCGTTTTTTAATTCAAACATTTTCAATCTCCTTTTTATAATTTTTCATCTTACTTGACAAATTTTATATGTTAATTATACTGGAGTTACTTGACAATAACAATACAATATGTTAGCATAAAAATATAACATTTTATCATAGGAGAAATTTATGTCGATTAAACTTTTAGTCAATACAAAGATATATCGGGAAGAGTTTCATATGAAGAATTTTATTGGCTCTGATCATATCTTTGCATTAATCAAGTCGGGAAGTTTCTCGTTTGAATCGCCCTCTAAAAGCTACATCGCCGAAGCAGGGCACGGTGTATTGTTCAAGAAAAATGTTTTGTATCACAGAAAAGTCATCAAGCCCGTAACTATGTATTGTTTCAGATATCAGTCAGACACCTGTCTTTTTGACGATGAACACATTTTATTTTCAAATAAAGAAAGAATCAGCTCAACTTTAGAAATGCTTGAACAATTAGACAGAGGCATATATAAAGACGAATTTGAATACAGAAAAAACCTTTTTTTCGATATAATTACGCAGTATATCCTTGAAAAATCTTCTTCTCACAAGTCTCACATAACAAAAGATGACATAATTGAAAATGCGATTATTTACATCAGCCAGAATTTACACAAAAAAATATTTTTGTCTGAAGTCGGAAGAAATACAAGCCTTTCTTATATTCAGTTTGTGCGCAGATTTAAATCATATACAGGTATGCTCCCTATGGACTATATTATCTCCTTACGTCTTCAAAAAGCAAAGGACCTTCTAAATAATACAACTCTGTCTGTAAAAGATATTTCCACCGCCTGTGGATTTGAAAGCGAATATTATTTCAGTAATTTTTTTAAAAAGCATACTGGTACGTCGCCTTCTTCATTCCGCAAGATGTCAATGTAAAATCTCAGTTCTTAAACATTATAATAAAACCAATTTAAAAATTAACAATAAAATCCCGATGTCAAGATTTGAACATCGGGATTTTATTTTAGCTCTACAATTTAATATTTACCAATTAGTTATTGTCTTTAAAAATCAAAGTTTAACCTTTTCTATGTGTTTTTTCGCATTCTCTTTTATAACATCAAATTTTTCGTTTTCAGCAATTTCCTTCGTGACAATTGAAACCCCTGCAGCAACAGCCACAGCACCTGTACCTAAAAACTCCTCTATAGTATCAGGATTTATTCCGCCTGTTGCAATAAACGGTATATGCGACAACGGAGACATAACGTTTTTAATATATCCCGCTTCCGTCGGGCCAACAGGAAAAATCTTAACGATATCTGCTCCAAGTTCATATGCATTTGCAATTTCAGTTGGAGTATACGCACCCGGAATTGAAATCATCCCTTTTTCCTTGGTGAATTTAATAACTGCTTCCTTGGTACAAGGCGATACAATAAATTTTGCACCAGCTTCATATGCAGCTTTTGCATATTCTTCATTTATTACAGTTCCTGCTCCCACCATAATATCATTACCGTACATATCAATAATAATTTTTATTATTCTTGTAGTATCGTATATAGTCGTTGAGCTGCTTGGATTAAATGTCACTTCAAAAATACGTACACCGCCTTCATACATAGCTTTTACTACATCGCCGGCTTTTTCAGAAGGAATATGTCTTAATATAGCAATAAACTTATTTTTTTTTATAAAATCAATCATTTATTATCACCTATTCCTTTAAAATAGAATATCGTATCACCTACGGGACGTATATCTGTAAGGGTACCGGTATAATGTCGAAGATTAATTGGTCTGTATGGTCTTTTTTCGACTTCTTCAACATTTACATCAATGCCAAGACCCGGCTTGTCGTTAATACGAATATAGCCATCTTCAAAAATTACCTCTTCGTTTGTTATGTTTTTACGGAACGAACCATCATTGAGCATAATCTCATGAATAAGAAAATTAGGAGTTGCTGCAGCAAGCTGTAAAATAGCCATATTTGAAATAGGACCAGATGGATTATGGAACGAAATCGGAATGTGTTTTGCCTCTGCCATTGCTGCAATTTTTTTACACTCCATCATTCCGCCTGTATGGAACATGTCCGGCTGAACAATATCTACTGCATTTTTAGTAAATAAATCCTCAAAACCATAGATACTGTAAACTCTTTCGCCTGCTGCAATCGGAACCATTGATTTACGTTTTACCTGAGCAATAGCCTCAAAATTGTCAGGCGGGCATGGTTCTTCCATAAGCATTACCTTAAACTGAGCAAGCTCTTTGGAAATTTCAATAGCAGTATAAGGATTAAATCTGCCATGACATTCAATCAAAAGATCAATTTTATCACCCACAGCTTCTCTTACAGCTCCAACAATTTCTACGGCCTTTATCATATCTTCTTTTGAAATTGTCATATGAGACATTCCAAACGGGTCCCACTTGAGCGCCTTCACGCCAAGGTCAACTGCTTCTTTCGCCTTTGCAGCAAAATTTGCGGCATCTTTAGAACCGGAAAACCATCCGTTTGCATACATTTTAACTTTGTCGCGAATTTTACCGCCAAAGAATGTGTATACCGGAACATTAAGCGCCTTACCCATGATATCCCACATAGCCATTTCAATACCGCTTATTGCAGACATTAAAACTGGGCCGCCCTTCCAGTAAATATCACGATATACCTCAAATCTCATTTTTTCAATTTCAAACGGATTTCTGCCAACTATAAGTCTTTTTAAGTCATTTACACATCCTGTAAGCGCCATTTCCTGTGTACCTAAAGATGCTTCGCCCCATCCGTAGATTCCTTCATCTGTTTCTACCTTTATAAATGTCCAGTTTGTCCTATAGGCATCCATTATGTATGTTTTGATATCTGTAATTTTCATCCCAAACTCTCCTTTATATATATATTAATTTTCTTTTTCATATGGTAAAATACAAACTGAAATACCTGAATCAATTGTAAGATCTGTTCCGGTTACACTTGCCGAAAGATCTGTTCCAAGATAGTACACTGCATTTGCAATTTCCTGTTGTGTAGCTTCTCTTCCTATCGGATATCTGGAGCGCCTTTTGTTTGCAACATCTTCTGGGAGTTCATCCCAACGCTCAGAATGAATTGCTCCTGCCACTATATTGTTTGCACGGATATTATATTCACCAAGTTCATATGCCATATTTTTCACCAAAGCAGAAATCGCCGCTTTGGTCATTGAATAAACCGTTCTCCCGCGCACAGCGCCTGTGCCCTGCACAGAACCCATAGTTACTATATTTCCACCACCGTGACGCTTCATGATTTCGGCAGCGGCTTTGCAACAAAAAAATGTGCCTTTTATGTTCACATCTGTTATACTGAGAAAATCGTCTTCATTCGTATTCATAAGGCCAAAATCTATTCCAAGATTTGCAGCATTCGCAACAAAAGTATCAATTGAGCCAAAATCGTTTTCCACTTTTGCAAATATTTCCAAAACCTTATTTACATCAGAAATTTCAAGTGCGTACCCTCTCACATCTGCACCTGTCTCAGATGCAATTTGTGCAGCAACCTCTTCAACATTTTTGCCATTTCTTCCGCTAATAGCAACGTTATATCCTTCCCTTGCAAAATGGTACGCAATGACACGTCCAGTATTAACAGTACCCCCTGTTATAAAAACTGTTTTCATAATTCTACCTCCCTGAAAATATGTGGTATTACTCTGTTGTCTGCTTTAAATAATTCAGGATTCAAAGAATCAAACATTCCAAAATGCATTGGTACAGAATGTCTTGCATTTACCAAAAAAGCAAAACAGGAAGCATCATCAAAATTCATATTGTTACCTTTCCCGTTTACAGGCAAAAATACAGTATCTATATCAGGTGGGATGTCTTCTAAAATTGATTTGTTAAACAAAGTATCCCCTGTAATATAATACTTCTTATTACCATCATCAATTATAACACCTATTGCAAAGTCATCCGAATGCTCCGCTTTAACAGCAGTGAACTGTATATCCTTAAATGTCCATACTGTACCACGATTAAACATTACATAATTATTATTACCGCCAAACACCGTTCGCACGTGCTGCCACGAGTTCTTTGATGCTAAAACAAGAACAGACGATTCATCATTTAAAAAATGAGTAAGTGTCTTTTCATCTGTGTGATCAAGATGATCATGTGTAAGGATTATTACATCAGGCTTTATGTCAAATATCTTTTCATCAACTGGCTCTCTGCGTTTTGAACTTGGATTCACCTCACCGCAAGAATCAGAAAGATATGGATCAATCATAATCTTAACGTTGTCTGACTCAAAAAGCAGTCCTGCTTGACCTAGCCATGTGACTTTCATATCTTCAACCTCCTCAAATAAATCATTTATATTTTAACACTGCTTAAATATTTATTACAATACAAAAATTTTTATAAACAATATAATTTTTTATCATCTTTCATTATTGTAGGATTAAAAATTTCCGTGACTTGTAAAGGTTTGCTATCACCATGAAGATTATTTATCCAATAGAATAACGAGCATCCTTGAGGATGTTCGTTATCTTTTTGAATCAAATTTTTCTTTATTTTACAAGAATAATCGTACCATCTGCAAGATTTCCCAGCATGATAGGTAATTTATTAGAATATCAATCCTTGTTTTCTTTACAGCAATTCGCTGAAAAATACCGCTGTTTTATCTCTGGAACCGGGAAGTTCTTCATGCCCGTAATCCGGATAAATCACCATGGATTTTTCCGATTGGATGCGGTTATAAATCGCGAACTGGGTAGATGGCGGACAGATATTGTCCATCAATCCGGTAAAGAACAAAATCTTTGCAGTAATGCGGTTCGCCATATGATGGAGGTCTATATACCCAAGTTTCGTAAATACCTCCTCCTCTTTCTCATGACAAGGGTCAAACCGACGGAAGTAATCCTTCAACTCCCGATAAGCACGCTCTGCCATATCCATTTGCCAAACACGCTTATAATCCGTAAGAAATGGAAATTGCGGTGCCGCCAACTTGATTTTATCAGACAAGCACGCACATGCAACTGTAAGCGCACCTCCCTGAGAGCCGCCGTAAGCACCGATACGACTTTCATCTACATCATCAAAGCTTGCAATGATTTCAGCCAACATGGCTGTATCTAAGAACACCTGACGGAAATAAAGATTGTCGGGATCCGGATCGTCTAAACCGCGGATAATTTGTCCCTGGTAGGTATTTCCCTCAACAGGATTTTTATCCGAAGACTTGCCGCCTTGACCTCTACAATCCATCGCAGCAACCACAAAACCCATTTGAGCATACACCGCATAGTTTAACCAATCACCGCTGGAACCGCTGTAACCATGAAAGTTCAACAACGCGGGAGCTTTCCCTTCTAATTTTTCCGGTTTCAAGAGTTTGCAATAAACTCTGCCTCCGCGGGTACCGTTGAAATACATATCATAACACTTTGTGCCGGGAATTTGCACCTGCGCCGGAGTGATTTCCAATTGCGGGTCAGTCGCTTTCATCTCGTTCAACGCACGTTCCCAATATGCATCAAAATCCGCAGGTTTTGGGTTGATCCCTTGATATTCTTTTAGTTCTTTTAAAGGTTTGTCAATCAATGGCATTCTCTTTTCCTCCTTAGATACAAATTCGGTGTATCACCTATATACTTTTAGTTTTCTTCCTCTTTGTTACGCTTTGGTGTTTTCTGCATCATATTGCATATAATACATCTTCTCATTATCAAGTATACACCACAACATTTCATTTTCAATAACCTTACGTCTACCTCATAAACGAAAAAGGTTCAGGAATAAATCTATCGCATCTTACACTTCTTTCACAAGAATGATTGCTCCCTCTTCAAGGTTGTTTACCAGAATTTCATTGCCGTTCACAGCAAGTTTTTCAGTTTTCTTTGGCGTAAACAGGGTCGCTTCGGTGAAGACTTTCGTACAGCTGAGACGGGCTCGCTGGGGTTTATTCGTGCAAGCAAGATTGGTAAGAACAATCAATTGATAGCCCTCTCCCTCCAATCTTTGTACCCCTACCAAGGGATTGTCTGCCTTAACCACTGGCGGATTTAAGAACTCTGCGCAAAGCTCATCCATGGTATAATATGTGGTATAAACTTCTATTTCGGTGCCATAGGGCATATAGCTACCTGTCACATTGACATCTGTAATATCTGCACAGGATTCAAAGACCTGTCCTCCTTTTTGAATAAACCGCTCAATAACTTCCTGTTCCTCTTTTGAAAGCATCTTTTTAGAAGGCACAAACAGTGTCTTAATTTCCAATGTATTCTTAGCAAGCGCATCTGCATCCACAATATCCACCGCATAATTTTTCTTTCTTAATTCCCGATAGATTTCTTTGTAAACAAGCTGATAGGAGTTTGAAATCATCGGGTCATTGCTTTTCTCATTGGTGTTTTCAGTAGCATCGCAAAGGAATATTGCATAATCAGAATGAAAAACAGCAATATGTTCTTTAGGACGACGTGCGTTTACAAGATAATCAGACATATCATTGATAAACTTAACCATACTTGCGGCATTGTCATAGTTTTTCGTCTTAGAACCGTCATAATTGACCAAACCGCAACCATTTGGAATCGGTGTTGCAGGAGAAGGATGGTCTCCCCGCCACTGATAGTAGATAATTCCTTTTACGCCTGACCCGAGAGTCGCAAAGGTGTTCTTATTAAAAATATCTAACGGAATATAGGTGCGGCTATCAAGCTCAATACACCATGTCTCCTTGCCATTTGCAGCAGCGGCAGAAGCATTCAAATCCAAAAATTGATTCATTGCATAGTATTCAGCACCCACTGCATGATAGTAACATGTATACCCCACGATATCCATTGAAGAACGTGCATTTGCAAAAATATCAACACCGCCAAAGGGTGAAGACGGGAACAACTGACAAGGAGTATAGCACGTAAAGGTGGGAAGATTACTACCTGCTTTAGAGCCATGCTCCGCATGATTCAGGAAGTTGTCAAGGCAATGCTGAGAAAACCGTCTCCACAACGTCCACATTTCAGGTGATTCCTCCGTACGACTTTTGGGTGGCTGGTAATCTTTGGCATCCGCTTCTGTCATCACCCCTTGCTCTACCAACCATTTACGGTAGGCTGACACAGTGGTTTCATGATAGTCATAGAACGCAGAACTGGGATAATGCGGTTCATTGTAAATCTGATAGCCTATGACATTGCTTTTCTTCGCATACTTTTCAGAAAGCGCCTTGCTATAGACAAAATTATCTTCTAAGAGGCCTTCGTGACACATAGTAGCTTGAATAAAGTTAAGCCAAATAGTAGTATCCTGCGGATTTCCTTCATGATCAATCATCAGGACATTTTTAAAATCCCGAAGATTTACCGAAAAGCCGTGCAGACGGATGGAAATGGAAATATCCAGCTTTTCGGCTTCTTCAATCATTGCATCCACAAAGGGTGTGTCAATGACAATTTTTCCGTTTTCGTCCAATTTAGTGGTGCCAATGGCAGCAATGCGGATATGTTGAAATCCCATCTCCTTCATCAGCCGAAAATCCTTCTTCATCTCTCCCATTCTGTCACCCTCCGGTGGAACAGGATACTTTGCCGGATGAAAAGACGGATAATAGGATTGTCCTAGTGTAAAAACTTTTTTGTTATCTTTTTCTAAAATACCATTAACAATTTGATACATCTCAATTCCTCCTAATTTTGTATTTCTACAGGCGAATAAGAAGTAAAAGGAATCTCACCGGTTGCTGCACGCACAAAAGCCTTTACACTCGGCGAGAGCATGGAATAGGCATTTACATAACAGTGTGCCCGTTCAAAATACTGTTCCCCAAAATACGGCGAGCCAAAAGATACGACCACAGTTTTTTCTGCCCCGAAGTTCAGGCTGGTAAGAAGCTTGTATGCCTCCGTAGAATGAAAATCCAGAAAGCCAATCGGTCTGAAGGGTCTTGAGAATAAGGCATACAAGACTACATCATAGGTTTCACACTCTGCTTCTTTTATACCATCGGACAAATAGGTTACCTCAAAGCCTTTATGCCGCAGCTCCTCACAAAGCAGAATCGCCTCCTCCAACGCCGGAGCGTGGTGAGTAACGGGGATCAAGGCAATCTTCTTTTTTTCCTCCGGCTTAAGAGGAAACAGCTTCTTTTCATCCCGAATCAAGGTTACTGAATGCTCTGCGGTTTCCTGCTGGGTTTTTTTGATAAATTTCTTATCCTCATCTGAGAGGGTAATGGCATGATTATCCTTGTGGAATAACCCCAGCTTTTCCTTCATAGTCAGAATTCTATGGACAGCATCATCCAGACGCTCCATGGAAACATAACCGTTTTCTATTGCCTCAGTCATATTCTTCACATAATCCTTGGTAGGCCAGAGCATCATATCACAACCCGCCTTAAAGGATTCTAATTCCGCCTGCTGCTTTGTGGGATACCAACCAAGGAAGCCACCCATGTTCAGTGAATCTGAAACTACAACTCCCTGATAACCCATTTCCTGTTTCAGCAAGCCATGAATCAGCTCCGCGGAAAGGGTAGCAGGAAACTTCATCCCATTTTTAAAAATCTCTTTTTGGTAATCTGGAAGAGTAATATGTCCTGCCATAATGGAATATACACCGTCGTCAATCAATTCCTGAAAAACACGACCGGATAATTTTTTCCAATCTTCAAAAGTTAGTGTATTGTTGGTCGTTACAATATGCTGATCCCGATAATCCAGTCCATCACCGGGGAAGTGCTTTGCACAAGCCGCAAGCCCATTTTCCTGCATGCCCCGAACCACCTGTTTTAGCAGACGGATTGCTAAATCCGGGTCATCACTGATTCCCCGCACATTGACGAGAGGATTTCTTTTGTTGATATTCAAATCCGAAACCGGAGAAAATGACCAATTTGCCCCTACGGACCGTGCCTCAAGCGCGGTAGCCTTGCCGTAATGATAAGCAATTTCTTCACTGTTTGTTGCACCTAAACCCATTAAATATGGCAAGGGAGTCAAACCCCTTAGCATACTACCGCAGCCATTTTCAAAATCAGAGGTAATCAAAATCGGCACTTTTGCATTGTCTATGTACTGCGCCAGTGTTTGCTTTGCACATTCCATGCCCATTTCGTCTGCCTCGGTAATGATTTCACCAAAGAAAAACGCTGCACCAACCTGATCGGAAACAAAGTTATCCTTGTCTACCCGGATTACCATGGTTTGCAATATTTTCTCCTTTAGAGATAAATCAGAAATTTTCATAAAACCTCCTCCTAGATGTTAGTAAAAACAAGGGCCATAAACACCAGAATAATTCCATCTTTCGACCGTACAGTTAGTTTTTCTTGAAGTACGATACGGACATAAATAATCCTAAAATCAATGTGATACTTTGTTAAATAGCATAAACCTGCACGGCCGAAAGAAACTTGGTAGCAAATGCCCTTTGTCATCACCGCTCAAAAAAACCAAAAATCGGTGTGCACATCATGGAAACGCAGGCTGCCGCCGCAATCCATCGCTTACTTCTCGTTTTCACATTGTTACCCACTATCAAATTCTTTATTTAAAGGTCAGCTTCTGTCCGTCTTTGTAAACCATAACACCTTTACCCAATCCGTATTTTTCGCCGGATTTGTCGTAAATCACCGTGTAACAATCTCCGCGGAAATGAATGTTATCCAGCTTCATATAATCCCAATTCTCAGGAATATTCGGGTTTGCGACAAAATCCTCCGCTCTTGGATCAATACCTGCAATACCGCAAATAATCAAATCACAGAAGGTTGAATGATTGTAGTCTTTGCCACGCTCTAAGCCACCTTTTTCTTCTTTCCAACCCCACTCTTTCAGTAAGGTTCTGCTGGTCCATTCATCCCGATAGGGATGCTTTACTTCATCAATCCAAGGGAATTTTTCCCCATTCTCATCTGCCATGGTATGACTCTTAGCATATTGTTTTAACAGTTGAACAAACAACTTGCGATTTTTCTCAGTGGGACGTACGACGCAAAGACGGTTCAACGCCGTCAACGTCTGGCTGGTTGCAAACGGCCAGATATATCCGTTCCACAAGCACTCATGATCTGCCTCGTACAAAAACCGCGGATCACTCTGCTCCACCGTGGTAAGACCATGTTCTGTATAAAACCCGTTTTCCTGCTCCAGATAGGAAAATGCCTTATCTTGCCCTGCAACCGGAATATCAAAACACCACGGAATGTAACCAATCAATTCTCTTGGGATGCTGTCCTTATCTTTATCAAACGCAGTCTGCGAGTCCTCTCCCTCATAATGAAAAGCCTTAAAGAAATCTCTATCCCATAGAGTATCTAAGATTTTTTTCTTAAGTATTTGATATTTCTCATAGTATTGTTTGGCAACATCCGGCATATCCGCATGTTCTGCAAATACCGCCAACGCATAGGCGTCTGCGCACATATAAGAATTCAGCGTAGGCCGAATCCCCTTTTTTTCTTCACCATTCCAAGTGCCGCTTACAGAATACTCCATGGCATCTCTGTTACCGAAAGACCAGAACATACCATTGGGAAGTTGATGTGTTCTTTCCCATTCTTCATAATAAGCACACATGGATTTTACCAATTCTTTATCCTTCGGCATTTCGCCAATCACACAGTAAAAATCCAAAATTGCACTCAACATCCATGCACTGTAACGATGCGAATCCTCAGTGTGATTCAAAAAGAACTTTATGTAATCCGTCAAATAGGTTTTGGCATTTTTCAGCCATCTACCCTCCGCAAGATGATGTCCCACAGCTGCATTGATTACATTATGTTTCCCGCTCCATGGGACATTGGGTAGAAATTCCGTAATCACATATCCGTCATCGACCGTTTCTTTCAAATGCTTACGATAGGTCCACCAACGAAAATAATACGTCTCCTCCAGTTCCTTATCGGGACATTCAAAAATCGGAATTTCCTCATTAAGCCATTCAAGTGCATGTGCATTGTCTATCTTATTGATGTATAATTCATTGTCGTTTTGATTAAAAAACTCTACATACTGCTTAATTTTTTCCATAAACTTCCCTCAAGTTATACAAACAAATTTTTTCGATTAATTTCTGCTAATCCAATGAACTCATCAATTCCGTTTCTGCCGTTATACCAAAGCATCCATTTCTGTTCTTCCTCATTCCAGATAACCGATGGCTTGTAGCATGCCTCGCCGTCCCACGTCCCTGCATCGGGACTGACTATCGGATTGAGGGGAGACTTTTCCCATCCAATAACGCCATCCTTAGACTTGGCTACACAGATTCTCGCAGTATCAATATCTTCATATCCAATATAGAAGATATAGTATTCGTCCTCTACCTTAATTACCTGGCAGCCGCCCACTCTCGCCTGCTCGTATGTATTGTCCGGGTCACACACAATAATCGGATTAAACCGTAATTTGTCCCAGTGGATTCCATCCTTGCTGGTGGCATATGCTAAAACATTGGGTTCATACGTCTCTCCTGCAGAATACCACATTCTATATTCCCCGTTTTCATACAACACGCAAGGGTTCATCACCGATTCTCCCTCCCAGGGATATTCCGAAATCATAATCGGTTCAGCGCATTTACGTTCAAAATGGATTCCATCGGTACTCTCTGCATAGCCAATATAACTGTGCTCTCTTGCTTGACCTGTATACCACATCTTATAAACGCCGTCAATCTTTAAGACACAGTTGCGGTTTACCCTATCTTCCCATCCTGTAGATTCGTCATGTGCAAGTGTAATCTGTGGCGCAGACCAATGGATGCCATCGTCGCTAAATGTCACCGCACATGCTTTTTTCTTTCTCCAAGAAAAATCCATTCTGTAACGATTCTCCTCACGGGTAACATAAACGTCAAAGGCAGTACCAATTTCCCCGCTTCCAAATATAGGATTGTTTTCATTTTTTTTGAAGTTCTTCATATTGTTCTTCCTCTTTGTTGACTTTTTATTTTTTCTGTGTTATATTGCATTTAATACGTGTTCTCACTATATATAATATACATCATGATATTTCCTTTTCAATAACGAATTGTTTCAAAAAATATACCATTTGTTCTGTCGAGGTATCTCTATGATTACATCAAACGAAAGTTGCTATCGCAAGACCAATCTTTTTCGGCTCTGCTCCGCCACCTTCAAACAACTATACTATTATGTGCAATGGGTAGGTCACTTTGAATGCCGTAATGATTTTTATATCAAGCGCAATCATTTCAACAGCTTTTTATTATTATACACCATCAGGGGAAATGCTGTTTTAAAGTATCAGGGCAAAACCCATCATCTTTCAACAAAAAGCCTCATGCTGATTGATTGCAGAGAATTACACGAATATTATCCCTTGGATGATAATTGGGAATTTAAATTTCTGCACTTTAACGGAAATATGAGCCAAACTTATTACAATTACATTCTCAAACTTTACGGCTCACCCATTTTGCCTACCAACAGAAGCATCGAACATTATCTTGATGAGCTTTACCGTCTGACTGCCGAATCAGGGCCAGAAGAAACTTGTTCGGATTACATTTACCGCATCTTAGTCAAAATCATTCATGGCTATCATCTGGAACAAAACGTTGATGTTTCTCCTGCTTGGATGACGCAAGCAATTGAATTCATTTCACGCAATTATCACCACGAAATTCAGATAGATAATTTGGCACAAATGTTCCACTTCAGCCGTTGTTATTTCTCTACGCAGTTTAAAAAACATACCGGCTTTTCTCCTCATCAGTATATTTTAAATTACCGCATTGCTGAGGCCAAATGGCGTTTATATAACACCACACTTTCCATCAACGAAATCAGCACTCAATGCGGGTTTCAAAACACCTCCTCTTTTATCCGTTGTTTTAAAAAGCAAGAGGGCATATCACCATTGGTATATAGAAAAACAAATACTCTCTCTGTGTAAAATAAAACGGATTCAAAAAGCCCAACACAAATCTTTCTTATAGGCAAAAGAATTTTCTAAATGGGTTTTATTATATAATTATCTATATAAAAACTCAATAGAATGAATGGAATTACAAAACATTACATGTTTTACTACAAAATTCCATAGACAAGCATCCATAAAAAAAGACGCTGTTTAAATAAGAACAAAGAAACCGTGCTTTGTGAAATTGGAAAAAAACATAACGATGTTGCGCAGAATGAAATTGAAGAATGCTATGACCAGATTTGTGAATTGCAAGAGGAAGGTCAGATTTTTGCACCTGATACCTTTCAGGAAAAGGCAGGCGTTTTAAAGCAAAAAACGGCGGGAATTGTAGACCCTTATGCTTGGATTCGGGTGCGAAACAGAATTGAAAATTATTTAAATGAAAATCATATAGCCGATGTCAATGATATTGTTGGCATGGTAGAAATGCATTAAGAAAGGATGCTTCCAATGAAAAAAGTAAATGACGTAAAAATCGAAAAGCCAGAGCGTTTTTCCGGCGAAACTTTGATGACCAAAGAGGTGCTGGAAGAAGCGATTCAGAATGCTTTGAAGAAAGTGGAACAGCTCTATCAGGAAATGGGGACGAATTTCCCCAGCCATGCCAGTGAAAATAATGTATATCAGCCGGTTAATAATACCTCCGGATGGAATACCGGTTTCTGGTGTGGTATTTTGTGGTTGGCATATGAGGCAAGCGGCGATGAAAAGTATCGTACCATGGCAGAATCCTTGCTCCCTTCATTTTATAAGAGAATCAATGAGGGCTTGAGGATTGATACCCATGACTTGGGATTTATCTTTGTGCCATCTTGCGTTGCGGCGTATAAGCTTACCGGGAATGAGCAAGCAAAGGATGCTGCTTTAAAAGCGGCAGATCATTTGCTGACCCGTTATCATGCCAATGGTGGATATATTCAGGCATGGGGCAAGGTTGGCGAGCAGTTGCGTTTAATCGTAGACTGTATGAACAACCTGCCGCTTCTCTACTGGGCAAGCGAAGTAACCGGTGATGACAAGTATTATCAGGCGGCGCAGACCCATGCAAGAACGACGCTGCAATACATTATCCGTGAAGATGCCTCTACCTATCATACGTATTTCTTTAATCCCGATGGAAGTCCCGACAGAGGAACGACTCATCAGGGAGCACATGATGATTCCTGTTGGGCAAGAGGTCAGGCGTGGTTAATCAGCGGTCTGCCCATTACCTACAAATATGTAAAGGATGATAGCTTTATCCCGTTGTTCTGTAAGGTAACAAATTACTTCCTCAATCATCTGCCGGAAGACTATGTACCGTTCTGGGATTTGATTTTTACCGATGGCGATGATGAACCCAGAGATTCTTCTTCCGGTGCAATTGCTACATGTGGAATTTTGCAAATGTTACCCCAGTTAGAAGATGGTGAGTTAAAAGATTTCTATACTGCAGCTGTCGACAAGCTTATGTATTCCCTGTATGAAAATTACAGCACCAAAGATATGCCGGAATCCAACGGACTCTTAGTTCATGCGGTATACGGAAAACCTCAAAACAACGGTGTGGATGAATGTAACATCTGGGGATGCTATTATTATATGGAAGCTCTGGTTCGCATGTATAAAGGAACAAAGGCATATTGGTAAGGAACACCAAAATCAATTTTTCCGCCGGTACGGTCAACAATAGAACCGATGCCTACGATTAAGATATTGTTTATAAAATATAAAAACTCCCTTTTTCAGGGAGTTTTTATATCTGTTATTATTGTTTGAGACTATACCGATTTATTTGCTCAAAAATTTAATTGTATCTTTTATATTCCATTCATTTTTTTCAAACGCGCAAACAGCCTCTTGTTCGGTTTTTTCAGCTATATCCACTACAATACGGATTACACGTTTTTTTAGTTTTATATTTGTCGGCTTTAGATTTATCATCAGATTCCTTGTTTTATTATTGCACAGGTTAATAACATATTTAAAATTATTTTTTGTGCCATTCCTGCCTTCATTCTTGTAGAGCCGGTTATCACTTCCGCTCCTGTATCAGGGCAATAGGTAAAAGAATTTCAAGTTTGAACACTAATGGTTCAGATTTGAAGTTCAGTTCATAATCAGCTCTGTGAGCTTTTTGAACTCGCTTTGCAGAACCTTGACGGTGGAGCCGTTGGGACGATGCGCAACCATATGCCGCTCGTCGTAGGGGTAATACCGCACGTTCTCTTGCCTGCCATCCTTGTAGGTATAGGTGACCGTCAGAGCGGACGCTCCGCTGACGGAAACATCGGTACGCTCGGTATAAAGAACCCCAATCACGGTCTGGAAGCTTTTTTTGAAGGAATCGGCTGTCACCTCAGCCCCGCAAATCACATAGGGCTTGCCCTGGTCATCGCCGGGTTCCATGGTATATTCCCTGTCGCCGTAGTGAACAACCACCCCGGAGAGCTCGTCCAGATAGGCAAGTGCCACCAGCTTAATCAGGTAGTCATTGGGGTTCATAGCGGCAACCGCCTCCCGGACCGAGGCATCCACCAGATACAGGTTGTCCCGGTGTCGCAGATACACGCCGCCCTCCGGGGCCTCCCCGCCGATGTCCAGGGTGTATTCGGCGTCCCTGGTGGACAGACGCAAGGTGTAATCAAATACCGGTGCGACATCCTCCGTTCCAAAGCCGATGGCTTCAACTACCAGCAGATTCTCCAGGACTGCAACGAAACTTTCGGGATCCACGTCCTCCTCCCAGGGATAGGTGAACCTCCACGCGCCGCTGCCGGTCATCACCTGTCCCTGCTGCTCTTCGGCGGTGGCGGCACGTACCGTCATCACTGGAGTGCCGTTTTTAAACAGAGTCAAGCCCTGCACTTGGGCAATGTCACTGATTTTTAGAATCGAGGTGCTGCGGTAGTCGTCGGGCACCGCCAGAACAATCTCCGCCTTGTAGCCGCCGATGGTGTGTATGCTGTCGCCGCCCTCCACCATGCAATAGAACTCATCCCCGGTGGGGACCCGGTCGCCAACCAGCACGGTTACACTGCTGCCGTCCTTTTTCTGCAGGGTGTAGCAGCTCTTGGGCGCATCCAGCCCGAACTCCGCCGCCGCGGCACCGTCCTTTGCCACGGTGTTGACCGCCGGCAGCCGGATAAGAGCGGCCACCGCACTTTGCAGCTTTGCCGCTTCTGTCTCCTTCCCCGCGTTTGCGGGGAGGGAGTATGTCACGGTACCGTCTGCCTCGCCGATCAGGACAATCTCATATTCCGCATCCGGGTTCTTGATATGCACCGATGCCAGGTCTTTGATCTGCTCTGCAATCACATAGACCGTTTCCTTTGTTTCCTCCGGAATTTCTTCCGGCTTTGGCTCCCAGCGGAGGGCAAAATAGTAGCCGCCCCCCAGAAGCGCAAGAACCAGTACCGCAAGGATGATATTACGGATTAGTTTTCCCTTTGCAGTCATCATGCATCCATTCCTTTCCTATACAAAATCAAAGGTGTCGTCTTCTTAGCCACACCGCCAGACCTGCCAGTATCACCAGAATCGGTATCACATACTGAAGGAGGATTGCTGCCATCTTCACCTGCTGTTCGGTCATGGTCAGTGCCTCGGCGCTGATGACCTTTGCCCGGATATTCAGGGCATCCCCCTTGTCGGTCAGGTAGGAGCAGGCGTTCAGGATAAAATCGCCGTTGCAGTAGCTGGAATCCGTCAGAATTCCTTGGGTTTCCACCGCCTGCAGAGAGCCCAGCACCAATAGCTTGCCACCCTCTTGGGTGGTTTTTTCGGCGATGGCCGAAAGGGTCAGGGGTCCGCTGATATCCCCCGCCTGTTTTTCCAGGGAGGATGCTGCCAGATTGGTGATTCCCCAGGAATTTTTGGAAGTGTTCAAAAGCGATGTTACGATTGTGCTCTGGGTGTTGTTCTTGGCAAGAGTGAAGCTACAGGAACTTGGAGAAAGGAATGGGATGTCGCTGTCCAGCAGTTTTTCGGTAATGGCGTGCTGCTGCAACTCCGGTGCAGGCACCGGCACCCCGCTCTTGGAACGAAACGCCCGGGAGGCATCGTTCTCGACCACAAAATCGTTGTTCACCGTGATGCCCCATTCTGCAAGATAGCCGTACAGCCGCTCCATCGGCGCGGTGCCCGCCGTCAGCACAAAGGCGCCCTTGCCGCCTTTTAAGAGATAGGCGTCCAGGGCATCCCGCTCCTGGGCGGACAAATCCACAGACGGCGCAAGGGAGATCAGCAAATCCGCATCCTCTGGGATTCCGTCAATGGCGATATTGACCTCGCCGACGGTATAGCCCTCGTTCTCAAACTCCGCGGCAAGAGCGGAATCCGCCCCAGCAAATTCGTTGTGGCCCTTGATGAAATACGCCGTGGCATTCTGTCCCATCCCGCTGACATAGCGGATGGCAGAGGTCAGCTGGTTTTCTGCGTCAATGAAGGTGGTGCCGGTGTACTGGCTCTGCCGGTACAACTTTTCCAAGGGCACGATTTTCGAACGTTTCCCCTGCACCACAATGATGGAGCCAACCGCCGCCTCGCTTCCATACTGTCGCACAAAGGCGGGCTCCTCGTAGGGGTCCTTGTAGGTCACCGTGATTTTGTCGCTCATCTGCTGGTACTGCTCCAGGTATTCCCGCACCGTGTCCGCAAAGGAGGTGTTCGCGGACTCGGGGTAGAGGGCATAAATCTCCACCTCATCCTCAAGGGTCGCCAGGACCTCCTTGGTCTGCTGGGAGTACGCATAAACCCGGTCGTGGGTCAGGTCTATCTTCATGGGCAATTTGGCGCCGAGGGTTGACAGGATGGCATTGAGCAGAACCACCCCCGCAATCACCGCGGCAGTGACCACCGTGTTGTTGATGCGCACCTTGGTGTCACTGTACTGCCGGCGCTTGATTACCTGGGAGGTCAGGAACACAAACACAAACACAAAGCTGAGATAATAGACCACCCCGGTGATGTTCAAAATGCCGGTTTGAAATTCCGCGTACCGGTCCATCAGGGAGAACCACCGCACCACTTCCCGCAGGGTGTCGTTGGTGATGTTTGCAGTCAGGGCATTCATATAGTACACAATCAGCAAAATCCCAAAGGTGACCACCGCGGCAATCATCTGATTCTCCGTCAGCGCAGAAATGAACATTCCGATGGCAATAAAGGCGCTCCAAAGAAGGATGAAGCCAATATAGATTCCCAGCATCTCAAAGGGGCTGGGGTTGCCGAACAGGTTCAGGATGAAGGGATAAATCAAGGACAGCAGCAAGGTGATGCCAAACACCGTCAGTGCCGCAAGGTATTTGCCCCATACGATATTGCCCACCTCTACCGGGCTGGTCAAAAGCAGCTGGTCGGTTTTTCTGCTGCGCTCGTTAGAGAACAGTCCCATGGTCAGGATGGACACCAGAAACAGATACACCACATTGATGTTGGAAAAGATAAGGTTCAGATCTGCCGTCTGGTACATCAGGGCTCCGTTGACAAAAAAGAAGGAGCAAAGGGCGATAAACACCGCCACAAAGATATAGCCAATGGGCGAGTGGAAGTAGCTGCGCCACTCTCTTTCGTATACTGCGTTCATTACTCATCCACCTCCGTTTCTGCTTGCAATGTATCGGCCGGGTCGTTGCTTATCGCCTGCATAAATAACTCTTCCAGGGTCTGGGTTGCCGGCTCAAACAGAAGGACGGGTAGCTTTGCCTCAGCAAAAGCCGCAAAAATAGCCTCACGCACGTCCGCCTCGCCCTGGGCGGTCAGCACCAAATCAACGGTGCCCTCCTCCAGACAGCCCTCCAGAGTGCAGTCGGTTAGGTACTCAATCCGGTTCGCGGCAGAAAGTACCGCCTCGGCAGCAGCCTTGATTCTCAGGCGATACCGCTTTGCGTCCCTGCCGGAGAAGGTGTCCAGGCTTCCGCTGGCGGCAATTTTCCCCTTGTTGATGATGGTGTAGCTGTCGCAGACCGCCATCACCTCCTGCATAATATGGGTACTGAGGATGACGGTGCGCTCCCGTCCCACCTCCGAGATAACCTCCCGAATCTCCATGATTTGCTGGGGGTCAAGGCCCACGGTGGGCTCGTCCAGAATCAGAATATCCGGGTCGCCAATCAGTGCCTGGGCAAGGCCTACCCGCTGTTTGTAGCCCTTGGACAGGTTCCGGATAAGCCGACCCTTTACATGGGAGATTTTCACCCTATCCATGATAGATTTCAGGTGGTCTTTTTTCTCGCCCCTGACCTTTTTCAGGTCATAGACAAACTCCAGATATTCCTCCACCGTCATGTCGGTGTACAAGGGCGGTTGCTCTGGCAGATAGCCGATTTTGCGCTTCGCCTCCAGAGGGTCGTCCGCGATGTCCATGCCGTCTATCAGCACCCTGCCGCCGCTTGGGGCTATGTAGCCGGTAAGAATATTCATGGTGGTGGATTTACCCGCACCATTGGGTCCGAGAAAGCCCATGATTTCCCCCTTGTTCACCTGAAAGCTGACTCCGTCCAGAGCCTTCTTCAAGCCATAGCTTTTGGATAAATCAGCAATCTCAATGACCGGCTTTGTGGTTTCGTTTGTCTCTGTCATACCTACGATTTCCTCCTTGCAATTTGATTTTTCTCATTGATTCATCAATATTGTATTGTTCTTTGATGACTTAATCACACAATACAATTATATCACTCTTATGGAAATAGGGATAAAAAAATTATCTTTTATACAACACTATGTCTTGTCTGAATATACAAACCTATATCATTTATCCTCTTTTGATATATTTTCAATTAACTCAACCACAACCTGATTTAATTCTGTTGCATTTTTTGATGTAATTTAAGTTGGGCATTACACCATTTTTACTTATAGCTTTTAACATCGTAACACTCTCAGAAATTGGAACGATTTCATCTTGATCACCATGATACATCATTACAGGAATATGCTTTATAATTCCACCATTCCATACGTGTTTTGTATACATAAATAATCATCCTTAAATTCACTCAATTTTGATATGTTTCGTTACACTCATGCCATGTTGGGACCAAAAAATTACGTATAAACTCCATATTAACTCTTTAATACTAAAAATATCACATAATTACAAAACCGTCAATATTATATGAGAAATTTATATGCCAAAATAGCCAAAATTCCTCCTCTTCGATTTTTGTATACACTCTATTTATAATTATATCTTTTTGTGACTTACCCGGTTCTCTTTCGTTCTCACTGCAAAACCTACTATATTCTTCATAACAACCACCCGTTAATTTTCTCTTTTTTAGCCATTCTTAAGCTGTGAGAATTTGATGATAGATTTGCGAAACTTTCCGTAAAGTATGAGGACGAGCAAAAAGCCGTCAATGAGAAGATACAAAACCTTAAAGACGAAATCTCAAATGGCAAGAGCAAAAATGTTTCAACGGATATGTTTATTGCTACGGTGCGAAAGTACACAAGAGCAAAAAAACTCACTCCGCAAATGCTGAATGAGCTTATCGACAAAATTGAGGTTTACCAATCCGAAAAGATTGACGGCAAGACAGTACAAAGACTTAAAATACATTGAAAATATAACAAATTTCAAGAACTTATGAAAAGATACGGTGAAAAGCCGTAAAAGCTGATATAATCAACTTTTAACGACTTTTGAGCAGTTGTGAAAAGATACACAACTTTCACGAACAAGTTTCATTTTTGAAGCTTGTCGATTTTTCTTGTGCGACGAAATCCCGCTAATCATAAGGATTAGCGGGATTTTTAATTCCTTACAACACCGTTTTTATTTTACGC
>JAZNKC010000059.1:0-23088 GCA_045578365.1 Ructibacterium sp.
CTTGTCATAGGAGGCAAAGTGTGGTATAATGATTTCATCGAAGATGAAATCAATGAATTGGACCTTTGGTGCATTCAAAGGCAATTCCATTCATAAAACGGGGAAACAATATGAAAGAAAAGATTCTGTCGGCATGCAAAAAAATAGCGGTAATCCTGATTGCCTGTGTTATGGTACTGGGACTTGTTCCCGTCGGGATTCTGACCATCCATCCGCACACCGGAGCTGCGGAGGGTGAATTTTTGCGCCTGTTTCCCCAAACAGAAGTCACGGTGATGGCGCAGACCATGCGGGAAAACTCGCCGTATCTGCAACTTCCCGATGGGGTGCACAAGGTAGGCAATCAGGCGGACAGTTATCTGCAGTTTGATTTGCAAAGCCTGCTTGACAAGAAAAAACTCCCTCAGGTGCAAAAAGCGGCTCTGCGGCTGACCTTTTTGCCCACAGAACGGAGCGGCAAGGCACCCGTCCGGCTTTGGTTGATGCCGTCCTCGGACTGGGATGGAGATATGAAATATCAGGATAGACCCTCCCCCTTGGGAGAGGTCAAGTTGGCGGAATGGGTTCCCGATATGGGGACCAAGGATGCCAAGGTGATAGAGGTGGATTTGACTTCCTATCTGCAAAAATGGATGGAGGACAAAACCACAAAAATTTCGATGCATATGGAGGGGCTTGGAGGCAATATGTTTGCCGGAAGTGCTTACGAGGATGCCCTTTATCGACCTTGCCTGAAGGTGGTGACCGGAGAGGCAACCGATCCGGACACACAGGATATCAGCAAGGTGTGGCTGGAAAAAACCGCCCTTTCCGGCAGCGACGGCGGGCGTACCTTCCGGATAGGAAATGGCACCGATGCCTATCTGCGGTTTCGGTTAAAGCCGGAGAATATCCGCGGAGCCATGTATCAGGCAGAATTGCAGCTCACCCCCGATTCTGAGCAGGAGGCAGACCTTTCGGTTTACCGGATTGCCAATGGGGACTGGAACGAGGACGAAGTTTTGCCTCGCGGTGAGGAACAACAGATTTTACAGCAACCGGAAAAGTCTGAAAAAGGGACTTGGAATCTGGATTTGACCGACGCGGTCAACGACGCTTATGCCAAGGGTGAAACCACGGTAACCTTGCGAATTTCCGGCGGCGAGGAGGAGCTTTCCTTTTTGCAGAGCGGAAAGGATGCACCTTTCTTAAAAATCTCTGCCTCGGACAATGCGGAGGTTGTGGCGATAACCGAAGCGGCAATTTATGCTTTGGATGAAAATCCGTCGCCCAATAAGATTACCCGAAATCTTTCGGAAAGCTATACTACCGAGGCGGGTGTTCGGGCGCAACTGCGTTGGCAGGCACAGGATGCAGTTACCGGAGAGGATGCAAGGGAGTTCCTCTCAGAGGATGGAAATATTGTCCGCCCCGAATGGTTTGAGGACGGGCGGGAGATTCTGGCAACCGCCAGCATTTCTGCCGGGAAGCATCAGCGTGAAAGAACTTATCGGATGACCATACTTCCGGAGGAACCGTCTGATCATATTGGTTGGAAGTTTGGGGATTATCTCAATGTGGGCGACTCTACTGATGAAAGCTATCATGGTGCGGCGGAACGCAATACCTCGGTGCATAACCGTTGGATTGGCGGAAAAGGATTCAGCTATCGTACTATGGAATCCGGGGGAATGCTTGCCATGCATATGGCGGTGGATCCGGAAAAGCAGAATTATTTGACCCTCAAAATCTGGAAACCGGAACGCCCCGACCAAACGCTTCTTATAGAAAATCTGCGTGACCGACAGGCAGAACCGATTCTCTGCAGGTTCCCTGCAGAAGTGCCCGCGGAAGATGGATTCCTCTATTTGACCTATCCCATCCCGCTTGACCAGACCCGTGGGGAGGAATTTGTGGCACTCCGTCTGCATATGCCGGAAAATCAGGCGCAGGAAGAGGTTTCGCCATGGAATATTTATGGGGTGTATACCACCCAGACGCCCTACTTTGACCCGCTGACCTTTGCAGAGCAAGGGGAGGTTTTTGACGGAAAAGAGGGTGCGGAACGCTCTACCTTCCGCAAACTGTTGCGGCGGCTGTATCAAGCGGCAAAACAACCCTGGGAGGATTTTGCCCAGCGGTGGAATGATGAGGAAGAGCAGCGCATCGAAACCGGAGCAGATGCCCTGCCGGCAGAAGCGGAGGCAAGCTTTGCCCGGCTTGAGGCAGAGACTCCCATGCTGGTCTTTGATGATGACGGTGACCGCATTGCAATTTCCTTGCAGGAAGAGGGACAACGGGCGGAAATTCATCGAGCGACCTCTTACTATGACACCTATGCAGAATCTGCACTCCACAAGGGGCAGCAGGGGCTTGTGTGGGTGGATTATGGCAAATATCAGGTCTTTCGCAATACGGGGACAGAGGGCATCTCTATCCCGTGGAAAGAAAGCGGAACTCTTGCGGGGGTTTATCAGGACCTTGCCAAGGATGAATATTATGCCTTCCTGCGGGATGGGCAAATGGCAGATGACAGCGTACTGCCGGAAGATGCACAGCTTGACACGGGCGTGAATTTGATGCTGACCGGGAATGAGAGCAGAGTGCTCAAACGGCTTTCTAAACCTTTGGAACATGCAGAGTGGAGAGTCAGTGCCATCAACCAAGAAAGTGTTTCTCAAATCAGTTTGAATCGGGATTTGGAGATTTCCCAAATCGCCGTAAAAAATTCTGTCTCCAATCGGGAAGAAACCGAAGAATTGCAAATTGTTTGCGGGGTATACCAAAAGGGGTATATTGCGGGGCTTTCCTGCAAGCGATTTACAGTGATTCCGGGCAGAGGAGAATATCGGGTTACCATTCCCACGATTCGGGTTACCAAGGGTCAGACCTTGAAAATCTTTATTGAGCCGGTACTGCAAAAGCCGGAACTGATGGAACCCAAATTAGAATTACCATAACAAAAAAAGCAATCGCATTTGCGATTGCTTTTTTATGTTGCAAAACTAGAATGCTTATTTGCCGTTAACCAGAGCCTTCAGACCGCTACCTGCCTTGAAAGTAGGAACTTTAGCAGCAGCAATTTTCATGGTCTCGCCGGAACGGGGGTTTCTACCGGTTCTTGCGGCTCTTGCTCTAACTTCGAAGCTACCGAAGCCAACCAACTGAACCTTGTCACCCTTCTTCAGTGCGTCTTCTACGCTGCCTACGAATGCAGCCAGAGCAGCTTCAGCATCTTTTTTGGACAGATTTGCTTTTGCTGCAATAGCAGCTACGAGTTCTTGTTTGTTCATCTTAACGATCTCCTTTTAATTAAAATAGGTAAAAAAACTTTTTACTGGTACTATTCTACTATAAATAAAAGCAAATTTCCAGTTGTTTTTTGAAAATATTTGTTTTTTGTATACTTGCACAATTTTTTAAATAACGCTTTGGTCAGGATGCCCGAAAAACCGCGGTTTTCCGGGCTTTTTGGACAAATTTTACATTATTTTTTAGGGAATTACTGCTCATTCATTTTCATTTCCAGAAATTCCTGTCTGGAAATCAGAACCTGACGGGGCTTGGTGCCCTCATAAGGCCCGATAATACGGCGTTCTTCCATCTGGTCAACCAGTCGTGCAGCACGCTGATAACCGATTTTGAACCGTCGCTGGAACATTGCCACCGATGCCTGTCCGTTGTCTAAGACCATTTCCACCGCTTGGAAGAACAGCTCGTCCTTGGTGTCACTGCCACTGCGGGTGAAAGCATCGTCCTCCTGCTCGGCTGCTTCGTCAGAACCGTTGATGATGCGTTCCTGTTCCCGTTGGATGTTTTCGATGATTTCGGTATCATAGGTTGCCTCGTACTGGCTCTTGATGAAATTGATGACCCGCTCGATTTCTCCGTCCGAAACAAAGTTGCCCTGAATACGCTGGGGTTTCATTGCACCGCTGGGGTTATAGAGCATATCGCCTCTGCCCAACAGTTTTTCGGCACCGGGACAGTCCAGAATGGTCCGACTGTCGATTTGTGAGGTTACATTAAATGCAATACGAGAGGGGATATTTGCTTTGATGACACCGGTGATGACATTGACGGTAGGACGCTGGGTTGCGATGACTAAGTACATACCTGCCGCCCGTGCCAGAGCCGCCAGACGGTTGATGGCGTCCTCGACTTCGCTCTTGGCAGCAATCATCAAATCGGCAAACTCGTCAATGATGATGACGATTTCGGGGAGCTTGGACTCCGGCTCGCCCCGCTCTTCCATCAGGGCGTTGTAGCCCTTGAGGTTGCGGACGTTGTTGTCCTTTAAGAGTCCGTAACGGTTCTGCATTTCACCCACTGCCCAATTCAGCGCACCTGCGGCGTGACGGGGGTCGGTGACCACCGGAATCAGCAAATGGGGGATGCCATTGTAGATGCCCAGCTCCACCATTTTGGGGTCAACCATAATCAGCTTGACTTCATCCGGATTGGCTTTGTATAGGATACTCAGAATCAAGGAGTTGATACAAACACTCTTACCCGATCCGGTCTGTCCCGCAATCAGCACATGGGGGAACTTGGCAATGTCTGCCACCTGACAGGTTCCGGCAATATCCTTACCCAATGCAAATGCGGTTTTTGACGAGAAGTTCTGGAACTTTTCGCTCTCCAACACTTCCCGAATGGGAACCGGGGCCGCCTCCCGATTGGGAATCTCAATACCGATGGCGGATTTTCCGGGAATCGGTGCCTCAATACGCACACCCGGTGCCGCAAGGCTCAACGCAATATCGTCACTGAGTCCGGTAATCTTGGAAACCTTAACCCCGAAACCGGGCTGCAGTTCAAAGCGGGTTACCGAGGGACCTTGGGTAATATTGATGATTTTTGCCTCTACCTTGAAGCTGCGCAGGGTGTCAAGCAGGCGGTTCGCCTTTTCTTCCAGTTCTTTTTTGACCTCCTGTACCGACTGCTTGCGGGCTTTGGGCTTGTCCAACAAATCTAAGGTAGGTCGGTTGTATTCAATCATTCGAGGGGGAGGTGTCTGGGCTACCTGCTCTGCGATTTCCTCCTCGGCAGAGAGCGGTTCGTCCTCAGTTGCCATTCGACGGCCGGCAACCACCGCACGGTCTAAGGGCATCCCTGCATCCACCGCCTTTTGGGTCAGGGGGTCAAACACATCCTCAAGCTGTGCCTCGGTGGGGGGAACAAATTCCTCCTCATCCTCCGGATTTTTTTGGGGGACGACCTTGCCGTCCTCTTCTACCAAAGGCAGCTCGCTCAAGGTTCCGGTTTTCATATTATCAAGCAGGAACGGAAGTTCCTTTTCTTCTGCTTTTTTTACATCCTTTTCAGACATCAAATCACGGAAAAGGGCATCGTCCTCTTTGAGCTCAAACCGTTCCGGCTTGGGGCTGTCGTCGATGGGTTCTTCCCCTGAAAAATACCGGTCAAAGAATTTGCTTACCGGTCTTTCCGCAAGCTTTTTCTCAAAAGCCTCTTGCTGTTCGTGGGCTTTTTCTGAAATCTTTTTGCCGGTACTGCGCAGGGAGATGCCGGTCAGCATCAGCACCAGAATCAGTTCTGCGGCAATCGCCATCACCCAACTTCCGGTGGTTCCCAGCAGTTTGGTCAAGAGCACACATAAGCCACCGCCCAAAACGCCGCCGCCATAGCCTTTGACACCCTCGCGGTAGAGGGTAACGATGCAGGAGATAAAGTCGGCGGGCAGTCCGTCAGCACCACCGGCAAAGAGTGCCGCAAGTACTGAGGTGGAAAGCATCAAACCAAACAGAAGCAACAGCTTGGCAAGGTTTCCTTTCTCTCCCTTATTGGAAAATACGGCGATGCCTACAAAAATCATAAAGATACAGCTGATGACACCGGCAACACCCAACATCCCGTAGCAGACGGCTTTCAAAAGCGCACCGACGGCGCCGGTGGAATCGGTCAAAAAGACAAAGAGCAGAAAAATACCACAGGCGATTAACAGGATTCCCCTGATTTCGTTGGTAAAGAATTTGGGGGATTGTTTGGGTGGCTTTTTTTCCACCCGCTTTGCCGGTTTTTTCGGTGAGGAGTTTTTTGCCGCTTTTTTGCGGACGGTTTTTTGTGCCATGAGGCAGGCCTCCTTTGCTTATTCTATCACGAGCTTCCGTGAAAAGGGTACACGCATACAAATATAGTATAACATACCAACCCAAACAAAACAGTTACAATTTCTTTTCATTTTGGTACCATTATAAGAGGAAAAGATGAGAAAAAAGAATGGCAAGGGAAATTCCTGTCAAATCCGCAGTCAAAGCGGCGGCAATGGTGTGGCGGGTGTTCTTGATTCCGGCGGAACCAAAGTAGACTGCCACGGTGTAAAAGGTGGTTTCGGTAGACCCCATCATCACCGAGGCAATGACCCCCGCCGGAGAATCGGGACCCAAGGTGCGAAAGATGTCGGTGACAATGGCGGTGGAGGCGCTGCCGGAAATCGGCCGCAAAAGGGCAAGGGGCAGCACCTCCGGCGGCAGATGAATGGCAGAAAGGACAGGGGCAAGCAGGCGGGCAAGCAATTCCAGCGCACCGCTGGCGCGGAACATGCTGATGGCAACCATCAATCCAATCAAAGGGGGAATGATGCCCACCAGACTTTGCAGGCCGTCTTTTGCACCCTCTACAAAGCAATCGTAAACCCCTACCCGACGCAGCAGTCCCAAAGCCAGAAACCCGCCAATAAACAACGGCATTGCCAAGGTGGAGAGCAGACTCAAAGCCGTCGCCTCCTTTCCAGAAGCTTGGCGGCGGTGACTCCTGCAATGAGTGCGCAAATGCTGACCAGCCAGATGGGGAGCAAGATTAAACCCGGAGAGGCAGACCCATATACCTGCCGAAGAGAGAGGAGGGTGGTGGGAAAGAGCTGTAACGATGCGGTGTTGAGTACCACCAGCATACACATTTCATTGGAGGCAGTGCTGCGAAAGCGGTTTCGTTTTTGCAGTTCTCCCATGGCTTTGATGCCAAGGGGGGTGGCGGCATTTCCCATCCCCAATAGATTGGCAACCAGATTCATCACAATGCTCCCCCGGGCGGGGGCATCCTGTTCCAGCTTGGGAAAGAGAAATCGCAAAAGGGGCGTGAGCGTGCGGGAAAGCAGGGAAACCAACCCTGCCTTTTCCCCGATTTTGGCAAGCCCTGTCCAAAGACAAAGAATCCCCAGCAGGGTCAGGCAAAGCTCCACAGCGGCACCGGCGCCCTCGGCGGCAGCGGCAACGGTGGCGTCTATCCGACCGGTAAAAAACGAAGTAATCAGGGAAAGGAGAATCATTCCTCCCCAGATATAGTTCAGCATAGCATCATCTCCTATCACACTATATATTTATGTTTCAAAGAGGGCAAATAGTAGGAAATAAAGCTTGAATTTCCTAAGAAAATGTGTTACAATTAAAGATAATTATGTGAATATGATGCAAAAGAAGATAGCAGATGCCTTTTGGCATCGGGAAAGGTTGGTCTGAAATGAAAAATACAGAAAAAACAATGGAAAAAATTGTCGCTTTATGTAAGGGCAGAGGCTTTGTCTATGCAGGCTCTGAAATTTACGGCGGCTTGGCAAACACTTGGGACTATGGCCCCTTGGGCGTGGAGTTCAAGAATAATGTAAAAAAGGCTTGGTGGAAAAAGTTCATTCAGGAAAGCCCCTACAATGTGGGTCTGGATGCAGCAATCCTGATGAATCCCCAGACCTGGGTTGCCTCCGGTCACGTGGGCGGATTTTCTGACCCCTTGATGGATTGTAAGGAATGTAAAACCAGATTCCGTGCAGACAAGCTGATCGAGGACGCGGCAGGCCAGAGCGCAGACGGTTGGTCGGATGAAAAGATGATGGAATTTATCAAGGAGAACAACCTTGCATGTCCCTCCTGCGGCAAGCATAACTTTACCGATATTCGTAAGTTCAACCTGATGTTTAAGACATTCGAGGGTGTTACCGAGTACAGTAAGAGTGAGCTTTACCTCCGTCCTGAAACTGCACAGGGTATTTTTGTAAACTTCAAAAACGTACAAAGAACTTCCCGTAAGAAGATTCCCTTTGGCATCGTTCAGGTAGGCAAATCCTTCCGGAACGAGATTACCCCCGGAAACTTCACCTTCCGTACCCGTGAATTTGAGCAGATGGAGCTGGAGTTCTTCTGTAAGCCCGGCACCGACTTGGAATGGTTCTCTTACTGGAAAGACTACTGCAGAGATTTCCTGCTCTCTTTAGGCATCAAGGAAGAAAACCTGAAACTGCGTGACCACGAACAGGAAGAGCTTTCTCATTACAGCAATGCAACCACCGACATCGAATTTATGTTCCCCTTTGGTTGGGGTGAGCTGTGGGGTATTGCCGACAGAACCGACTTTGACCTCAAGCAGCACAGCGAACACAGTGGCGAGAAGATGGAATATGCAGACCCCGAAACCGGCGAAAAGTATGTTCCCTATTGTATCGAGCCGTCGCTGGGTGCTGACCGCGTGGCATTGGCATTTTTGGTAGAGGCGTACGACGAAGAAGTGATTGATGCCGAGAAGAACGATGTGCGTACCGTGATGCACTTCCATCCGGCATTGGCACCGGTAAAGGCGGCAATTCTGCCCCTTTCCAAAAAGCTCTCTGACAAGGCAAGAGAGGTTTATGAGATGCTGGCTTCTGAATTTGTTTGTGAATTTGACGAGGCGGGCAGCATCGGAAAACGCTACCGCCGTCAGGATGAGATTGGAACCCCGTTCTGTATCACTTATGACTTTGATTCAGAAGAGGATGGCAGCGTGACCATCCGTCACCGTGACAGTATGGAACAGGAGAGAGTAAAGATTGATGCTCTGCCGGAATACATCCGCAGCGCGTTGAAGTTCTAACACAGAAAGGGTGTGGGTCAATGGCTTTTGCTGAGATATTGGAAAATGAAGCAATCAAAACCTTGCTGACCCATACGCTCAGAGAGAATCGTGTGGGACACGCCTATATCATTGAGGGGGCAAAGGGCATCGGCAAGATGACCCTTGCCAAGGCGTTCGCTGCAGCGATTCTGAAAACCGAAAACCCGGATGCCCATCCGGATTTTACGGTGGTGACCAACCAGCTCTATGACAGCTCCAAAAAACAGGAGGTGGTGCTGGTGGACACCATCCGCAGTATGAAAAAGGATATCTATATCCGCCCCTATATGGG
Organism: Ructibacterium sp.; assembly: GCA_045578365.1. GTDB lineage: Bacteria > Bacillota > Clostridia > Monoglobales > Monoglobaceae > Ructibacterium. The sequence goes on from JAZNKC010000059.1 coordinate 9,155, forward strand.
AGAGAAAAAGGTCTATGTGATTCCCAAGGCGGACGGAATGCGGGCGGAGGCGCAGAACAGCCTGCTCAAGGTGTTTGAGGAGCCGCCCAAATACTGCACCATTCTGCTTCTGGCAGAGAATGCAAACAACTTTCTTAGGACCATCCTTTCAAGAGCGCAGCTTTTGCGGATGCAACCGGTGCGTCGGGAAACCCTGATGGGATACCTGACCGAAAAAAAGGGACTCCCGCCCCAAAAGGCAACACGAATTGCGGCAATGAGCGGCGGCAATATCGGCAAAGCCATCTCCTTTTTGGAAGAGGAATCGGCAATCACCCTGCGGGAGGAAACCTTAAAGCGGGTACTTTCCCTTAGTACCGGCACCCATCGGGATTTGTATGACTTTGTGCGATTTCTAAAACAGAACAAAGCCGACATTGCCTTGGTGATGGAGGTTCTGCTCTCTTGGAGCCAGGATTTGATGCATATGAAACTGGGTGCAGGGGAAATCCTAAATCAAGACAAAGAACAACAGCTAAGAGCCTTTTGCGGGCAGATTCCCAGACAGTCCGCAGCAAGGTTTGGAGAGATTACCATCAAGTATCAACAGCTGATAGGAAAGAATGTGAATTATCCGATTGCGATGCTCTGCATGGCAACGGAGTATTGGGAGGAAATCCATGATAGAGATCATAGGAGTTAAATTTACTACCGCAGGCAAGACCTATTATTTTGATGCCAACAAGGTGGAGGCAAAAAACGGGGAACACGTCTTGGTAGAAACCGCCAGAGGCATGGAAATGGGCAAGGTTGTGATTCCCAACAAGATGGTGGAGGAAAATGAGATTGTTGCCCCCATCAAACCTATTATCCGCGTGGCAACTGAGGCGGATTTCCGTCAGGCGGAGGAGAACAAAGCCAAAGAAAAAGAGGCATTTGAGGTTGCAAACCGGATGATTGCCGAACACAAATTGGATATGAAATTGGTGGGCGCAGAGTACACCTTTGACCGCAGCAAGATTTTATTCTACTTCACCGCAGACGGCAGAGTGGATTTTCGGGATTTGGTTAAGGCGCTTGCCGGCGTGTTCCGCACCAGAATTGAGCTTCGGCAGATTGGTGTGCGGGACGAGGCGCGGCAGTTGGGAAGTCTCGGAATCTGCGGCAGATCTCTTTGCTGCAGCAGTTTCCTCAACGATTTCCATCCGGTGTCCATCAAAATGGCAAAGGAACAGGGCTTGTCCTTAAACCCCACCAAGATTTCCGGCGCTTGCGGACGATTGATGTGTTGCCTGCAATATGAGCAGAATGCCTATGACGATATGCTTGCCAAGATGCCCAAACGTGGGGATAAAGTAGAAACCCCCGATGGCGTTGGGATTGTCGCAGAAACGGCAACTCTGAAAGGGCAGATTAAGGTGCGGTTCTCGGACGAGAATGGGGAAAACATCAAGTTTGGCACCTATGTACTGGGCGATTTTTCGCCTTTGGGGAAAAACGGTAAGATCCGTCTGGAAAAACCCCAAGAGAAGGAAGAAGTTGTACCCGAAGAAGAACCGGTTGCGATTGTTGAGGAAGTGATTCCTGAATCGGCAGAAGAGCCGAAGGAATCGACCGAGCAGGGCGAAAAAAAGAACAACAAAAAAAGATCCCGCCCCCGCCATCGTCGAGGTAGGGATAACCGCAAAAAACCCCAGGGCGGAAACGAGGCACCAAAGTCCACAACCGGCGGTTATAGCAACGGCTATCAAGAATAAGAAAAAAGGACTGAAATTTTTCAGTCCTTTTTTGTTACCGTGTTCCGTGCAGAAGCGGAGATAGCCGCTTGTAGAGCAGAAAGGTCACCAGGGAAACCAGCAATCCTTTCAGCAGATTAAAGGGAGTGACGCTGAGCAAAATGACCTCAGCACGGGTATCCACATAAGGCAGAATCTTCTGACACATGGCAATGATGGCATCCAAGGGGATTCCCATCACCTTGGAATAGAAAGGAAACATCAAATACAGGTTAGAGAAGATGCCCAGCACAGAAAAAGCGATCGTGCCAATCAGTAGGGACCAGAGGGCGCCGCCACGGGTTTTGTGGTGTTGATAAAACCATCCCGCAGAGCCGGAAAAGGCAGCGCCGAGCAGGAAGTTGGAAAGCTCACCTATGCCGGAGGTGGAGGTTTGGAGCAGATGGAGCAGATTCTTCACCAGCTCGGTCAGGATGCCGGCGACCGGTCCAAAGGCAAATGCCAGAATCAAAGAGGGAATATCGGAAAAATCCAGCTTGATAAAGGCGGGTGCGATGGGCAGACTGAGTTCAAAAAACATCAGTACAAAGGAGATGGCTCCCCCGATGGACACCGAGGTCAGAATACGAAGATGATTGGGTGATTGGATTTTCATAGGTAAGTTCCTCCTTACAAAGTAAATGCCCCTGAAGCATTCTGCTTCAGGGGCATAAATAGACAGCGACAAACAAGCTGTTTCTTCTTTCATCCAGACTTTAACCAAAACCAAGTTGTGCTTGGCAAGGCGATGCTGTCGGCTTCGGAATTTCACCGAATCTGCAAAAATATTTGCGCGCGGGCTTCGCCTTTGATAGCGTTTACCGCCGGTACGGAATTTCACCGATCCCTGAAGATATGTTATGAAATTTTATTCGCTAAGCGTGGTTTCAGCCGGCGGCACAGGTGCAGCCGAGGGTTGTGGTGTCGGGGCAGATGAGGGCGCCGTGTAAGGGGGCGTGCTTTCCGCAGGCGGATTGCCTGTCCCCTCAGGAGGAGCAGAAACCGTGGGTTCGGTTCCCTCGCTCGCAGGCGGTGCATCGGTTCCCTCCGGATTTTCCTCCGGCTCAGCGCTTTCGCTTGGTTTCGGAGTTTCTGACGGCTCCGGCGGTACATAACGGCTGGTACCGAGAGATTCCCGCTTGATTTCCACGCCGTCTTTTTTGACAACCCGGGTTGCGGAATAGCTGAATCCGCCGCCGCTGCGCAGAATGTCTACCGAGATTTTTTCGGGATTATAACCCCAAATGCTGAAGGTCAGCACGCCACCGTTTGCAGATCCCGAAATTTTTACGGGGTAGGAGGTGTTGTTTTTCAGTCTTAAATCCAAGGAACCCTGGGCGATGGTGGCATCCAGTCCTGCCGGCAGGTAACTAACCAACATACTGTGGTTGTGCCGTTCCAAAATTTCCAGATTGGCATAGAGTGCCGCACAGTAGAGGGTGGAGGAGGGCTGACAGATACCGCCGCCCAGACCGCTTTCTACCTTATTGCCGATATAGACAGGCGCTGCCATATAACCATTGGCAGAGGTGCGGGGGAGGATGGTTTTGTCATAGGAAAACTCCTCGCCGGGCATTAGCTCATAGCCGTCTATCCGTGAGGTTGCCAAACGGACATTGTTATTTCTTGCAGCCGTTCCGCTGTAATAGGTGGTGTAGCTGCCAAGCTTATCTTTATACAGGTTTTCACTCAGGTTTGCCGAAAGCTTTTCCGGTGCGGTGGTGGTGACCGCAAAGGTCGCAGTCTGCTTGCCGGAGCTTTCAATCTCCGAAACCGCCGCCTGTACTGCCTCTTTGTCTACCGAGCATTGCAGCTTTTCCCGATTGACAAAAACCTTACCGTCTTCGCCCTTGGTATAGTAGGCGTCCTCAGCAGGGGAGGTCAGCCAGGTGTAAAACTCTTCAAAATTGATGGGGTCCGGCTCAGTGGTTACAGGTGTCAGCGTCAAATCGGAAAGTGCCATATTCCGAATCTGCTCTTCCACCTGACCGATGACCGCATCCCGATCCACCTTGCAGCCGGCAACCGGTGCGTGGATGGTAACGGCGTCACGGTCAATCTCAAAGGTATACCCCACCGGTTCAATGTCATAAGGCGCAGAAACCTTGGTGATGGCATCCTTCAAAAGCTCTTGATTATAAGAAATCAACGGGAGCTGACGGGAAGGAGAAAAGGTCTGCTTCAAGAAATGAACCGCCCTCACCACAGGGTTTTTCGCATCGCCCACTGCCATTGCAGTTTTTGCGGTGTCCTGATTCCGGAAGACGATTCCCAAATCCGCTACCGAAAGGGACTCAGTCATATCCTCACAGGAAACGGAAAAATCGGATTCCTTGATGTTTTGGGTGGTATAGGTTTGATCAAGAAGTGCCAATGCCTCTGCTTCGGTCTTGCCCGAAAGATTGATGTCCCCCACATAGACATTGGGGAAAATCGCCTCATAACCGCTGACGTAAAAGGTCAGGGCGGTGAAAGGCAACAAGAGCAACAGGAGCACAATGATGCCCCACAGATAAATCTTTTTGGTTTTCTTTTTGCCTGTTTCTTCCGGAGAATTTGCCGGAGGAATGTGATTTTCGGCCATAAACTCACTCCCTGATTGCCATATATGTTCATCATACTACAAATTGTCCCAAAATGCAAGATGCTTTGCAGTATTTGATGATTTAGTATATGAAGATTGTGGTGCCTTAATTACAGGAGTCCAAAAGCTCCAATGCCATTGCGGTATTGGTGAGAGCTTTTTCCTTTGCGGTTTTGCTGATTTCGGTCAGGTTTTCGGTCAATGCCGGATGGGTGCTCATAATGGTATCCACATACCGACACAGGGTGATGGGGTTGATACGCTCTGCGGGGGTGATGAACTCCTGCCCGATATACTGCATGGTTGCCTCTACCTTGGGGTCGTAGGTCAGCCCAATTACCGGAGTTCCCATCTTTGCGGCATAAATCAAGATGTGCAGGCGCATTCCCAGAATGAATTCTGCGCCGCCCACAATACCCATCAGCTGAGAGGGTGTGGTGGGATCCTGAAGGAGATACCCCTCGGTTTCCATTGCATTGAGGGTTTCCTGCATGGTTGCCATATCCTTGCTGTGCTGCATGGGAATCAGCAGAACCTCCATGTCGTAGGTCTTTTTGATATAGTCTGCCACCATGGCGATATTTTTTTCCATATCCTTATCCGCCTTTTTCCAAGGACGGAGGGCAATACCGCAGTATTTTCTTCCGGCGGGAAGTCCGGTCCGGCTTACCAGGACAGCGGACTCTTCAGGATTTGCGGCAACAAGATGGAACGCGGGGTCGGCGGTAACCAGCATTTTGGGTCCATCCACCCCAAAGCGGGCAAGCTCTTCCAAAGAAGAGGGGTCCCGCAGGGTAATCAAATCCACATCGTTTAATACCTTGCGAATTTTTTTGTGGTTGCTCTCGTGGAGAATGGGACCGATGCCGTTGGCGTAAAGCATCACCTTTGCCCCAAGCTTTTTCGCCAGTTGGATGATGCCCAGATAGTAGGCAAGAGATTTGTCCGAGGTCACATCCTGAATCAGACTTCCGCCGCCGCTGATCAGCAGACGGGTTTTCCGCATATTCCAGAGGATGCGGGGAAGATTGAACCGATGGATGGAATCGATGCCATACACCGCCTTGGTTTCGGCAGGGTCGTTGGAGAGCGCCAGAATCCGGATATCCGGGCGGGCGGCACTCAGACTATCCACCATCGCCTTCAGGATGGAGTCGTCCCCGCTGTTGTGGAATCCGTAATAGCCGGAAATCATCACATCGATGGAGCCGCCCCGGCTGCGGATGGGGTTGGTCAAAAGATAGGCGTCAATATCCGCAAACTCCTGTACGGACACCTCGTTGACTTTGCTGTTCTTGATGATGGAAACATAGAGTTTCATAGCATCGTCTGCCATAGTTTCCATGGAATAATGGGTCTTGACGGTTTCCCGTGAGAACTGACCCAACTCATCGCGATAGGATTTATCGGCGGTGAGAACCGTAAGGATGTCCTGCTTTAACTGCTCCTCGGTGGTTTCGCCGCAACCTCGACAACAGAAATTGGTGTCGATGGAAACCTGCAGCTTGTCACGGTCAAAGATGCCAATATAACCCTCGTTGCCTGCAATGATGGCAGGCTTTTCGCAAGCCATTGCCTCCAATGCGGCACGGCTGACCCCGATGAACAGGTCGGCACTTGCGGCAAAGCGGTTGATGTCGGTACGGCTGCCGGTCAAAATAATCAGCCGCCGTCCCAGACGGTCGTTGACTGCCTGCGCTTCTTCGGCTACGGCAGTATAGTCATTGCCGCCACCTACAATCACGATTTCCAAATCCTTGATGGCATTGTCCAGCTCCTCAGCAACTGCAATCAGCTTATGTGCGGCAAGGGAGCGATCCTCGTCCATCCGGCTGCAGTAGACGATGCGGGTTTTCCCCTCGCCCAGATGAAACTCTTCTGCAATTCCGGAAAAATCGGTATCCTTGGAAAACTTTTCGGTATCAATTCCGTTGATGGTAACACGAATATTTTCTCCGGTGATGCCGTAATTATCAATCAGGTAATCCTTGATGTCATCGCTGACCGCCAAAGAGCGGTCCCCCCAACGGGTGAGGATGTTGTAAGGAAAACGGGTGGAGAATACCCAATGGGCGGTGGTTACAAACCGAAAATGAAACCGCCGGTGCAAGAGTCCGCACAAAAAAGCAGGGATGCGGGCGTGGGCGTGCACAACGTCAATCTTATTTTCAAAGATGATGGTTTTTAATTGGTCATAAGCACGCTTCATCGAGAGCGGGTTCTTGCTGTGAAAAGGCACCTGAATATGCCGGATTCCGGCATCTAAAAGCTCTTGCTCATACGCACCGCCGTTGGAGGCGACAAAAACCTCTACCCCCCGCTTGGCAAGTGCCTTGGAAAGCTCAACAATATGGGTTTCGGCGCCGCCGATATCCAGTTTCATGGTTGCCATTAAAACGCGCATATACATTCTCCTTTGTGATGTTCTTCCCTTATTTTATAACAGTTCCCGATGCCTGTCAATAAAAATCCCTCGCCTTTTTTGTAGAAAGGAGCGAGAAAAATCGAATCAAAAGTGATTTTTTGCAGTTTTTTTAACAAAAAATCGAAAGTTGGTTGACTTTTCCGGGTTTGAGGTATATAATGAAAAAATAATTTATCATTTTATGGGAGGCGTTTTTGATGGAAAGAGTTTATAATTTTTCCGCAGGTCCGTCCATGCTTCCGGTTGAAGTGCTGGAGCGGGCACAAAAAGAAATGTTGAATTACGGTGGCAGCGGGCAGTCGGTGATGGAGATGAGTCATCGCTCCAAGGAGTATCAGGCAATCATCGACGAGGCAGAGGCGCTGCTCCGTGAAATTATGCAGATTCCGGACAATTATAAGGTATTGTTCCTGCAGGGCGGTGCATCCACCCAGTTTGCAATGATTCCGCTGAACCTTGGCAACAAGAACAAGGTTGCCGATTATGTGATTACCGGTCAATGGGCAAAAAAGGCGTATCAGGAAGGCAAGCGTTATCTGGAGGCACACGACATTGCGTCTAGCCAAGATAAGACCTTCTCTTATCTGCCCAAGGTAGATAAGTCTATGCTCACCCCGGGTGCAGACTTTGTGCATATCACTTACAACAACACCATTTATGGTACCCACTACAATACCATGCCTGATTTTGGCGATGCAGTTGTAGTTGCAGATATGTCCTCTTCGATTCTTTCTGAAGAGGTGGATGTAAGCAAGTTTGGCTTGATTTATGCAGGCGCACAGAAGAATATGGGCCCCGCCGGTGTGACCGTGGTGATTGTGCGTGAGGATTTGCTCGGCGATGCGATGGATATCACCCCCACCATGCTGAACTACAGCACCCATTCCGAGAACGGTTCTATGTTCAATACTCCGCCTACCTTTGCAATCTATATTGTCAAGATGGTATGTGAGTGGATTAAGAATATGGGCGGCATCAAGGCTATGCACGAAATCAACGTGAAAAAGGCAAAGATTCTGTATGACTTCCTTGATAATTCCAAGATGTTCAAAGGAACCGTGGTTCCGGAGGACCGCTCTTTGATGAATGTTCCCTTTGTTACCGATTCTGAGGAGCTGAATGCCAAGTTTATTGCAGAGGCAAAGGCAAAGGGCTTTGTGAACCTGAAAGGTCACAGAAGTGTTGGCGGTATGCGTGCCAGCCTCTACAATGCAATGCCGGTTGAGGGCGTAGAGGCATTGGTTGCATTTATGAAAGAATTTGAAGCCAATAACTAAGAGAGGTGCCCGAATATGTATCAGATTCAAACATTAAACAAGATTTCTAAAAAGGGATTGTCCAGACTGGGCGACAACTATGCTTGCGCCGATGAGGTTGCCAATCCTGACGGCATCATCCTTCGTAGCTTTAAGATGCACGACATGGAGCTCCCCAAGAGCCTGCGTGCAGTTGCTCGTGCCGGTGCCGGTGTGAATAACATTCCTATCGACAAGTGTACCGAGCAGGGTGTTGTGGTATTCAATACCCCCGGTGCCAATGCCAATGCAGTTAAGGAACTGGTTCTGGCAGGCTTGTTTTTAGCCTCCAGAAAGATCGTACAGGGTATTGCATGGACCAAGACTCTGGCAGGCGAGGGTGACAATATCTCCGCACTGGTAGAAAAGGGAAAATCCAACTTTGTAGGTCCTGAAATCGAAGGTAAAACCTTGGGCGTGGTAGGCTTGGGTGCCATCGGTGTTCGGGTTGCCAATGCAGCCCACCATCTGGGTATGGATGTCATTGGTTATGATCCCTACCTGTCGGTAGATGCGGCTTGGAGCCTGACCCGTTATGCCCACAAGGCAAACGATTTGCAGACCTTGCTGGAAAAGGCAGACTATATCACCATCCACGTTCCGGCAACTGCACAGACCAAGGGAATGTTCAATTCCGAGGCATTTGCGGTTATGAAACAAGGCGCACGCCTGCTCAACTTCTCCCGTGACAGTCTGGTGGACGAGGCAGATGTGATTGAGGCACTGGACAGCGGCAAGCTGGCAGCCTACATCACTGATTTTGGCAGCGAAGCATTGCTTAAGCGTGAAGATGTGATTTGTATGCCCCATCTGGGCGCATCCACACCCGAGAGTGAGGAAAATTGTGCAGTAATGGCAGCAGACCAGATGAAAGATTTTCTGGAAAACGGTAACATCAAGAATAGCGTCAACTTCCCCAACTGCGATATGGGCAAGGCGCACGGCGTTCGTCTGACCGTGCTGCATAAGAATATTCCCAATATGCTCAAGCAGATGACCGATGCTTTTGCAAGCAATGGTGTCAATATTGAAAATATGCTGAATAAGAGCAAGGGCGACAATGCGTACACCATGCTGGACATTGCCGGCGAGCTGGATACCGCCATTAAAAATAAAATTGAAAAAATAGATGGCATTATTAAAGTAACTGTGTTATAATAGAAGTGTGATATGCGTCACGCTTGTAGTAAATTAGATGGTTGCGTACCCAGGGAGCAATCCCGTGTATGAGGAAAGTCCGGGCTCCATAGGACAAGGGTGCAAGCTAACGGCTTGTGGAGGCGACTCTAAGGAAAGTGCAACAGAAAGATACCGCCTGTCTTTGACAGGTAAGGGTGGAAAGGCGAGGTAAGAGCTCACCTGCGGCTATGGTGACATAGCGGCACTGTAAACCCCACTCGGAGCAACGCCTGACAGGGAGGCTAAGTCGGTCCGGCATCTCCCGAAAAGGCGGCTTGAGGCGTGTGGCGACATACGTCCCAGATAGATGACCATCCGCGACAAAACCCGGCTTACGATTTGCTACAACCAAGAAAAGAAAACTCCGCACAATGTGCGGAGTTTTTTTACAGTAAGAACACAGGGGACGGTTCTCTGTGCTGTCTTGCTTCCGGTTCTTCTTTGGGAGTTTGCTGGAATCGGCGTGCCACCCCAAAGCTCACGCCGGTCAGCCGGCTGATTTGCCGGATGGACAGCCCCTCTTCGGTGAGGGCAGTCAGAGCCTTGTCCCGTGCCTCGGGGGAGAGTTCCTGAAATTCGTCGATGGTGGAGCAACGGGTGTGCTTATAGATGATTTTTTGAGCATCTTCGTCGGTCAAGCGAACTGTCGGTGCATCAGTAATATCCAGACATTGGTCGGCGGTGTCCTCCTGATGAAATTTCAAAAATTCGCCTGAGGGCAGAAGGTCAAACCCAAAGGCGGTGTCCACCAACTCGCTACCGTGGAGGTATTCCCCAAAGCTGCTGTAACGATAGTCCTCCACCCGACGGCTGATGCCCGCTTTCACCGGGTTTTGATGGATATACCGCAGGGCGGTCAAAAAGTATTCGTCGGTTTCCACCGGCTCACTGCGGAATCGGTCCTGAAACAGGTGACCGCTCCGTTGATATTTGATGTTGTACCAATAGACAAATCGGCTGCCGATTCGCTTGAAAATCTGCTCCAGCGGCTCCTTGCCCTGCTTCAAAAGAATATGGATGTGGTTTCCCATCAGGCAGTAAGCATAAAGCTGAAACTTGCAGATGTCTTTGCAGTCGCTGAGCACCCGCAGAAATTTTGCATAGTCTGCCGAATCCTTGAAGATTTGTTGCCCATTTGCCCCCCGGAGCATAATATGATAGATTCCGGTCTGGCTTAATTTTCGTGCTGCTCTTGGCATAGAAATCACCTCAAGGAAAAGCATACCATTTAGAGGCGCATTTGTCAACACAGAGAACCGTCCCCTGTGCTGGAAGGACCGTCCCCTGTGCTGATGGGGATAAAAAAAGGACCTGCGATGCAGGTCCTTTTGAGTTTTATGTTATGGGGAAACGTCATTTATCATTTTAGGGGCAAAGTGTTTTATAATTTCACTTTTTCAAAGGGGGTAATAAAACACTCGTTTCATCGCACCTGTTTATTTGCATTAAATATGCCTAAACGCCCCATTTATCCCACTTTCAGCAAGATTGTTACTATGAAAATTTGTATAAAAAAGACCTCATAGAGCGTAAACTCTACAAGGTCATTTTTATATTTGGCTTTACCCTTATTTTAATAATCGGGTGTGTCCCTCAACATTTAAGGTAAAACTTAGTTTTCCTTGATTGCTGCCTGAGCCGCTGCCAATCTTGCGATCGGAACACGGAAGGGAGAACAGGAAACATAGTTCAGACCAATCTGGTGACAGAACTCAACAGATACGGGGTCGCCGCCGTGCTCGCCGCAGATACCTACGTGCAGGTTCGGGTTAACCGGCTTACCCAGTTTGATTGCGGTTTCCATCAGCTTACCAACACCGGTCTGGTCAAGCTTTGCGAACGGATCGTTCTCAAAGATTTTTGCATCATAGTATGCATCCAGGAACTTGCCGGCATCGTCACGGGAGAAACCATAGGTCATCTGAGTCAGGTCGTTGGTACCGAAGCAGAAGAAGTCAGCTTCTTTTGCAATTTCGTCAGCGGTGAGTGCTGCACGAGGAATTTCGATCATGGTACCTACTTCGTACTTCAGGTCGATACCTGCTGCTGCGATTTCTGCATCAGCGGTTTCAACTACGACGTTCTTAACAACCTTCAGCTCTTTGATTTCGCAAACCAGCGGAATCATAATTTCAGGAACGATGTTCCAGTCAGCGTGTGCTTTCTTGATGTTGATAGCAGCACGGATCACAGCCTTGGTCTGCATCTTAGCGATTTCCGGATAGGTTACAGCCAGACGGCAGCCACGGTGACCCATCATGGGGTTGAACTCGTGGAGAGAAGTGATGATAGCCTTGATATCCTCAACGGATTTGCCCTGAGCCTGTGCCAGAGCTGCGATGTCAGCTTCTTCAGTAGGAACGAATTCATGGAGAGGCGGATCCAGGAAACGGATGGTTACAGGATTGCCTTCCAGAGCTTCGTACAGCTTCTCGAAGTCGCTCTGCTGATAAGGCAGAATCTTCTCAAGTGCTGCTTCTCTTTCTTCAACAGTATCGGAGCAGATCATTTCACGGAATGCTGCGATTCTGTCAGCCTCGAAGAACATGTGCTCGGTACGGCAGAGACCGATACCCTCAGCGCCAAGCTCACGAGCCTTCTTAGCATCAGCAGGAGTGTCAGCATTGGTGCGGACCTTCAGAGTTCTGAACTCGTCAGCCCATTCCATAATTCTGCCGAACTCGCCTGCGATTTCAGCGTCAACGGTAGCGATGATACCGTCGTAAATGTTACCGGTGGAACCATCGATGGAGATGCAGTCGCCCTCAACAAAGGTCTTGCCTGCCAGAGTGAACTTCTTGTTCTCTTCATCCATATTGATGTCGCCACAACCGGATACGCAGCAGGTACCCATACCACGAGCAACAACGGCTGCGTGAGAGGTCATACCACCACGAACGGTCAGGATACCCTGAGATGCCTTCATACCGGTGATATCCTCAGGAGAGGTTTCCAGACGAACCAGAATTACCTTTTCGCCTCTTGCGTTCCAAGCCTCTGCATCTTCAGCGGTGAACACGATCTTACCGCAAGCAGCACCGGGAGAAGCACCCAGACCTCTGCCCATAGGAGTTGCAGCCTTCAATGCTTTTGCATCGAACTGCGGGTGGAGCAGGGTGTCGAGGTTTCTGGGGTCGATCATAGCAACAGCCTTCTTCTTATCGATCATGCCTTCGTCAACCAGGTCACAAGCGATCTTCAGAGCAGCCTTTGCGGTTCTCTTACCATTTCTGGTCTGCAGCATATACAGCTTTCTGTTCTCGATGGTGAACTCCATATCCTGCATATCTCTGTAGTGGTCTTCCAGAAAGCCGCAAACCTTGTTGAATTCCTCGAATGCTTCGGGGAACTTGTCCTTCATCTGTGCGATGGGCATAGGAGTACGAACACCTGCAACCACGTCTTCGCCCTGTGCGTTAACCAGGAACTCACCCATCAGACCGGGTTCGCCGGTAGCAGGGTCACGGGTAAATGCAACACCGGTACCGCAATCGTCGCCCATGTTACCGAACGCCATCATCTGAACGTTTACGGCAGTACCCCAAGAATAAGGGATATCATTGTCACGACGGTATACGTTTGCACGGGGGTTGTCCCAAGAACGGAATACGGCTTCTACTGCACCCATCAGCTGTTCTTTCGGGTCAGAGGGGAAGTCTACACCGATCTTGTTCTTGTATTCAGCCTTGAATTGGCCAGCCAGAACTTTCAGGTCATCTGCGGTCAGCTCGATATCCTGAGTTACGCCCTTAGCTTCTTTCATCTCGTCAATCAACTGCTCGAAGTACTTCTTACCAACTTCCATAACAACGTCGGAATACATCTGGATGAATCTTCTGTAGCAGTCCCAAGCCCAACGGGGGTTGCCGGATTTTGCGGACATAGCCTCAACAACGTCCTCATTAAGACCCAGGTTCAGGATGGTGTCCATCATACCGGGCATGGAAGCTCTTGCACCGGAACGAACGGAAACGAGAAGGGGATTTTCCTTATCGCCGAACTTCTTGCCGCAGATTTCTTCCATCTTGCTAATGTTTTCCATGATTTCAGCCTGAATCTCATCGCTGATCTTGCGGCCGTCCTCGTAGTACTGAGTACAAGCCTCGGTAGATACGGTGAAACCCTGAGGAACAGGGAGGCCGATCTTGGTCATCTCAGCCAGGTTTGCACCTTTACCACCGAGAAGCTCTCTCATGGATGCGTCACCTTCTTTGAAAAGGTAAACAAATTTCTTTGCCATTGGAAATTACCTCCTAAGTATATAAAATGGTTATTTTTTCATAGTTGTATTACGCATTTCTTGGAAAAAAGAACGCAGCAACGCTGCGGATTCTTCTTCCATAATGCCACAATAACATTCCGGATTGTGCATCAGTCCGGGATGCTGAAAAAGCGATGCATTGGAAACTGCAAATCCACCCTTTGGATCATAGGCACCGAAATAGACTCTGCGGATTTTTGATTGGGCGATGGCGCCGCAGCACATAGCACAAGGCTCTAAGGTGACATAAAGGTCACAGTCCTCAAGCCGCCAGGAACCAAGAAGTCCACAGGCGCGACGGATGGCAACAGTTTCAGCGTGGGCAAGTGCATTCTGCTCGGTTTCCCGCAGGTTGTGTCCACGGGCAAGGATTTCTCCATTCCTGACAATCACGGCACCCACAGGAATCTCGCCGGCGTCATACGCCAGACGTGCC
>JAZNKC010000060.1:0-7450 GCA_045578365.1 Ructibacterium sp.
TAAGTTAATTATGGGTAGTCCTCTGCCAAGCTCGGCATGAATACTTAGAAAGAAAGGAAAAAGAGCATGGACATTTTAGCACAAATTACACAGGAACAAATCAGAACCGACCTTCCTGAACTGGCAATCGGTGATACCGTAAAGGTTTACGTGAAGGTAAAAGAGGGAAACAGAGAAAGAGTACAGATGTTTGAGGGTACCGTGATTAAGAAGAATCATGGCGGTATTCAGGAAACCTTTACTGTTCGTCGTGTTTCCTACGGTGTTGGCGTTGAAAGAACTTTCCCTGTCAACTCTCCCAAAATTGATCGTATCGAGATCGTTAGACACGGTAAGGTTCGCCGGGCTAAGCTTTACTATCTGCGTGATAGAGTTGGTAAGGCAGCTAAGGTAAAAGAAAAACTTTAATTAAGAAACGCTCAACAGTGGTGGTTATGTGACATAATCACCACTGTTTGCCATTTTAAGGAGGCATTACTATGAATCAACCGGAAGAAAGAAACCTTGAAACACCCGCCAAAACGACAGAAAAAAAGACCAACTGGAAACGGGAACTGCTGGAATGGGTTGGTTCTATTTTGATTGCAGTGATTCTTGCACTTACCATCAGGGAATATGTTTTTACTTTGGTTAAAGTGCAGGGGGAATCTATGGAGCCGACGCTGCAGAATGCAGATCGCTTGTATGTAAACCGCTTTTTCTATACACCTGAAAAAGGCGATGTGGTCATTTTTGTTCCCCAGTCCGACCCGGGGCATCCCTATATTAAGCGTGTGATTGCAACCGAGGGCGACAAGGTGTATATTGATTTTAAGACCGGAGACGTGTTTGTCAACGGTGTCCTCTTGGATGAGCCTTACATTAAGGAGAAAACTCGGACCACGGGACTTTACATCCTCAATCAGGAAAAGACTGCCGATTATGACAAAGACCACCCGATTGTGATTAAAAAAGACCATTACTTTGTGATGGGGGATAACAGAAACAACAGTAAAGATAGCCGCCATCTGGGACAAATTCCCAAGGAAGAGATTCTGGGCGGTGCAGTATTCCGTTTCTGGCCTCTGGATGCGATCGGCTTGATGGGAGAAGAAGCCAATACAGAATACGGCTTATAAGGAGAAAATAATGAATTTACAATGGTTTCCCGGACATATGGCAAAAACCCGCCGGATGATTTCTGAACATTTGAAATTGGTGGATGTGGTGGTTGAGCTTTTGGATGCGCGCCTTCCTTTATCCTCCAGAAATCCGGAAATCGACCGGATTGTGGGCAATCGTCCCCGAATCCTTGTTCTTAACAAGGCAGATATCGCAGATGGGTCGGCTACCGAGGCTTGGCAAAGTTATTTTGCAGACCACGGCTATGTAGCCATTGCGGTGGATAGCCAGACCGGAAAAGGATTTTCTGCCTTGAACGAAGCAATCGACAAGGTAATGAAAGAAAAGTTTGAAAGGGATAAAGCCAAGGGGATTCAACGTCACAGTGTCAAAATGATGGTGGTGGGAATCCCGAATGTGGGCAAATCTTCTTTTATCAATCGCCTTTCCGGCAGAGGTGCCACCAAGACCGGTGACCGACCGGGTGTTACCACTGCCAAACAATGGATTCGAATTGCGGGAAAGTATGAACTGCTGGATACACCAGGAATTTTGTGGCCCAAATTCGAGAATCCTGAGGTTGCAAAGCGGATTGCCTTTACAGGCGGAATTAAGGATGAAATCATCGATATTGAGGAATTGGCGTGCGAGCTTTTGGGATATTTGAAGGTGCAATATCCCACACTGCTGAAGGAGCGGTTTCGGTTGGAGGAATCCTCACTGGAAGAAGAACCCTACGACCTTTTAGAAACCATCGGCAGAAAGCGTGGCTGCGTGATTTCCGGTGGGAATATCGACACCTTTCGAGCATCTGGATTGGTATTGGACGATTTTCGTTCTGCCAAAATCGGAAAAATTTCGTTGGAGTTTCCGTCAGCGGATAGAAGTATAAAAGACTGATTTCATCGAATTCAGTCTTTTTTGCTAAGGAGGATAAAAAATGGATATGCTAAGTTACGAAAAGAACTACCTTGCGCAAGGCTATCAGGCGATTGCCGGCGTGGATGAGGTTGGGCGTGGACCCTTGGCGGGACCGGTTTGTGCCGCTGCGGTAATCTTGCCCCCGGGCTTGGTGATTGAGGGAATCAACGATTCCAAAAAGCTGACCGAAAAAAAGCGGGAGGCACTTTATGACATCATTGCAAAAGAGGCGGTTGCTTGGTCGGTTGCCTATGTAGAGCCGGAAATCATTGATGAGATCAATATTCGTCAGGCAACCCATCGTGCCATGCAGATGGCGGTGGATGGACTTAAGATTCCTGCAGACTTTTTATTGGTGGACGGGAATGATCGTATTCCCTTTACGGTGGATTCGGAATATATTATCAAGGGGGATGCCAATTCTCAATCCATTGCTGCGGCATCCATTATGGCAAAGGTGAGCAGAGACCGATATATGGTAGAGATGGATGCGGTTTATCCCCAGTACGGCTTTGCTAAGCACAAAGGTTACGGAACCCAGCTCCATATGGAGGGCATCCGCAGTGCAGGACTTTGCCCGCTGCACCGCAGAAGTTTTATCACAGCAAAGGTGTTGGGAAAGAATGAGTAGATACAACAAAAATCTCGGAGATTTTGGGGAGTATGTTGCGGCGGATTTTCTCTCTGCCAAAGGGTATCGGGTTTTGGAGCAAAACTATCGTGCCCGAAACGGAGAATTGGACTTAATTGTGGAAGATAAGAAGTGGCTGATTTTCGTGGAGGTAAAAACCCGCAGGAGTACTGCTTACGGACTTCCCTCTGAGGCGGTGGATTACCGAAAGCAACAGCATATGCTTTCCGCAGCGCGAGGGTATCTGCAGCATCATCCCACAAACAAGGAAATTCGATTTGATGTGATCGAGGTTCTTGCAACCATTTGCGGGGATGCGCCACGGCTCAATCATATCCATCATATTGAAAATATTGTTATGGAGGGAATTTGTTGAAACGACAAGTTTTTGATTTGCATTGTGATACCGCCCTTGAGATGGTTTTGAACGAACAGGGGTTAAAGCAAAACAACCTTCATCTGGACTTAACACGGATGGAGGAATATGACGGGTACATTCAGGTTTTTGCGGCGTTTGTGGACAAAAAAAGCATTCATGTTACCCCTATGGAGCATTGTCTTTCCTTGCTTAGGAAATTGTACACAGAAATCGAGGAAAACAACAAGAAGATTTCCCTGATTCGGACAGCCCAGGATTTGGAAAAGGTGAAAAAGAGAAAAGGTGTTGGTGCCATTCTCTCTTTAGAAGGTGGGGAGTCGCTTCACGGGAGCCTGAATGCCCTTTGGATGTATTATCAGCTTGGGGTTCGGCTGATTACCCTGACTTGGAATTGGAGCAACGAGCTTGCGGATGGGATTATGGAAGAGCGAGGAGGCGGCTTAACGGATTTTGGTCGAAAAGCCGTCGCTATGATGGAAGCGTTGGGAATTTTGGTTGATGTATCCCATCTTTCGGTCAAAGGATTTTGGGATGTGGCGGAAGTTACCCGCAAACCCTTTGTAGCATCCCACTCGTGTGTGCAGGCGCTTTGTAAGCATCCAAGAAATCTAAACGATGCACAAATCGACTGTTTGATTGCAAGACAAGGTGGGATGGGAATCAACTTTTTCCCTGAATTCCTTTCGGACGATGGGGAATGTTCTATCCGGCAAATCCTTTCCCATATGGAGTATGTTCTGGAAAGAGGCGGGGAAAATATTCTTGGAATCGGCTCTGATTTTGACGGCGTTTCCGGATTGCCGCAAGAGATGCGGGGCGTAGAGGATGTGCAGACTCTCATTCTTGAAATGAAAAGGAATGGATTTTCCAAAAAACTGATAGAGAAAATTCTTTTTGCGAATTTTCACAGAATTTTCAAGGAAACCCTGCCCGATAAAAGGAAAGTTTATGCAAAATAACCTTGCTTTTTGGCAATAAATATAGTAAAATATAGGTTAGCTTTTTTTAGTTGGAGGTTTATGGAATATGGAATTGCGAATTTCGGAGAAAGCCAAGGCGATTAGTCCCTCCCCGACTCTGGCGATTGACTCAAAATTCAAACAAATGAAACAGCAAGGAATTCCGGTAGTCGGCTTTGGTGCGGGCGAACCGGATTTTGATACGCCTGATAATGTCAAAAAAGCAGGCATTACTGCGATTGAGGAGAATTTTACCCGCTACACACCGGCATCCGGTACCATTGACTTAAAGCGGGCAATCTGCTGCAAGATTAAGGCCGATACCGGTCTTGAATACACCACCGACAATGTGATTGTATGTAACGGCGGTAAGCATGCCCTGACCAATACCTTTATGGCAATCCTGAATCCGGGCGATGAAGTGATTATCCCCGCCCCTTATTGGGTAAGCTATCCGGAAATGGTAAAGATGGCAGACGGTGTTCCGGTATACATTGATACCAAAGAAGAGGATGATTTCAAATTCAGTATTGCACAGCTTAAGGCGGTATGCACTGAAAAAACCCGTGCCCTGGTGCTGAATACTCCCAGCAATCCTACCGGTATGGTTTATAACGAAGAAGAACTGAAAGCCATTGCAGAATTTGCAGTAGCACATCAGATTTATATTATCTTTGATGAGATCTATGAAAAACTGGTTTATGAGGGTAAGCATATCAATATCGCAACCCTCAATGATGAGGCACGGAAGCTGACCATCATTATCAATGGTATGGCAAAAACTTATGCAATGACCGGTTGGAGAATCGGTTATGCGGTTGCGGAAGCACCGATTATCAAAGCGATGAGCAATATCCAGAGCCATGCCACCTCAAACCCCAACTCGATTGCACAAAAAGCATCGGTGGAGGCGATCAATGGTGACCAAAGCATCATTGATGTGATGAAAAAGGAATATGTCAAGCGCAGAGATTATATGGTTCAGCGTATCAACAGCATTGAAGGCCTTAGCTGTCGTGTTCCTCACGGTGCATTCTACATTTTTATGAATGTAAAAGAGGTCCTGAACAAGGAACATTACGGAAAAATGATTCGCTCTGCCAATGATTTGTGTGAGGATATTCTGGAAAGAGCATTGGTTGCTATGGTCCCCAGTGAGGGATTTGGTATTGATGGTTATGTAAGACTGTCCTATGCAACCTCGATGGAGGTTATCGAAACCGGGCTTGACCGGATTGAAGCGTACCTCCAAGGAAAATGCACAAAATAAGGGGGAAATCCCGATGAAGATTGGATTTATCGGCGCCGGAAATATGGCCTCTGCCTTGCTTAGCGGCATGCTGAATGCCAAGATGGTAAAGGCGGAAGATGTGATTATTTCCGATAAGGATTCAGCCAAGCTCTCCGTTTGGAAAGAACAAGGCGTTACAGTCTGCGAGGATAATCGCCTTGTAGAAGAAAAGAGTGCGTTGATTATCTTTGCAGTAAAGCCCAATATCATTGAAAAAGTGATGAAACAGATGCAGGGCGATACCTCGAAGATATATCTGTCCATTGCCGCAGGGGTGACCCTTGCTTTTATGGAACAATGTATGGGCGCGGATAAAAAGCTGATTCGCACCATGCCCAACACTCCGGCAATGGTAGGTTGCGGAATGACGGTGGTTGCACCCAACAAGAATATCACCTCTGAGGAAGAAGAAAACATTCTCAAGCTCCTTGGTAGTATCGGGGAAGCGATGATTCTTCCGGAAAAGGAACTGGAAATCGCAACCGCACTTCACGGCAGCAGCCCCGCCTATGTGTATATGATGTTGGATGCCATGGCGGACGCCGGTGTGCGTTATGGCTTGACCAAGGCCAACGCCTTGCGCCTTGCCGCAAAAGCGGTAGAGGGAAGCGCAAAAATGGTGCTGGAAACAGGGATTCATCCCCAACAATTAAAGGATAACGTTTGTTCTCCCGGAGGCACTACCATTGCGGCGGTTTCAGAACTGGAACGCACGGGATTCTGTTCTTCCTTGCAGGCTGGAATTGATGCTTGCGTCAAAAGAAATCAGGAAATGAAGCAATAAAAAAAGGTTCGGCATTGCCGAACCTTTTTTGTGTTTTTATCTTATTTCTTTGCGAGCTTGATTACCAGATAAATGAATGCACCTACCAGATAAACACCAATCAGAGCCATAGGAATCCAAACATTCCAGTAGGAAGATACCATCAAGGAAGCGTTTCCGGTAATGGTACGGAGCAGGCTTTCCAAAGGCATCCGCAGTTTGTTGTAAAGTGCCAGCCACAGGCTAACCAAGGCACAAACCGCAGTAAAGATTGCATAGTTGTTGGCGCGGCTTGCATTTTTGATTACCTGTGTTTTGCCAAGAATAAAAAGTGCAATGGCACCGAGTGCAAACACTCCGGTCAAAACCCATGCCATGGGCTGAATCATCATCAGGGTGTTTACATAGTGGGATGCACGGTAGATTGCGGTCAAAGCCAGAATGCCAACCACGCCCCAAGTCAGGTTAATCATATACCAGTTTGTTAATTTTTCGTTTCTTTCGTGCTTACTCATTTGTAGTTTCCTTTCTGTTATGGATTAAAGTTCATTCTTTTCATACATAATCATCGAGAGCATAGAAGCGGCGACCGTTTCGGTACGCAAAATTCTTCTGCCAAGGCCCACCAGGGTCAAACCCGCATCTTTTGCAATTTCAGCTTCTGCATCGGAAAAACCGCCCTCCGGCCCAATCAGGATGCCAACAGTGTGAAAGTCCTTTTCCTGCAGCGCAGTCTTTAAGGAGGATTCTCCCTGATGTCCTAAAACTTCATAAGGCATCAACGCCAAATCCATCTTTTTCATTTCTGCAATCGCTTGTTTTAAGGTCATAGCAGGAAGTACCTCGGGGATTTTCCCTCGTCCGCATTGTTTTGCGGCTTCCAGCGCAACCTTGTTCCAACGTTTTAATTTTTCCGCCTCTTTTTTGCCCTGTTCCAGCTTTGCAACACAGCGATCCAAAGCGGTGGGAACGATGGCAGAAACACCAAGCTCCACGGATTTCTGGATGATGGATTCCATCTTTCCGGATTTGGGAATCCCTTGAAAAATGGTGACGGAAATCTGTGGCTCCTGCTTGGAATAGGTCTTGTCAAGGATTTGTGCACGACATTCCTTTGGGTCAATCTGAATCAGCTTGGCAAGGTATTCGTAGCCGCTGCCGTCAAACAAAAGAATTTCATCATTCAGCTCCATCCTGAGAACCCGAGTGATGTGTGCGGCATCTTCCAAAATGCAAGCGACATCATCTTTGATATTCTGCGGTTCTGTAAAAAAACGGCGCATAAATCAACCTCCTGTCCAAGGTTCTTTTTTTATTTTACCATACCAAGCGGGATTTGCAAGAGGATTTCTTAAAATCCGGAAAAATGTTAACGAGCTGTAACACAAGCCCAATCGGTTTCTTT
>JAZNKC010000061.1:0-18058 GCA_045578365.1 Ructibacterium sp.
AATAAGAATGCAGAGCTTTTGTGGCATTGCGGACCCTTCCCCTATTCTATGAAGGATGAAAAGTCCCCCGCAAAGCTGTTCAACACCAAACCCAGCTTCCGTGCAAAGGACGGCAAGTACACCATTGCAAGATTTCAGGCAGATGCGGGCAAGTACACCTTGCTTGGCGGAACCTATCAAACCTGTGACGGTCCTTACACCTTTGGTACCTATATGTGGGCAGAGTTTAAGAACTGGGCAAAGATTGAAAGAAAGATGGTGGAAGGCCCCTACATCCACCATATGAGTGAGGTATACGGAGAGTATGCCGATGTGCTTGAGGAATTCTGTAAATACATTCCTGAGCTCACCTATGATCCCATTGAAGAATAATTAAGATTTTATATAAGAAAAGGAGAATCACTATGACGGACTTTTTATTTGACGTAATTGCCACCGAACTGGAAGACGCGGTTGGCAAAGAAAACTGTTCCACCAGAACCATTGACAAGATTACCCACAGCGTAGACTACTTCTGGCTTTCCAGAATGTGGGCTGACCGGGGTCTGAGAATGCCCGAGGGCGACTTCATCGTTGCACCCAAGGATGCAAAGGAAACCTCTGCAGTTCTCAAGATTGCAAACTACTACAAGATTCCTGTAACCACTTGGGGTGCAGGCGGCGGTACTCAGGGCGGTGCGATTCCGGTTTGCGGCGGTATCGTTCTGGACACCAAGAGAATGAACAAGATTTATGATGTAAACGAGCAGGGTATGTACATAGAGTGCGGCACCGGTGCTATCTACAAGCACATTGAATGGGCTGCAAACGAAAAGGGTTATGCAACCATGCACTATCCCTCTTCCCTGACCTGTTCTACCGTAGGCGGCTTTTTGGCGCACAGAGGTATCGGCGTATCTTCCACCAAGTATGGCAAGATTGACGATATGGTTCTGCAGATGGAGGTTGTACTCCCCAACGGTGACATCATCGAAACCTCTCCGGCTCCCAAACACGCAGCAGGTCCTGACCTGAACCAGATATTCATCGGTTCTGAGGGTACGCTGGGTGTTATGACCAAGGCGCAGATGAGAATTTACGAGCAGCCCGAATCCAGACAGTTCCGTGGCTTCTTGTTCCATAATATGACCGATGCGTTCAATGCAGGCAGAGAACTTTTGCAAAAGTTCAAGCCGTCCGTAATGCGTCTGTATGACGAGGCAGAAACCGCATCTTTGATTAAGAAGATTGTCGGCGTTGAGAAGAAGGGCGCATTTATGAACATCGCCATCGAGGGCGTTAAGGAAATGGCAGATCTGGAAATGAAGATTTTGCTGGAAACCTTTGGTAAGTACGGTGCAGAGGACCTTGGTTCTGAGTACGGCGAAAAGTGGTGGAAAGAGAAGATTACCTTCTTCTATCCGGGTCATATGATGGATATTCCTCAGTGCTTCGGTACCATGGATACCATTGCTCCTTATGACAAGATTGAGAAGATTTATTGGGAAATGAAAAAGGCAATTGAAACCAACTTCCCGCAGGCAAGATTTATTGCACACTTCTCTCACTGGTATGAATGGGGCTGCATGATCTACGACAGATTCATCGTAGACGGCAAAGATGTTCCTCAGGATCCTCACGAAGCATTCCGGCTCCATCAGGAAATCTGGAACTGCGGCGTAAGAACTGCTTTGGCAAACGGCGGTGTTGTTAATGATCACCACGGCGTTGGTATCAAGCTGGGCAGACTGATGAAAGAGCAGTACGGTCCTGCAATGCAGGTATTTGAAGGCATCAAAAAGCAACTGGACCCCAATGGCATTATGAACCCGTTCAAGCTGGGTCTTTAATTAAGGAGGTAGAACCATGCAATTTTCACAGAAATCAAGAGAACATATTGAAAGTTGTCGTTTTTGCTGGATGTGTCACCACATCTGCCCCATCGGCAACGCAACCGGTTTAGAGAGAAATACTGCAAGAGCAAGAGCGCTGGGTCTGTCCCTGGTTGCTCGTGATGCTATTGCGTATACCGAGGATATTATCGATAACGTGTATGAATGCTCCCTCTGCGGCGGCTGTGTACAGGATTGTACCACCGGTTGGGACCCCGTCCTCTTCACCAAGGAAGCAAGACTGGGTGCGGCTCTGGACGGCAAACTGCCGGCATATGTGCAGAAGATGCTCCAGAACCTGCAGGAAAAGGGCAACGTTTACGGCGCAGACAAAAACCCCAACATTCCCGTTTTGGAAGACAGCGAAACTGTATTCTTCCTGGGTGAGGATGTAAGAGCAAAGGGCTGTGCAAAGAATGCAGTAGAATTGCTTAAGAAGGCTGGCGTGAAGTTTGCACTTCTGGCTGATGAACCCAACAGCGGTTATTCTATGGACTTTTTGGTTGGCGCGGCAGCTGAGACCAAAGCAGTGATGGAAAACTGTGCAAAGGCACTTTCCGGCTACAAGAAGATTATCTGCTATGATCCCGCAGATGCAAAAGTAATGATGAGAGAATACAAAGAGTGGGGCATCGAACTGAATGCCGAGGTTGTGACCTTTACCGCATTTGTGGCAGAGCTGATTCAGTCCGGCGCACTGAAGGTAAAGAAGAGCGACAAAAAGCTCACTCCTCAGGATAGCCCGCTTTTGGCAAGAGATCTGGAAGAAACCCAGCCCATCCGTGACATTCTGTCCGCTTGCGGCGAGGTTTCCGAAATGCTGCTCTTTGGTAAGGACACCATGCTGGCAGGTCACCTGATTATGAACGAATACCTGCCGGATGTTATGAAAAAGGTTGCAGAGAACCGTTGGGAGAATGCAAAGAATATGGATGCAACTTCTGTGGTTACCGCAAGTCCTGCAGAATACCTGATGCTGAAAGCGACTCAGCCTGAGGGTATGGAAGTATTGACTGTTGAGGAGGCTGTACTGGCATGCTTGTAAACCTCAAATAAATCATCAATATGGCGGAAGAAGGCAACTTTGCTATTCCCGCATTCAATGTGTATAACACCGAAACCGTTATGGGTGTCATCAAGGCAGCAGAAGAGGCAAAGGCACCTGTGATTATTCAGGTTTATCCCTGACTGCTCAATGAGGAAGTTGGTTACTACCTCTGCCCCGCAATCATTGCGGCAGCAAGAAAGGCAACCGTTCCGGTTTGTTTCCACTTGGACCACGGCCCTTCC
The DNA here is from genome assembly GCA_045578365.1 of Ructibacterium sp. GTDB lineage: Bacteria > Bacillota > Clostridia > Monoglobales > Monoglobaceae > Ructibacterium. The sequence goes on from JAZNKC010000061.1 coordinate 3,162, forward strand.
GAACTGGAGGTGCAAAAGGCACTCCGTTGGGGCGCAACCGGTATTATGTATGATGGTTCGGTACATCCTCTGGAAGAGAACATCAAGAACACCCAGCACATCGTAGAGCTTTGTGAGGCGATTGATGTTTATACCGAGGGTGAGCTGGGTCATGTAGGCAGCGTGAATGACGATGCTATGGAAGAATACACCGACCCGCAGGAGGCTGCAGAATTTGTCAAGAGAACCGGCGTTGTTTGTCTGGCAGTTCTGATTGGTAATGCACATGGTCATTACAAAAAGACTCCCAAAATCGACATCGAGCGTGTCAAGGCAATTCGTGAAGCAACCGGCGGTATCCCGTTGGTACTCCACGGCGGTTCCGGTATCCCTGATGATCAGGTAAAGGCTGCCATCAAGGCAGGTATCCGCAAGATGAACATCGGTACTGATGTTTGTTGTGCTTTTGCTGAGGGAACCAAGGAAACTCTGGACGATCCCAACAGAAGCCTTGCTATCGACCTGTTTATGAAACACCCGATTGAAACCGTAAAGAAGCTTGCCCTTGACAAGATTAAGCTTTGCGGTGCAGACAACAAAGCATAAAAGGAATCAGGTGAAGTTATGAGTCAACGGAAAGTAGTGGCAATCGGGGCAAATGTGCTGGACACCTTGATTTGTGCCCCCGTATTTCCCAACGAAGATACCAAGCTCAAAGCGGACGAGATTATCAAGTGCGGCGGCGGCCCTGCGGCGACAGGGCTGGTTGCCGCATCCAAGCTGGGTGCAGACTGTACCTTTTTGGGAAACCTCGCCGATGATGACGGCGGCGCCTTTTTGAAAAAAGATTTTGAAAAATATGGCGTCAATGCGGACCATTGTACTGTCTTAAACGGCTACGGTTCCTTTTTGTCCTTTGTGGTGCTCTCAGCGGAGAGTAAGAGCCGTACCTGTCTGTTCCATCGGGGCAACCTGCCGGGTATGGTGCTCAGCGATGCCCAGAAAGAAATCATCAAAGAAAGTGACCTTTTGATGGTGGACGGCAACGATCTGGAGGCTGCCATTGCCGGTGCCAAGCTTGCAAGAGAGAATGGTGTGGATGTGCTCTATGATGCCGGCGGCCTTTATGAAGGTATTGAGGGACTGCTCCCCTATGCCAACATTCTGATTCCGTCCTATGAATTTGCAACCGGTTTTACCAAGACCGACAATGCAGAGGATGCGGCAAAGAAGTTGTATGAGGCATACCATCCGGAGCTGGTGGTGATTACCGACGGCAAAAACGGCGGTTACCTCTATGACGGAGATAAATTTGTGCATTATCCGGCATTTCCGGTTGAGGCGGTGGATTCCAACGGCGCGGGCGATGTGTTCCACGGAGCCTTTGCCTTTGCAAGGGTCAGCGGAAGAGGACCCATGGAGGCGTGTATCTTCTCCAGTGCAGTTTCTGCACTCAAATGTACCAAGGTGGGCGCAAGAGACGGCGTCCCCAATTATCAAGAAACCATAAACTTTTTGAAGGAGCGTGGATACGATGAATTTGAAAAAAACATGGAATAAAAAATTTGGTAAGTCTGAAATCATTACCAAGGAAAACAGCCCCTGCAAGAATGTTGAAATCGATATGCTTAAGCTTGCAGACGGTGAATCCAAAGCATATTACGAAAGTGATAAAGAGTTTGCTTTGCTTATTTTGAGCGGCAAATGCACAGTTCTTGGTAAAGACTTTAAGTACGAAAACATTGGTGAGAGAGAAACCGTTTTTGACGGGAATGCAACCTGTGTATATATCCCTCGCAATACAGAGTTCACCGTAACCGGTGTTGGTGAGGTTTCCATCGCAGTCAGCAAGTGTCCGTCAAAGAACGACCACAAGCCGGTACTGATCAAGCCTGAAGACGTGATTGCAAAAGAACTGGGAAAACCCGGCTGGCAAAGACATGCAATGTTTGTTCTTGATGAAAGAGTAGAGGCAGACCAGATATACATCGGCGAATGCTGGATTGAGGGCGGACAATGGTCCAGCTATCCTCCCCACAAGCACGATGATGCGAATATGCCGACAGAAGCAAACACCGAAGAGATTTACTACTATGAATTTGACAAGCCGCAAGGCTTTGGTATTCAAAGAGTATATACCATGGAAGGCGACATTGACGAAACTTATACCGTGAAGTCCGGCGATTTCGTGGAAATTCCAAGAGGATACCACCCGTTCCACTCTGCACCCGGTTACAAAAACTATATGCTGTGGATTATGGCAGGTCCCGTAAGAGGATTTTATATGACCACCGATGAGGAACACAAATGGCTGAACAACTAATCTTATCCAATGACTGTATCAAGGCGACCCTTTCCACCAAGGGCGCAGAGCTGATCAGTGTAATCAAAAACGGAGAAGAAATGATTTGGCAAGGCGACCCGTCCTTTTGGGCGGGTCAAGCCCCTTTACTCTTCCCGATTTGCGGTGGACTGAAAGACGATAAGTTCGTCTTTGAAAATCAAGAATATACCTTGCAGAAGCACGGCTATGCAAGATTTTGTGAATTTGAGGTAGAAGACTCCGGGGAAAACCGCGTAGTCTTTTTGTTGCATTCGGACCAAGAAAGCCGAAAGCAGTTTCCCTTTGACTATGAGCTGAGAGTGATTTATACTTTGAAGGGAAGTAACCTCTTGGTTTCCTATCAGGTGAAGAACCTGACCGACAAGGAAATGTACTTCTCTATCGGTGCCCACGAGGGCTATTCCTGTCCTGAAGGCATTGAAAGCTACAGCGTGATTTTTGATCAGGAAGAGGATCTTGACAGCAATATCCTCAACGGAAATCTGCTGGAATATGAAACCATCAATGTTGGCAAGAACACAAGAGAACTTCCGCTGAAATATGAGTATTTTGCGGTGGATGCTCTGGTATTTCTCGGCTTAAAATCCAGAAAGGTAACCCTGAAAAACAGAGAAACAGGAAGAAGTGTGGGTCTGGATTTTTCAGATGCGGAATATTTTCTCCTCTGGACCAAGCCGGGTGCCAATTATATCTGCTTAGAACCCTGGTGGGGAATTCAGGATTTTGTGGACAGCAACTATGATATTACCGGGAAGCGGGGCATCATCCGTCTTGCACCCAATGCAACCACCACCAAGGAACATACCATTTTATTTTGAGAAAAAGGAAGCGTTATCAATGCTTGAAACATTAAGAAAATTAAATCCCAATTTCCCTGTTTACAGTATTCGTGATAAGGAATTTTTGCCCTACGGCAAGGTGCTGGATATCAATACCGAGGAAATAGTAAAGGCTTGCGAAGCGATTCCTATGCCGGAGGAGGGTACCTGTTATGAACTCAAGAAAGAGGAACTTGAATCCCTTTCCTGTGCAGAGGAAATCAAGCTGCTTACCATAGGCGGTTGTGCGGCACAAATCGGTCTTTGTCAGGGTTACAACAGTTTTTTGAACGGGCTGGAATATCACAAGTGCTCTGAAATCAACATTGCAGCCACCCCCTTGGTTCTGCTTTTGGGTCTGACCTATGAGATGGAAGACAAGGAGTATTCTTCTGACAATGTCAAAGCCTTTTATCTGGAAAAGGGTGATGCGGTAGAGGTTTATGGGACTTCGATGCACTTTTGTCCCTGTCAGGTGAGTGATGCGGGATTTCAATGCGTGGTTGCCTTAACGGAGGGTACCAACGATTTGTTAAGTGCACCGTCCGGCGACCCGCTGCTCTTCAAAAAGAACAAGTGGCTTCTTTGCCATGACAAGAATGAAGGCTTGATTGCAAAAGGCGTTTATCCGGGACTCCACGGAGAAAATTTGGAAGTAAAGTATAAGTGAGGATAAGGCTATGAAATATTTACTTGGAATCGATTTTGGCGGCGGCGCATCTAAGGCAACACTGCTCTCTGAGGAAGGAACCATTACCGCAACCAACACGGTGGAATATCCCACCCTCTATCCCGCACCGGGTTATGCAGAACAGGACCCCCAGGATTGGGTAAAGGCGACCTGCATCAACATCAAAAAGGTGTTGGAGAAAAGCGGCGTCAGTCCTAAGGAGATTGCGGCGGTTTCGCTGGATGCGGCAACCCATACCGCAGTGATTATGGATGAAAATTTTCAGGTGCTCCGCAACTCTATTTACTGGACCGATACCCGTTCAGTAGAAGAGGTCAAGTTCCTCAAGGAGCATTACGGTGACATCATTCAAAAACAGGTGCTCCATCATCCGGACACCATCTGGTCCCTGCCGGAGCTTTTGTGGATCAAGAACCACGAGCCGGAGCTTTGGAGCAAGGTGAAAAAGATTATGTTCGCCAAGGACTATGTTCGCCATTGCCTGACCGGTGACTATGTAACCGACTATATCGAGGCAGAGGGCAGTATGATGTTTGACATCAATACCATGCAGTGGAGCGAGGAACTTTGTGGCGTTCTGGACTTCCCCGCATCAATGATGCCCCAGATCGTAAAGCCTCAGGATGTGGTGGGAGCCATTACCGAGGATGCAGAAAAGCTTTGCGGTCTGTGTGCGGGAACGCCGGTGCTTTGCGGAACCACCGATACCGTGATGGAGGTCTTTGCCTCCGGCGCGGTGAAAAAGGGACAGATGACCTTAAAGCTTGCCACAGCAGGCAGAATCTGTGTGGTGACCGACCGCCCCTATCCCGATGTGAATTTGATTAACTATTCCCATATTGTGGACGGAATGTTCTATCCGGGTACTGCCACCAAATCCTGTGCAGCGTCTTATCGCTGGTACCGGGATACCTTTGGTGAGGATTATCAGACCTTGGATGCTTTGGCAGCATCGGTGCCCATTGGCGCCGAGGGTGTGATTTTCCATCCCTACTTAAACGGAGAACTGACCCCCTATGCAAACCCCAACCTCTGTGCAAGCTTTGTCGGGGTGCGGGCATCCCATACCAAGGCACACTTTACCCGTGCAGTCTTGGAGGGGGTTGCCATGTCGATGCTGGATTGCAAGACCACCCTTGACAAGATGGAGATTGCCCATAACGATGCGGCAGCCATCATCGGTGGCGGCGGCAAGAGCCCCCTCTGGCGGCAGATGGTATCCGATGCATTGGGACTGAAACTGGTGGAGATGCGATACACCGATTCTTCCTTTGGCAGTGCAATGCTGGCGGGCATTGCTGCAGGCATTTTCAAGGATTGCGAGGATGCTTTGAACCGTTGCAACAGCGTGGTATCAGAAACCCTACCCAATCCGGAAAACACCAAGGCATATGCCAAGTTGTTTGAAACCTACAAACAGGTACAAAAGGCGTTAGAACCTATTTATAATCAAAGGGGATAAGACTATGATTATCAAAAACGGACGGATTGTGACTCCCCAAGGGATTTTGGAGGATTGAAACCTGAAACTGGCAGACGGAAAAATTGCCCAGCTTTACATAAAAGAATGGGATGCAAGCGAAACCGTCATTGATGCAGAGGGAGCTTACCTCTGTCCGGGATTTGTGGACATCCACACCCACGGCGGCGGTGGCGGCGACTTTATGGATGCAGAGGACGAGGCATTTGATGCAGCCCTCGGCTTTCATTCCCGCTATGGTACCACATCCTTGCTTGCAACTTCAGTGACCGCACCGCCGGAACAAATTTGCGAGATGCTTTCCTTTGTGCGTAAGTACAAAGAGAAAGAACATCCAATCTGTCGTGTGATGGGTGCGCATATTGAGGGCCCCTATATTTCCTACAAGAATAAGGGCGCACAGCACGAGAGCTTTTTGCGGGTTCCGGCAAAGGATTCCTATGATTTTATTCTGGAAAACAGCGATGTGATTCGCACCGTGACCATTGCTCCTGAGCTTGAGGGTGCAGAGCAGATGACCAAGGACCTGCGCAAAGCGGGCATTGTGGTTTGTGGCGGTCACGACGACGGAGAAAAGGCGAAGATTATGCCGGTGATTGAGGCAGGCCTTTCCCATTGTACCCATCTCTGGTGTGCCATGTCCACCGTGGCAATGCGTGACGGGGTGCGGAGTGTGGGTCTTTGCGAGCTTGGTTTGACCGATGATCGACTGACGGTAGAAATCATTGCGGACAATCATCACATCACCTCGGATATGATGAAGTTGATTTTCAAGTGCAAGGGAGTTGCGGGAATGTGCGTGGTTTCGGATTCCTTGCGTGCAGGCGGGATGCCCATTGGCGATACCCTGTATATCCTTGGTACCAAAAAGGATCCCAATGCACAAAAGTTTATCGTTTCTCATGGCGTGGCACGGTTACCGGACGGAAGCCGTCTTGCGGGCAGTATCCAACCGGTTTCCCAAATGGTGAGAAATCTGGTTCAGGATGCGGGCATTCCTCTTTGGGATGCAGTCACCTGCGGAACCCTGACCCCTGCTAAGGTGGCAAGGATTGACCATCTGGTAGGAAGTATTGAGGTTGGCAAGCTGGCAGATATCTGTATGATGGACGAAGAACTCAATGTAATCAAAACCATAACAGGCGGAGAGCTTGTATACGAAAGGGAGAGAACAAATGGATAAGAATTTTTTTGAAAATTACTACGGAAAAATCAATCAAGTATTGATGGACGACTTTGTATCTTTCTGGGAAGACAAGTCAGTGGACAAGATTTACGGCGGTTACCTTTGCGGTTTTGACCGTGACGGTGAATTGTTCTACGAGGATAAGTCGGTCTGGCAGCAGGGCAGAAGCCTTTGGATGTTCTCCAAGCTCTACAACGAGTTTGGCAAAAAGCAGATTTGGCTGGATGCCGCAAAGTCCGGTTATGACTTTATCAATAAGTATTGTTTTGCGGAGGATCAGCATATGTACTTCCGCGTTACCCGTGACGGTAAGCCTCTGGTACTGAGAAGATACTATTTCTCCGAGGCATTTGCGGTAATGGGTTATGCAGAATACTACAAGGCAACCGGCGATGAAGAGGTAAAGAAGCGTGCAGTAGACCTGTATCAGCTGATGCTGCGTTACTACACCACTCCCGGTTACTTCCCGCCCAAGGTTTGCCCCGAAACCAGAAAGAACCGCGGTCACAGCATCGTGATGATTATGATGAATGTTTCTCAGTGTATGCGTGAGATTGACGACAATCCCGTTTACAACGAGATGATTGACCAGTGCCTTGACACCATTCTGAATGTGTTTGTCAAGAAGGACAAAAAGGTTCTTCTGGAAACCGTGGGTGCAGACGGTGAATTCCTTGACACCCCCGACGGCAGATTCATCAATCCGGGTCACAGTATGGAAACCGCTTGGTTTATTATGAAGGAAGCCATCATCCGCAAGGACAAGGCGTTGATGGAGGCTGCCATCGAGGTGACCGAATGGTCCTTAGAACGTGGCTGGGATAACGAGATGGGTGGTATTTTCTACTTTATGGATCTTTACAACAAGCCGGTGCTCAGTCTGGAATGGGATATGAAACTGTTCTGGGTACATTGTGAGGCTATGGTTGCCCTGACCTATTCTTACTGGTATACCAAAAACGAAAAATATATGGAGTGGTTTGAAAAGATTTATGCTTACGTTTGTGAGCACTTTGCAGACCCTGGTCATCCGGAGTGGTATGGACATCTCCACCGTGACGGAACCCCCATTGCACAAATCAAGGGCAGCGACTGGAAAGGCCCCTTCCACAATGTGCGTGCGTTTATGGTGCTCAGCCAGTTGTTTGACAAGCTGAAGAACGAAGACGAAATCGGATTTTAAGGAGGAAAAGGCGATGAAAAAGATGATTGGAAACAACATTACATTCCGTACTGAAAAGAACGAATGGGGTGTATACTTTGATATGGCGATGGTGATGCTTGAGGAGATTATGAAGAATAATGCTCAGGGCAAATCCACCGTGATGATTGTACCGGTTGGACCGACCGACCAGTACCCGATTTTTGCAAAGCTGGTCAACCAGCTGGGCGTATCTTTGAAGAATGTGCACTTCTTCAATATGGATGAGTATATGCTCAGCCCTGAAGAATGCATTGATCCCGAGCATCCGATGAGCTTCCACAAACGGATGAATGACGAGTTCTATTCTCTGGTAAACCCCGAACTGGTGATGCCGGAGAGCCAGCGCCACTTCCCCGAACCGGGCAAAGAGGCAGAATACGATGCTTTGATTGAAGAACTGGGCGGCGTGGATTTGTGTCTGGGCGGTCTGGGCATCAATGGCCATCTGGCATTTAACGAGGCGGCAGAGGAAGATGACCCCATCACCGCAGAGGAGTTTGGTGCATTGGGTACCAGAGTTCTGCCCATCACAAGAGAAACCAAAACCATCAATGCTTATGGCTACCAGAGAGGCGACCTGAGAGGAATGCCCGAATGGTGTATCACCATTGGCATGAAGCAGATTCTGGAATCCCGCAAGATTTATGTTGCCCTGAACAGACCGTGGCAGCACGGTATTGTCAAGCACGTACTGTTTGACAAGGTACAGGCGCAGATTCCCGCAAGCTTGTTGCAGAACCACCCCGCAGTAGAGTTCTGTGCAAGTGCGGATATCGCAGAGGGTCTGTTTGAATGAAAATCGCAGTATGTGTCAAGGTGATTAAGGGGGAAATCAATCCCTTTGATGAAGCCGCTCTGGAATGTGCCCTGCGGCTTTCGGATGATGTGACGGTGCTTTCGATGTGCCCCAAATCTGCCGAATCCGCACTCACCCCTCTGACCCGATTGGGGGCAAAGGTGGTTTTGCTTTCCGATTCCGGCTATGCAGGTTCGGATACCCTTGCCACGGCGTATATCCTGTCTAAGGCACTCAAAAAGCTGACCTTTGATTTGATTCTTTGCGGCAGACAGAGTATCGATGGTGATACTGCCCAGGTAGGACCGATGGTTTCCCAGATGTTGGGAGTTCCGGTGATTACCAATGCACTGGAGGTAACCTGTGAGGACGGAAAGGTGCTTGCAAAGACCCGTGACGGTGAGGAATCGGCAGCCTTACCGGCGCTGGTTACCTTGGAGCGGGGCTATGTGTTGCGATTTCCCAGTATCTTTTCAAAGACAGAACCGATTCAGTATTGGTCTAATGTTGAGGTTGGCTGTGACCTGTCCCGCTGCGGACTGGGCGGCTCCCCTACACGGGTGTTGAAAACCTTTGAAAATGAGAAAGGCAAACGCCGGTGCAAATTTATTCCTATGGCAGAGCTGCTACCTCTCATTGAGGACTGGAAAGCCAAAAATCAAGAGAACAGCAACATCGAAACCCAGTCCACCAAAAAGCTGAAAAGTGTCTGGGCGGTGGGCGAAGAGGTTTTGGAAAAGGCATCTGCCATCGCAGAAGAGGTTGTGCTGATTCCCAAGCAGTCCCCTGAGGAGATTGCCGCACGTGCCCAAAAGGAAGAGCCGGAGGTTATCCTCTGGAATGCGGATTTGTGGGGAAGAAAAAATGCCCCCATTGCGGCGGCAATTCTCAAGACCGGTTTGTGTGCCGACTGTACGGCACTGGAAACCGACGGCGAGCAGTTTTTTATGTATCGTCCGGCACAGGGCGGAAACATCACCGCAAAAATCAAGTGCCTGACCAATCCCCAGATGGCGACGGTGAGAACCAAATCCGAAAGTGCAGAGATTATGGTTTCTGCCGGCAGAGGGGTCAAGGACATCCTACCCAAGGTGGAGGAATTTGCCGCATCCTTGGACGCAGAGCTTGGCGCAAGCCGAGGTTTGGTGGATGCAGGTGGTGCTCCTTACGAACGGCAGATTGGACTGACCGGAAAGATGGTCAATCCCAAGATTTATATTGCCATCGGGATTTCCGGTGCGGTGCACCACACCTGTGGGATTGAGGACAGCGGTCTGGTGATTGCCATCAACCCCGACAAGGATGCCCGTATTTTTGACTATGCAGATTACGGCATCTTGGAAGAATTCTAACAGACGTTGAGAAACTTGGTCTACCGCAAGCAAAAAGTAAGTAAAAATAAACCGCAAGGGAAACTTCCCTTGCGGTTTTGTGTTATACTTCCATAATGATGGGGAGAATCATCGGGCGGCGCTTGGTCTTGTTGAACAAGAATCCGCCGACCTCATTTTTGATTCCGTTTTTCAGGGTGGTCCAGTCGATGTTGTGGCCGGTAACGCATTGCTGCACCACACCATCAGCCACGGCACGCACGGCATCCATCAAATCCTCGGATTCTCGTACATAGACAAATCCACGAGAAATAATATCCGGACCTGCCACGCACTCGCAACTGGTCTTGTCGATGGTCAGCACCACAATGATGATGCCGTCTTCTGCCAGATGCTTTCTGTCCCTGAGAACGATGTTACCCACATCACCCACGCCCAGACCGTCAACCAGAACCTTGCCGGAGGGAACGGTGCCGGTGATTTTGGCACTGTTTCGGCTCAGTTCCAACACCTGACCGATTTCCATCAAAAAGATGTTCTTTTTCTCCATTCCGGTTTTGAGTGCCAAATCCCGATGCCGGCAGAGGTGGTTGTACTCTCCGTGTACGGGGATGAAATACTTCGGCTTTGCCAAAGAGAGAATCATCATCAATTCCTGCTGACAGGCGTGACCCGAAACGTGCACGTTATCCTGCTTTTCGTGAACCACTTCCGCACCCCTCTTTAACAGCTCGTTGACCACATTGGAAACGGCTTTTTCGTTTCCGGGGATGGGGTTGGCAGAGATGATAACCAAATCGGTGGGCTCAATATTGATTTTTTTGTGCACCGAAAAGGCAATTCGTGTGAGGGCGGACATTTCCTCACCCTGACTGCCGGTGGTCACAATCACCAGCTTATCTTTGGGATAACGCCCGATTTCGTCAATGTCAATCAGGGTGTTTTTTGGGATGTTCATATACCCAAGCTCAATGGCAGCGTTGAGTACGTTGACCATGCTTCTGCCGGAAACCGCCACCTTGCGCTTGTACTTTTCCGCGGCGTTGATAATCTGTTGCACTCTATGTATGTTAGAGGCAAAGGTTGCAACGATAATCCGCTTGTCGGTACCCTTTTCAAACAGATGGTCAAAGGTCTGGCCGATGGAGCTTTCACTCATGGTAAAGCCGGGTCGGTCTGCGTTGGTACTGTCCGAGAACAGCGCCAGCACGCCTTTTTTGCCAAGCTCACCAATGCGGGCAAGGTCAATCATATCCCCGTCAATGGGGGTGGGGTCAATCTTGAAGTCACCGGTGTGGAGCAGTACGCCAACCGGAGTGTGCAGAGCAATGGCAACCGCATCTGCAATGGAGTGATTTGTATGGATGAACTCCGCCCGAATTTCTCCCAGACGGATGCTCTCACCGGCTTCTAAGGTGTTCAGCTTTGCAGAATTGGTCAATCCGTGTTCTTTCAATTTGTTCTTGAGGATGCCCAGAGTCAGGCGGGTGCCGTAGACCGGCACATTAAACTCTTTCAGTACATAAGGGATGGCGCCGATATGGTCCTCGTGTCCGTGGGTCAAAACGATACCACGGATTTTATCTGCCACCTTGTGCAGATAGGTAATATCAGGAATCACAATATCTACGCCCAACATATCATCGTCAGGAAAAGCCATACCGCAGTCTAAGAGAATTACATCGTTTTCGTACTCAAAGACGGTCAGGTTCTTCCCGATTTCGTGAAGGCCTCCCAGCGGGATGACCTTCAGGGTTTTATTCTTTTTCAAATTTTTACCTCCATTTACGCGTAGCAAAAGAAGAGGGGGAATCGTATTGCAGTTTGCACACGGGGCCTCTGCGATACTCCCTGTCTTTTGCCGATATTTAATTGGTCCGCTCATAAGAAATCTCTGCCAAAGCAGAGGGGTTGATAGCGGCTTTGCGCTGAGACAAAGCCAATTCCGAACAAATCACTTATTCCATAGTATACATCATTTTGCCGGAATATGCAAGTCTTTTTTAGTATGGACAAGAAACCCAAAGAATATACTTCCTTTTTTAGAAAAAATATATTATAATGAGTGTGAGGTGATACAAGTGGTAAATCTGGGAAACGAATGGGATGCCCTCTTAAAAGAGGAGTTTCAAAAAGAGTATTATCTTCGTCTGAGAACCATTCTTGCAAAGGAATACCGGGAGCAGACGATTTATCCGGATATGTATGATATTTTCAATGCCTTGCGCTATACCTCTTATTCGGAGGTCAAGGCGGTGATTCTGGGTCAGGACCCCTATCACGGTCAGGGGCAGGCGCACGGACTCTGCTTTTCGGTGAAAAAGGGGGTAGAGCCGCCACCCTCCCTGAAAAATATTTTCCGGGAAATAGAAACCGAGCTTGGCATCCAACCGCCCAATCACGGAGAACTGACCTCCTGGGCAAAACAGGGGGTGCTGATGCTCAATGCCGCATTGACGGTGCGCTCCGGACAGGCAAACAGCCACAAAGGACTTGGCTGGGAGCAGTTTACCGACAAGGTGATTACTCTGCTCAACGAGCGGGAAAAGCCTATGGTGTTTCTCCTTTGGGGTGCCAATGCGGGGAGGAAACAGGAACTCATCACCAACCCTAATCATCTGGTACTTCGGTGTGCCCATCCCAGTCCGCTCTCTGCTTACAACGGATTTTTCGGGTGCGGACATTTTCGTGCCTGCAATGAATTTTTGACCGCCAAGGGGATGAAACCCATCGATTGGCGGATTTCTGACTGAATTTTCGGTAAAACTTCATAGTTCGAGAAAATTTGACACCAAACTTCTGTAAGATGTCTACCTTGACAGAGGTGGACAAATGCGATAAAATAAACGGATAGAACAAAAGAAGGAGTGACCTATGATGGGTATGACTTTGGCGCAAAAAATATTAAAGAATCATCTGGTCTCGGGCGAGATGGTTGCCGGTACGGAAATCGGCATCAAAATCGACCAGACCTTGACACAGGACGCAACCGGTACTATGGCGTATCTGGAATTTGAAGCAATGGGGGTTCCCCGTGTCAAGACCGAGCGTTCGGTGGCATACATCGACCACAACACCTTGCAGAGTGGTTTTGAAAATGCCGACGACCATCGGTTTATCGGTAGTGTGTGCAAAAAGCACGGCATTTATTTCTCCCGCCCTGGCAATGGCATCTGCCATCAGGTGCATTTGGAGCGGTTCGGTATCCCCGGAAAGACCTTGATTGGCTCTGACAGCCATACCCCCACAGGCGGCGGTATCGGTATGATTGCCATCGGTGCCGGCGGTATGGATGTAGCTGTGGCTATGGGCGGCGGTACTTATTATATTACCTGTCCCAAAATCGTAAAAGTAGAACTGACCGGCAAGCTGCAGCCTTGGGTTGCGGCAAAGGATGTCATTCTGGAAGTTCTGCGCAGACTTTCGGTCAAGGGCGGCGTAGGAAAAATCATCGAATATTGCGGTGAGGGTGTGAAAACCCTTTCTGTTCCCGAGCGTGCAACCATCACCAATATGGGTGCAGAGCTGGGCGCAACCACCTCGATTTTCCCGTCGGATGAAACCACTCGTGCATTCTTAAAGGCACAGGGCAGAGAAGAGGATTACACGCCCCTTTCTGCAGATGCGGATGCGGTTTATGATGAAGTGGTAGAAATCAATTTGAGTGAATTGGTTCCCTTGGCGGCTTGTCCTCACTCTCCTGACAATGTAAAATCCGTAGAGGAAATCGGCAAGCTGAAAATCGATCAGGTATGTATCGGTTCCTGTACCAATTCCTCACTCTTGGACATGTTAAAGGTTGCCCACATTCTTAAGGGCAAGACCGTACATCCCGATGTTTCTCTGTCGATTGCACCGGGTTCTAAGCAAGTATTAAATATGCTGGCAGAGAATGGTGCCCTTGCCATTATGATTGATGCAGGTGCCAGAATTCTGGAAAGTGCTTGCGGACCCTGTATCGGTATGGGTCAGTCCCCCAATTCCGGCGGTATCTCCTTAAGAACCTTCAACCGGAACTTTGAAGGTCGCAGCGGCACCAAGGACGGACAGATTTATCTGGTATCTCCGGAGCTTGCAGCGGCATCTGCTCTGACCGGATACCTGACCGACCCCAGAGAGCTTGGCGATATGCCGGAGTTCAAATTGCCGGAGATATTTACCATCAACGACAATATGATCGTTCCGCCGGTTGCGGAAGAAGCTATGGATAGCGTAGAGGTTCTGCGTGGTCCCAATATCAAGCCGTTCCCGGTGTCGGGTCCCCTGATGGATATCATCGAGGCAAAATGTAGCCTGAAGGTGGGCGACAACATCACCACCGACCACATTATGCCCGCCGGCGCAAAGATTCTTCCCCTGCGTTCTAATATTCCCAAGATTTCCGAATACTGTTTTGCAGTTTGTGATGAGAAATTCCACGACCGTGCGCTGGAACTTGGCAAGAGCATCGTGGTAGGCGGCAGCAACTACGGACAGGGTTCTTCCAGAGAACACGCCGCATTGGCACCCCTGTATCTGGGTGTGAAGGCGGTGATTGTCAAATCCTTTGCCAGAATCCATATGGCAAATCTGATCAATGCCGGCATCCTGCCTATGACCTTTGTGAATGAGGCAGACTATGACCGCATTGACCAGATGGATGAGCTTGTAATGGAGAATGTGATTGCGCAGATTCAGGCAGGAAACACCGTCAAGGTGACCAACAAGACCAAAGGCTTTGACTTTGCAGTCAGCGTGGACCTGTCTGACCGCCAGAAGGAAATGCTGATTGCCGGCGGACTGCTCAACTATACCCGAGAGAAGAACCAATAAGGAGGAAGATACCAATGGCAAAGATTCAAATGAAGACTCCCCTGGTGGAGATGGATGGAGATGAAATGACCCGAATCATCTGGAAGATGATCAAGGACATTCTGCTTCTCCCTTATATCGACTTAAAGACCCTATAAGGCATCCATGCCCGTCAACTGGTGCACCAGCTGCAAGATCGTTCTGGCCAACGAGGAAGTTGTGGACGGCGTTTGCGAGCGCTGCGGCGGCGAGGTCATCCGCAAGGAAAAGAGCCAGT
>JAZNKC010000062.1:0-5200 GCA_045578365.1 Ructibacterium sp.
AATCTGATGATGTTGGACAGTGACGGGGACAGTATGATTGCAATGATGGATCGTATGGGCGTGGATACTATGATTACCTCGGTTTGGGATGGACTTTCCACCGGCGGTATCGAGGGGAACGAAACCGGTTTGCGGATGGCAAAGAAGTACCCCGGACGGATTTTGGTATACAACACCTGCAACATCCATTATGAGGAAGACCAAAAGGGATGGAAGAAGTATTTTGATGAAAACCCCGAAATTTTTGTGGGGGAAAAGCCCTATTGGCCTTATCAGCAGTTTGCATTGACCGACCCCAAGTGCGATGAATGGTTTGCTTATGCCAACGAACATCGGCTGCCTTTGTTGATTCATACCGGTGCGGGCAATGCCACCAAAGAGGTGGCGGAACTGAGCAAAAAGTATCCGGATATTACCTTCTTGCTGGCGCACAGCGGTTGCAGTTATGCGGTTGCAGAGGAGAATGCCAATCTGGTTCTGGAGCGGGATAATGTGGTTCTGGAAATTACTTATACCTCAGTAACCAGAGGAATGATTCGGTATATGGTTGACAAGGTTGGTGCTGACAAGGTGCTCTTTGGTACCGACACGCCCATGCGTGATGCGGCGGCACAGCTTGGCTGGGTTGCTTATGCAGATATTTCTGTGGAGGATAAGAAGAAAATTCTGGCAGGAAATATTAAGAGAATTTTAGACCGCATTAAATAGAAACAAAACCGCAAGGAGGATACTCCTTGCGGTTTTTTGTCGAAATTTCTTGACTTTTCATTCCAAAAGCACTATGATAGTTTCTGGAATTTTTTAAGGGAGGTGCCGCTGTGAACATCAAAGGCTTTGTAAGGAAAAATACCGTGATGGTTATCGCTATGGTTGTGGCGGTGCTGACCATGTTGATTGTCCCGCCGGACAGAGCTTATGGGACATATTTTGACTATAAGACTCTCACCTGTCTGTTCTGCACCTTGGCGGTGGTCTGTGCTCTGAAGAATATCAACTTTTTCTATATGCTGGCAAGGAAAATCATCCAATGCTTCAAGACTACCAGAATGTGTATTCTGGCGTTGGTGTATATCACCTTTTTGGGTTCGATGCTGATTGCCAATGATATGGCATTGCTCACCTTTCTGCCCCTTGGCTATTATGTGCTGACTGTCACGCAAAAGGGAAAACATATGGCGTTCACCTTTATTATGCAGAACATTGCTGCCAACCTTGGCGGGATGCTGACCCCTTTCGGGAATCCGCAAAATCTCTACCTTTATACCAAGTACGAGATTCCCAATGGGGAGTTTGTATCCATTATGTTGGCACCCTTTTTGCTTTCTATTCTGATTATTACCATTTGTTGTTTGTGTGTCAAATCCGAACCCCTTGCCATTGAGGATGAAAAGCTGGAATTATATCCCCTAAGAACAACCATCTATCTGTTGTTGTTTGCCCTTTCCATTGCCATCGTTTTCCGGAGTATTCCTTATTGGATTGGGCTTGTGGTGATTCCTCTTGCCCTTTGGTTTCTGGATAAAAAGGCACTCAGGATGGTGGATTATCCCCTGCTTTTGACCTTTGTGTTTTTCTTTGTGTTTGCGGGGAATATGGCAAGAATCGAAGTGGTGCGTCAGTTCTTTTCGGGATTGTTGGAAAAGAGTACCTTGATTTTCAGCATCCTCTCCTGCCAATGTATCAGCAATGTGCCGTCAGCAATTCTCCTGTCCCAGTTCACCGAAAACTATCGGGAACTTTTGCTTGGGGTAAACATTGGCGGGGCAGGCACCTTGATTGCATCCTTGGCAAGTCTGATTACCTTTCGGGAATATACCAAGCACAATCCGGATAAGGCGCTTGAGTATGTGGAATTGTTCTCGGTATTCAATTTTGGATTTGTGATTGTTTTGACTGTATTTATGTTAGTATTATAGTATTTTTTTGAGGTAACCGGTGGGAGAAAAGCCGGTTGCCTTTTTGAATGCACGGGAGAAATTGTGGATGGAGGAATACCCCAGCATATCGGAAATCTGGGTCACCGAATAGTGTTTTTCTCGCAGTAACTTTTTGGATTCTGCAATTTTTTGCGTCATATAGTATTCCATAGGACTCTGTCCTGTCCATTCGTGAAAGAACTTGCAAAGCTGGGTTTTTCCCAAAAAGAAGTGGTCGCACAACTGCTTTAAGGTCAGGGAATCATAGACCTTTCGTTTCATATACTCGCACATCAGCTCACAAAGAGAGTTGTTTGCCATATCCCGGGACTGCTTGCTGGACAAAACATGGGAACTCAGACTACCTCCGGCACGAATCAGCTTGATCAAAAATTCTGTAAAATGTGCTTGCAAAAGCTGAGGTGCACCAAATACCGAGGAGGAAAAGCAAAGATTTTCACGGTTCTGGTAGTCGGAGGGGATGGTACCAAGGGCATTCTTTGCCTCTTCCAAAAAGAGGGTGAGCAGGGTCTTTGAGGTTTTATCAAGGGTAAAGGTTTTCCCTTTCAGGTGTTGCATCATCGCACTGTCACAGGTGAAGGAAACCACCAGCATGCTGTTGGCGGTCTGTCTATCGGAAATATGGGCATGAATTTCCATGGGTTCGTGAAAGATAACCTGACCTTGCGAGAGCATACAACCAATGCCGTTGGTGACGGCGTTGATGGTTCCGCTGTCCACATAAACCATCTCCCAAAAGGGGTGTTGCTCCGGATCGTGAAAGAAATCCTTGCTGAATTCAAAGTAATAAATGCTGTGAAATCCCTCAATATACAGGTCATTTTTGATGGGTTGTAAATCAAACATAACATACCTCGCGGAAAAAATGATAAAAAATAAGTACCCATTGTTAAATACAGTTTCTTGCGGATATTATATAATAAAGCTGACCAAAAGTCAATGATTATGATAATAGTAAAGGAGTGCGGACCATGAATGTACTTGCAGTCGGATGCCATCCGGATGATATTGAAATCTCTTGTTGCGGAACACTTGCCAAATGTGTCAAGCGTGGCGACAAGGTGACCGTTTGCCATGTTGCAAACGGAAATATGGGACACGAGATTATTATGCCGGAGGAATTGCGTATAATCCGTGCCAAAGAGGCAAAAAAGGCAGGCTCTCTTGCAGGGATTGAGGTTGTGACGCTGGACATCGGGGATTTATTGCAAAATGGATCTGATCCGGAGCAACGGATAAAGATGACCAACCTGATCAAAGAGGTGCAGCCTGATTTTATCATCACCCATAGTCCCACCGACTATATGCCGGACCATAGAGAGGTTTCCAAGCTGGTGTTTGATGCGTCCTTTGCCGCAAGTGTGCCTCATTACGCAGGCAGCGGCAAGTCAGCGGTGGTTCCCCTGTTCTATATGGACAACCTTGCGGGGATGAACTTTAATCCTACCGAATATGTGGATATTACCGATGAGATTGATTTGAAGATTGAAATGCTGGAGTGTCACGAAAGTCAGCTCAAGTGGATGCGGGATCATGATGGCATTGATTTTGCAGAGTTTGTGCGTACTTGTTCCCGATTCCGAGGAATCCAGTGTGGCGTTGGCTATGCAGAAGCCTTTTGTCAGGAACTGGTATGGCCCAAAGTGGTTGCAAGGAGGTTGTTGCCCTAATGAAAAAAGTAGCGTGTGTAGGAATTCTGGTAGCAGATGTCATTGTAGAACCGGTGGCAAACTATCCCCAAAAGGGAATTTTAGAGCCGGTCAATTCCATCACTATGCATAATGGCGGCAACGCGATGACCGCTGCAATCAACCTGAGAAAATTGGGCGTGGAGTCCTCCTTGGTTGGTATGGTCGGCAAGGATATGTTTGGTGAATTCTTAAAAGGCAAGCTGCGGGAAGCAGGTGTGGATGTGGGTGGTATCAAGGTGAATGATACCGTCCAGACCTCTGCCTCGGTTTTGATGATTGATGCAACCGGGGAACGTTCCTTTTTCCATTGTACCGGTACCAATGCGGTGTTTAGTCAACAGGATATTGATTATGATGTGATTCGTGACTGCGATATGGTCTTTGTGACCGGCAGTTTCCTGCTTGATACCTTTGACGGTGAGGGAACTATGGAGTTCCTCAAAACCTGTAAGGAAATGGGCAAAACCACATTCTTGGATGTGTGCTGGGATGCCAAGGGTAAGTGGGGCGAACTGCTCAATATGTCTATGCCCTATATTGATTACTTTATGCCCAGCATTGACGAGGCGGTTTGCATCGCAGGGGAAGAGGACCCCGAAAAGATTGCCGATGTCTTTGTTTCCAGAGGGGTTAAGAATGTGATTATCAAGATTGGCTCTAAGGGTAGCTATCTCCGCAAAGAGGGCGAAACCAAGGGTCAGCTTTATCCGCCCTTCTATGTAGAAAATCCGGTAGATACCACCGGCGCAGGGGATAGCTTTTGCTCCGGATTTCTGGCGGCTTATGCCTCCGGAAAAAGCGAAGAAGAATGTATGGTATTTGCCAATGCAACCGGTGCCCATTGCGTAATGGCAAAGGGTGCAACCACCGGAATCAAATCTTTTGAAGAAATAATGGAATTTATCCAAAAAAATAAGAAAAATTAAGAAAGAGGGGACATTATGATGGGATTTTTAAGCACGGTAAAAGGTAGTTTGTTAGAGGGCTTCTATCCGAAGGGATGGGATATGGCGAAAATCGACGCTTGCTGCGAAAAAGGTGTTGCTCGCGAGGATTTCTGGCACAAGGATTTCCAACCGATTGCCTGCGAAAACATTTATGAATTTGACACCTTGATGGGACACGAGATTGCACAACAAATCAAGAATGCACGGGAGCGTGGCGAAAAGCTTGCAATGATTCTTCCGGTAGGACCGATGGGAATGTATCGTTGGGCGGCTTACTTCCTGACCGAATGGAATGTAAAGTGTGACCATGTTTACACCTTCAATATGGATGAATGGTCTGACAGCGAGGGTAACACCCTCCCCAATGACAATCCTGCATCCTTTGAGTATAGCATGAAACAGGCGTTCTTTGATAAGCTGGGCGAGAATACTGTTCCGCCGGAGCAACGCAACTTTGCAAGCAAAGAGAATCTGCCTACCTATCCGGAAAAGATTGCTGCACTCAAAGCTGAGGGTGCAAAGCTGGTTCTGGTATTCGGTATCGGCAGAATGTGTCACATTGCTTTCTGGGAACCCCAGTTTGCAGAGGAATATGCATCGGTAGAAGAATGGAAGAAAGAGTGTT
>JAZNKC010000063.1:0-8233 GCA_045578365.1 Ructibacterium sp.
TTCTCATGACAGGAGGGAATGCATAATGTACGCAAAAAGAATCATTCCCTGTCTGGATGTCCACAACGGGCGTGTGGTCAAGGGGGTTAACTTTGTGAACCTCAGGGATGCAGGCGACCCTGTGGAAATTGCAAAAATCTACAATCAGGCGGGTGCTGACGAACTGGTGTTTTTAGATATCACCGCCACCCACGAGGCACGTGCCACCGTTCTGGATATGGCGCGGCGGGTTGCTGAAACCGTGTTCATTCCCTTTACCATTGGCGGCGGCATCAAAACCGTAGAGGATTTTCGACTGCTGCTCAAAGAGGGGGCGGACAAGATTTCCATCAACTCCTCTGCCATCCGCACGCCGGAGCTGATTACCAACGCCGCAGACAAATTCGGGCGGCAATGTGTGGTGGTTGCTATTGATGCCAAGCGGCGCAGTGATAACAGCGGTTGGAACGTCTATGTCAACGGCGGCAGAATCGACACCGGTCTGGATGCCGTAGAATGGGCAATGAAAGCCGACAAAATGGGCGCCGGCGAAATCCTGCTCACCTCCATGGACTGCGATGGAACCAAGGCGGGCTATGACTTGGAGCTGACCCGTACCATCTCAGAAAATGTTTCCATTCCTGTCATCGCCTCGGGCGGTGCGGGAGAAATGTCCCATTTCAAGGACGCCCTGACCGTGGGAAAAGCGGATGCGGCTTTGGCGGCTTCCCTCTTCCATTTTCGGGAAATCGAAATCAAGGATTTGAAAAACTACTTAAATCAAGAACAAGTACCTGTACGCCTATAAAAAAGTCTTGACCGCATCGTGGTCAAGACTTTTTGATTATAACAAACTTTTTCGCAACTCCTCACCGCTGAGGGGGCTCAGATAAGCAGGCGCCACATCCAGCACCGTCTTACAACCGCTTTGTCCCTCCTGACCCATCCGATACGCCGCACGGGCATACGCCACAATGACCGAGGCGGTAAACTCGGGATTGGAATCCAGGGCCAGCTTATATTCAATGATATTGGTGTTTTCCTTTTGGAAGCCGGTTTTTCCGCTGCGAATCACCACGCCGCCGTGGGGCAGACTGCTGTGATTTTGCCGCATCTCCTCCATGGTGATAAAATGCACCGTGGTATCATAATCCGCAAAGTAGTTGGGCATGGTTTTGATTTCCTGCTCGATGCGGGCAAGGTCTGCGCCCTCCTCTGCCACCACAAAGCATTCTCTGGTATGCTTCTGGCGGGTGGAAAGTTCGGGGTTTTCGCCCCGTCTGACTGCATTTAATGCATCCTCCACCGGAATGGTATACTGACGGGCATCCACAACCCCATCAATACGACGGATGGCATCGGAGTGTCCCTGGCTGACCCCTTTTCCCCAGAAGGTGTAATCCTTGCCCTCAGGCAGAATCGCACCGCCATACATCCGGTTGAGGGAGAACATTCCCGGGTCCCAACCCACCGAAATGATTCCTACCTTGCCGCTTGCTTTGGCAGAAGTATCTACCGCCGCAAAGTGTTCCGGAATCTTTGCGTGGGTGTCAAAGCTGTCCACCACGTGGAAAAGCTTTGCCAATGCGGGGGTTTGCTCCGGCAAATCGGTGGCACTGCCACCGCAGAGAATCATCACATCAATCTCATCCTTCATTGCCTCTGCCTGATCTACCGAAAGCACCGGTACGCCGCCTGTGAGAATCTTCACACTCTCAGGATTCCGGCGGGTGAATACTGCCTTTAGTTCCATATCCGGATTCTGCAACAGGGCAGACTCCACACCACGGCCCAAATTGCCGTAGCCAAAAATTCCAATTCGCATATTGATTGCCTCTTTTCTCGTCTATCGTTATTGCATATTATATACTTATCCCTCTTCAAAGTCAAGAAATCAACCCCCAATAAATTTTTTGACGCCTTTTGTAACAATATTTATTTATGAGAGGCTTTGACAACCGCAATATTTTGTGTTACAATAAAAAATATGGTAAAATCCGTGTGATTGAAAGTATGTTTTGGAGGTAGTTTGATGGCTGCAAAAACCTATGATAATACCAGCATATCCTCATTAAAGGGTGCAGACCGGGTGCGGAAACGCCCTGCGGTTATCTTTGGCTCTGACGGCATTGAGGGCTGTCAGCATTCCATGTTTGAAATCCTTTCCAACTCCATTGATGAGGCAAGAGAGGGTTATGGTGATGTGGTGCACATCACCCGATACCTGGATATGTCCATTCAGGTAGAGGACTTTGGCCGTGGTATTCCGGTGGACTTTAATGCAAAGGAGAACCGCTACAACTGGGAGCTGGTTTTCTGTGAGCTCTATGCCGGCGGTAAGTACCAGAACAATGCCGGCGGCAACTATGAATATTCCTTGGGTCTGAATGGTCTTGGTGCCTGTGCCACCCAGTATAGCTCAGAATATATGGATGTGGAAGTTTTGCGTGACGGTTGCAAATTCAACCTGCATTTTGAAAAGGGTGAAAACGTGGGCGGCCTTCAAAAAACCACCTTCCGTCACCGCCATACCGGAACCCGCATCCGTTGGAAGCCGGATTTGAGCGTGTTTACCGACATCAACATTCCTCTGGACTTTTATCAAAGTGTGCTCAAGCGTCAGGCGGTGGTCAATTCCGGTCTCCGTTTTGTACTGAAGAACGAGGTTACCCCCGGCACCTTTGAAAGCTTTGAATATTACTATGAAAACGGTATTGTGGACTATGTGAAGGAGCTCAGTCAGGAAAAGGAAATGACCTCCATCCACTTTATTGAAACTGAGCGCAAGGGTCGGGACCGTGACGACTTGGATGAATACAAGGTCAAGATGAGCTTTGCATTCTGCTTTAACAACACCTTTAACGCCTTAGAATACTACCACAATTCCAGCTTTTTGGAATACGGTGGCGCGCCGGACAAGGCAGTAAAAAACGCCTTTGTCTATGCCATCGACCAATACATCAAGCAGAACAACAAATACACCAAAACCGAGAGTAAGATTCAGTTCTCCGATATTGAGGACAGTTTGATTCTGGTCAGCAATTCTCTTTCTACCATGACCAGTTACGAGAACCAGACCAAAAAAGCCATCACCAACAAGTTCATTCAGGAGTCTATGACCGAATTTTTGCGGGAACAGCTGAGCATCTACTTCATTGAAAACAAGATGGACGCAGACAAAATCTGTGAGCAGGTTCTGGTGAACAAGCGAAGCCGTGAAACCGCAGAGAAGACCCGTGTCAATATTAAGAAAAAGCTGAGCGGCAATCTGGATGTGGCAAATCGGGTTAAGAAGTTTGTGGACTGCCGCAGTAAGGACGTGACCCGCAGAGAGGTCTATATCGTGGAGGGTGACTCGGCACTCGGCGCGTGTAAGCTGGGTCGGGATAGTGAGTTCCAGGCAATCATCCCCATCCGCGGTAAAATCCTCAACTGTCTGAAAGCGGAATACAACAAGATTTTCAGCAGCGATGTCATCATCGACCTTTTGAAGGTGTTGGGCTGCGGGGTGGAGATTTCCACCAAGCATAACAAGGATCTCAACTCCTTTGATTTGAACAATCTCAGGTGGAGCAAGGTCATCATCTGTACCGATGCCGACGTGGACGGCTACCAGATTCGCACCTTGGTTCTGACCATGATTTACCGACTGGTGCCCACCCTGATTGAAAAGGGATATGTGTATATCGCAGAATCCCCCCTCTATGAAATCACCTGTAAGGACAAGTCCTATTTCGCCTTTAATGAAACCGAAAAAGCGGACATCCTGAAAAAGCTGGAAGGAAAAAAATATACCATTCAGCGAAGCAAGGGACTTGGTGAAAACCAGCCCGAAATGATGTGGGAAACCACCATGAACCCCGAAACCCGCCGCCTGATTAAGGTGATGCCCGACGATGTAGAAAAGACACAGATGATGTTTGATTTGTTATTGGGCGACAATCTGGCGGGCAGAAAAGAGCATATTGCAAATGTAGGGCATCAATTTATTGACCTTACTGATGTAATGTAAGGAGTGTGCATATGAAACCGATGATTGAAGAACAACAAATCACCCAAACCTTAGAGCAGAACTATATGCCCTATGCCATGAGTGTGATCATCTCCCGTGCCATTCCGGAAATTGACGGATTTAAGCCCTCTCACCGCAAGCTGCTCTATACCATGTATAAGATGGGTTTGCTTAGCGGCAACCGGACCAAGTCCGCCAATGTGGTGGGCCAGACCATGCGGTTAAACCCCCACGGCGACCAAGCGATTTATGAAACCATGGTTCGTCTGACCGAGGGTAACGGCTCTTTGCTCCTGCCTTTGGTGGATTCCAAGGGTAACTTTGGCCGGCAGTATTCCCGTGATATGGCATACGCCGCCTCCCGTTATACCGAGGTCAAGCTTTCCAAAGTCTGCAGCGAGATTTTTCGGGATATGGACAAGAACACCATCGACTTTGTAGACAACTACGACGGAACCATGAAGGAACCGGTGCTGCTGCCTACCACCTTCCCCAATGTGTTGGCAAACCCCAATCAGGGTATTGCAGTAGGTATGGCATCCAACATCTGCAGCTTTAACTTAAGAGAGCTTTGTGAGGCAACGGTTTTAGTAATGAAAGACCCGGAGGCAGACCTGCTTGAAGTCATGCCGGCACCGGACTTTCCCTTTGGGGCGTCCATCATCTATAACAAGGATGAGATGCGGGAAATTTACAAAACCGGTAGAGGCAGCTTTAAGATGCGTGCCACTTATACCTATGACAAAAAGCAAAACTGTATTGATATTACCGAGATTCCCTACACCACCACGGTGGAGGCAATCGTTGAGAAAATCGTGGATTTGGTCAAGGCAAGCAAAATCAAGGAAATCTCGGATATCCGTGACGAAACCGACAAAACCGGTATGAAGCTGACCATTGACTTAAAGCGTGGTACCGACCCCGAAAAGCTGATGGCAAAGCTGTATCGTATGACCCCGCTCCAGGACAGCTTTGGCTGTAACTTCAATATTCTGGTGGAGGGTTCTCCTCTGGTGCTTGGGGTCAATGACATTCTGTGCGAATGGCTGCGGTTCCGCCGTAGCTGCGTGCTGCGTTCAGTGGCGTTTGACATTGCCAAAAAGAGCGACAAGCTCCATCTGTTAGAGGGTCTTGCCCTGATTCTTTTAGACATTGACAAGGCGGTAAAAATCGTACGGGAAACCGAGGAAGACGCCCTTGTTGTTCCCAACCTGATGGCAGGCTTTGGCATCGACGAGATGCAGGCAGAATTTGTGGCAGAAATCAAACTGCGTAACCTCAATAAGGACTACATCCTCAAACACGTGGCAGAGATTGAAAACCTGAAAGCCGAGATCAAAGACCTTGAAGAGGTACAAAAGAGCAAGGCAAAGGTCAACAAAATCATTGAAAAACAGTTGCGGGAAGCGGCAAAGAAATATGGTTCTGACCGCCGCACCCAACTGATTTCCGAGGCAGAGGTGACCGTAGACATCAAGGAAGAACAGTTGGTGGAGGATTATCCTGTCAAGCTGTTCCGCACCAAGGATAATTATCTCAAAAAGATTTCTCTGGTTTCTCTGCGTACCAGCGGGGAGCAACGACTCAAAGAGGACGACTGTATTATTCAGGAGGTGGATGCCTCCAACCGCAGCGAACTGCTGTTCTTTGCAGAAAGCGGCGATGTATATAAGCTCCGTGCCAGCGATATTCCCGACGGCAAAGCCAGTCAGCTGGGTGAATATCTGCCCAATCTTTTGGGTATGGCAGAGAAGGATAATATCCTCGGTATGATACTCAGCGACGATTACAGCGGGCATCTGCTCTTTGCTTTTGCAAACGGAAAGTGTGCCAAGATTCCGCTGAGCAGTTATGCAACCAAGTCCAACCGCAAAAAGCTGACCGGTGGTTTCTCCACCAACTCACCGCTTGCGGGAATGCTCCACTTAAAGCAAGACATTGAGATTATGCTGATTAGCACCGCCGACAAGGCACTCACCGTAAACACCGAAAAGATTCCGGTAAAGACCACCCGTAGCAGTCAGGGTGTCAATGTGTTCACCCTGCGGAAAAACGCAACGGTCAAGCAGGTCACTCCGGCAGACCAGAGCGGAATCGGGAACACCTCCCACTACCGCAGCCGGAACATCCCTGCAGCGGGAAGCATCATTCGGGATGCGGATAAGGGAATCGAACAAATCGGTTTTGATTTTGGAATCCCCGAAGAATAAGAAAAACCGTGTGGCAAAGCCACACGGTTTTTTATTCTTCTTTTTGCGGGATGGATTCCATCAATACCTTGCCCACCCGTCTGCCGTCTAATTCCTTGACGGTGACCCGCAGGGTATCGGTTTCAAACATATCCCCGATTTCGGGCATTTTTTCCAATTTTTCCATCACCCATCCGGTCACGGTGTTCTGCTCCGTTTCTTCCCGAATGTCAAACAATTCTAAAATTTCTTCGATGTCTGCACTGCCCGAAACCAGATATTCGGTTTCGCTCAGTTTTTCTACATCCTCAACCACGTCATCGTGTTCGTCCCAGATTTCACCCACCAGCTCCTCCAGAATATCTTCCATGGTAACGATACCCTTGGTGCCGCCATATTCATCCGCAACGATTGCCATATGTGCCTGGGATTTTTGCAGATGCTTAATCAGTTTGGAAATCTTAATGGAGTCCGATACAAAAATTGCCGGTTTGATGATGTCCTCCAAGGTCTGTCCCTTGGTGCGGAGCATCACAAAAAAGTCACGTTGGTGAATCACACCCACAATGTTGTCTATGGTTTCCTTATAAACCGGAATCCGTGAAAACTTGGTTTCCATAAAGGTATTGTAAATGACTTGGTGGTCCTCTTCAATATCCACAGCGGTCAAATCCACACGGGGGGTCAGAATCTCGCCTGCCTCCATATCATTGAACTCAATGGCGCTCTTAATCAGGTCACCCTCCTGCTCGTCAATGCCGCCTTCGCTCTGCGCCTCCTCCACGATGGTAAGAAGCTCTTCTTCAGTAATCCCTTGTTGGTTCTCGGTATGGAACAATTTGTTGAGCAAAATTTTCCAGAGTCCAAACAACCAGTTAAAGGGTGCAAGAACAGTCATCACCACCCGTAAAATGGGTGCGGAAAACATTGCAAAGCTTTCCGGTGATTCCTTGGCAAGACTTTTGGGTGAAATCTCACCAAAAATCAACACCAGCACCGTCATCACCACGGTAGAAAGGGTCACCCCGTAAACCGGAAAATATTTCAAAAACAAAACGGTTGCAAGAGAAGATGCCGCAATATTGACCACATTGTTTCCAATCAAAATACTGGAAAGCACTTTGTCATAATTTTCTGACATAGAAAGTGCCAATTCCGCTCTCTTATTACCGCCATTGGCAAGATTTTTCAGTCGAATCCGGTTCAGCGACGAAAACGCCGTCTCGGTTGCCGAAAAAAATGACGAACACAGGATAAGTACAACGAGCCAAAGTATCAGCCCCAGACTACTGTCCATAAGGTAAAGATTCCCCCTAAAAAAATTTTTTAATAAACCAGGGTCATTATATCACATCTGCCATAGTTTTTGCAACATATATTTTTTGATTTTCTTCAAACTAACATTGTCACAAAATTATGATATGCAAAAGGGAGGATTTGATACTATGGATGCTATGGTTGGTTTTTGGGAAGATGTGGACTACGGAAGAACTTTTTTACCGATTTACGCAGTAGCATTGTTTCAAAACAATGACTCTGTGCCCCTGATTCCACCGATTGCCTTTTGGGAAGAACCCGGAAAGCGGCTACCGCTGTTTTAAGCCTATGGGCGGATATTTTGTATCCGCCCGCATAGAACCTGAAAATCCTGTCTATACTGATAAGTATTACAGATTGCGGAAAGGAATACTGCTATGTCCCAATACATCATTTCTCCTGAGGGTAATCTCTTTGGAACCGTTTCCATCAGCGGCAGCAAAAACGCCGCACTCCCGATTCTTGCCGCCGGTCTTTTGTCCGAGGGCGAGTCTGTTTTTTCTCATATTCCGGAGCTTTCCGACACAGCGTGTATGGGGGAGCTTCTTCTTTGTATGGGTGCAAACTATGCCCGCCATATGGATGGCACTGTCACAGTATCCTTTCCGTCGGGCGGGCGAAGAAAGACCGCTCCTTTAGAGCTGGTCAATAAGCTTCGTGCATCCTTTTTGATTATGGGACCCCTTCTTGCCCGTTGCGGGCGGGTGCGGCTTCCCCTGCCGGGAGGTTGCCAAAT
>JAZNKC010000064.1:0-21823 GCA_045578365.1 Ructibacterium sp.
ATCATTGTAACCCGCAAGGAGGAAATTCCGCTGATTTGGGATATGGTGAAAGAGTATGCAATTGACAAAATTAAGACAGTGGTTGCCGGCGGTGCTACCCGACAGGAATCGGTCTGTTGCGGATTGGCGCAGGTGGAAGAAGAGCGGGTGTTGATTCACGACGGTGCCCGTCCCTTTGTAAGCCGGAAAGAAATTCGGGCGGTACTATCTGCCCTTGATACCTATCAGGGGGCAATCCCCGCCGTTCCGGTCAAAGACACGATCAAGGCAATGGCGGATGGGGTGGTACAAGAAACCCTACCAAGAGAAACCTTGATGGCGGTGCAGACCCCACAAGGATTCCATACTGAAGTGATTCGCATGGCGCACCAAAAGGCAAAAGAGGATGATGTGGCAGTTACCGATGATGCATCGGTTCTGGAACACGCAAAGATTCCGGTCAAAATCGTAGAAGGTGATTACCGCAATATCAAGATAACCACGCCGGAGGATATGCTGTTTGCCGATGCAATTTACAAGGAGAATGAGGTGGGAAGATGAGAGTTGGATTTGGATATGATGTGCATCAGTTGGTGGAGGACAGAGCCTTGATTTTAGGCGGTGTTTCGATTCCCTATTGTCTTGGTTTGCTTGGACACTCCGATGCTGATGTGCTGACCCACGCAGTTATGGATGCGCTGCTTGGTGCGGCGGGACTTGGAGATATTGGAAAGCATTTTCCCGACACCGACCCGACCTACAAAGGGGCAGATAGTATGCAACTGCTTTCCTATGTAAAAAATCTCCTCTCAAGGCAAGGCTGGAGTCTGGGCAATATCGATGCCACCATTGTTGCACAGAAACCGAAATTGGCAGAATTTATCCCGCAAATGCGCACTCGCTTTGCAGAGGTTTTGCGCGTAGAGGAGGATGTAATTAATATCAAGGCAACCACCACCGAACATCTCGGATTTGAGGGCAGAGGCGAGGGAATTTCCGCTTATGCAGTCTGCCTGATTGAAAGATAAACAAAAATCCCGTGATACTAAGTATCACGGGATTTTTTTATCCAAGAATCAAACGAAGGAAGGTTTTCTTACCTTTTTTGATAATTAATCCGTCCTCGCCAAACATATCGGCAGTTACCATCAGGTCAACGGTAGTCACCTTTTCGTTGTTGATGCTCAAGCCGTTTTGCTGAATCAGTCGTCTGCCTTCGCCTTTTGAGGGAATCAGCTTTACCATAGTCAGCAAATCAAGAACATTCAAACCGTCCCCAAGGTCTGCCTTGCTGATGGTTTCAGAGGGCATATTTTCGGTGTTTCCGCCACCGCCAAAGATTGCGGTTGCCGCATCGTTGGCAGCATCGGCAGCCTCTTTGCCATGTACCATCTTGGTCACTTCGTAAGCGAGGATACATTTTACCTTGTTGAGCTCCTGCCCCTCCAGTTTTTCGTATTCTGCAATCTGCTCCATAGGCAGGAAGGTAACCAACTTCAGCATACGGATAACATCCTTGTCATCCACATTTCTCCAGTATTGATAAAATTCATAGGGAGATACCTTTTCGGGGTCAAGCCAGAGGGCACCTTTTTCAGTTTTGCCCATCTTTTTGCCCTCGGAGGTGGTGAGCAGGGTGAAGGTCATACCGTAAGCCTGCTTACCCTCTTTCCGGCGAATCAGTTCAATGCCGCCGATGATGTTGGACCATTGGTCGTCGCCACCGAATTCCATCAGGCAATCGTGCTCCTTGTAGAGCTTGTAGAAGTCAAAGCTCTGCATCAGCATATAGTTGAATTCCAGGAAGGAGAGACCTCTCTCTAAACGGGTCTTAAAGCATTCTGCAGTCAGCATCCGGTTTACCGAGAAATGCACACCAACCTCCCGCAGAAAATCAACATAGTTCTGCTTGAGCAACCAGTCGGCGTTGTTTACCATCAGGGCTTTGCCGTCGCTGAAATCAATGAACTTGGACATTTGTACCTTGAAGTTGTCTGCGTTCTTCTGGATTTCTTCCTGAGTAATCATCGGGCGCATATCGGTTTTTCCGGTGGGGTCACCAACCATAGTGGTACCACCGCCCAGAAGAATAATGGGGCGGTGTCCGGCGTTCTGCATATGCTTCATCACAATCAACTGCATAAAGTGACCGATATGCAGGCTGTCTGCAGTGGGGTCAAAGCCGATATAAAAGGTAATCTTTTTCTCGCCTAAGATTTTCCGGATTTCTTCTTCGTGGGTGGTCTGTGCAATCAGTCCACGCTCTTTTAGGGTATCATATACGTTTTGCATGGTCTTATCCTTTCTGTTCGCTTTCTTCTTTGGCGGCAGTTACCGCAATAAACAACTCATCCAACTGCTTTTTGTCAACCTCGGAGGGGGAACCGTTCATAATTTCGGCAGCAGTTTGAACTTTCGGGAAGGGAATGACATCACGGATGGAGTCACAACCTGCCATAATCATTACCAGACGGTCAAGCCCGTAAGCAAGTCCGCCGTGGGGCGGGGTGCCGTACTTGAAGGCTTCCATCAGGAAACCAAAACGTTCCCAAGCTTCTTCCTTGGTAAAGCCAAGGGCTTTGAACATTTTTTCCTGCAGGTCGGTGTGGAAGATTCTCAAACTTCCGCCACCGATTTCGGTACCGTTTAAGATAATATCATAGGCCTTTGCCCGAACCTCGCCCGGTGCAGTTTCCAGCTTGTCAATATCTTCATCAACCGGATGGGTAAAGGGGTGATGCTTTGCAACATAACGATTTTCGTCCTCGTCATATTCAAGAAGCGGGAAGTCAGTTACCCACAGGAAGTTGAACTTGTTCTTGTCAATCAGGTCAAACCGCCGTGCAACCTCCAGACGCAGATTGCCGAGGGCATCATAAACCACTTGATTGGTGTCTGCAATAATTAAAATTGCATCCCCAACTTTGGCCTGGGTTTTGTTAAGGATTGCCTGTACCTCAGCCTCGGACAGGAACTTGGTGATTTGTGAGCGCAGCCCACCGTCTTCTACCACAATCCAAGCCATACCCTTTGCCCGGTAGGTCTTGACATATTCTCCAAGGGAATCCAGAGTCTTTCTGGTCATCTTTTCGCCTAAGCCTTCTGCAACGATACAACGAACGCTGCCGCCCTGTTCAATGGCACCGGAGAATACTTTGAAATCGCAGTCTTTTACTGCATCGGAAATATCAATGAACTCCATTCCAAAACGAGTGTCCGGTTTGTCAGAACCAAAGCGATCCATTGCCTCTGCATAGGGGAGGCGGAGGAAGGGTGTTTCCACCTTGATATCCAGAACCTCTTCAAAAATTTTCTTCAAAAAGCCTTCGTTCAGTTCGATGATGGTATCGATATCTGCAAAGGAAAGCTCCATATCCAGCTGGGTAAATTCCGGCTGACGGTCTGCACGCAAATCCTCGTCACGGAAGCATCTTGCCACCTGGAAATAACGATCATAGCCCGCCAACATCAAAAGCTGTTTGTACAGCTGGGGGGACTGGGGCAGTGCATAGAAACTGCCGGGATGCACACGGCTGGGAACCAGATAGTCACGGGCACCTTCAGGGGTGCTTTTGGTAAGCATCGGGGTTTCCAGTTCCAGAAATCCGTTCTTGTCAAAGTAGTCCCGTGCCAGCTTGGTGATTTTGTGGCGGAGAATCATATTCCGCTGCATATCCGGACGACGCAGGTCAAGATACCGATACTTCAAACGCAGAGCATCGTTGGTGTCGATGTCCTCTTCAATATAGAAGGGGGTAGTTTCCGCTCCGTTCAGGATACGAAGTTCGGTAACAAACACCTCGATTTCGCCGGTTTTCATCTGGGGATTGATGTTTTCCGGTGTACGCAGCAGCACAGTTCCTTGTACTGCGATGACATATTCACTCTTTAACTGTTCTGCTTTTTCAAAAATCGCACGGTCGCTTTCGTCGTTAAAGGAAAGCTGAACAATACCGGTGCGGTCACGGAGCGTAACAAAATTTACGCCACCCAGTTTTCTGTTGCGGGCAACCCAACCGGTCAAGGTGACGGTTTCGCCCTGATTTTTTGCAGAGAGCTCGGTACACATATGGGTACGCTTCAGCCCTGCCATAGTTTCAAACTGCATATTATGAACCTCCTTGGGATTTTTACTTGATGATTTGGAAAATTTCGTCCGGATTCAGGTTGGCGGTTTGCACCGATCCGTCCTCCATATTTTTCAGTTCTGCTTTGCCACTGGCAATTTCATCATCGCCAAGCACCATACTGTATGCCGCCCCCAATTTGTTGGCGTATTTCATCTGAGCCTTGATGCTTCTGCCGCAAAGGTCACGTTCTGCATAACAACCTTTTTGACGCAACGCATAGACCAGTTTTTGCGCTTCGATATCAGCAGTGTCGCCGATTGCGGCAAAGAATACACGGGGGTGATTTTCCGGAATGAGATTGTCGGGATTCTGGCTTTTGAGAATCATAATCAGTCGTTCCAGACCTACCGCAAAGCCGATGCCTTCAGTAGGCTTTCCGCCCAATTCCTCAACCAAACCGTTGTAACGACCGCCGCCACAGACGGTGGATTGTGCGCCAAGGGCGTCGGAAGTAATTTCAAATACCGTGCGGGTGTAATAATCAAGGCCACGTACGATAGAAGAATCGATGGTGTAAGAGATGCCAACTGCATCCAGATAAGCAAGAGTCTTGTCAAGGTGTGCCTTACAATCGGGGCAGAGGTGGTCAATCATCTTGGGCGCATCCTTGGCAATTGCCGAACAGATTTCGGATTTGCAGTCAATGATGCGCATGGGATTCTTTTCCAATCGGGTATGACAGGTTTCGCACAGCTTGTCTTGGTGCTGGCCAAAGTATTCCCGCAGTTTTTCGTTATATTCCTTTTTGCAAACCGGACATCCAATGCTGTTGAGGTTCAGCTTTAACCCTTTCACGCCCACCTTTTCAAAGAAGGAGAGCGCCAAAGCAATGACCTCCGCATCGGTGGCATCCGATGTGCCGCCAAAACATTCGATACCGAACTGATGGAATTCCCGCAACCGACCCGATTGGGGTTTTTCATAGCGGTAGCAGGAAATAAGATAGAACAGTTTGGTAGGCTGAGGGTCCGCA
The DNA here is from genome assembly GCA_045578365.1 of Ructibacterium sp. GTDB lineage: Bacteria > Bacillota > Clostridia > Monoglobales > Monoglobaceae > Ructibacterium. The sequence goes on from JAZNKC010000064.1 coordinate 5,083, forward strand.
TAGAGGGAGTTTTCAATAAAACTCCGTGCCAAAGAGGCGGTTCCCTCCGGGCGAAGCGTGATGCTGCGCCCACCCTTGTCCTCAAAGGTATACATCTCTTTTTGTACCACATCAGTGGTGTCGCCAACGCCTCGTTGGAACAAAGCGGTGTCCTCAAAAACAGGGGTGCGGATTTCCCGATAACCATAAGAGGCACAAACCTCTCTTGCCGCTTGCTCAATCTTTTGCCAGAGCGGACTGTCAACAGGAAGAATATCTTCAGTTCCCCGTGGTTTGTTAATCATAATACAGGCTCCTTTGTGTGATTATTTGTTCAGGATATCTCCTTGGTCCGGATTGAATCTGCTGCAAACAAGGTCAATGACCTCAGCGACTTCTTCACGCCCCTCTTTGGTCTCAGAAGAGAAGGGAAGAAGGATGGAATCATCATCCAACTCAAGGGTTTCATAAATCTGGGTCAGGTTGGCTTCAATCTGTGATTTTTTCAGCTTGTCCAGTTTGGTTGCAACCACCACCGGAGTAAAGCCAAAATGCCGAATCCAGCTCATCATAGTGATGTCGTCCTTGGTGGGCTTATGCCGGGCATCCACCAGCTGAATCACCTGAACCAGATTAAAGCGGTCGGAAAGATAAGTTTCAATCATCTGGCTCCAACGCGCAAGCTCTGCCTTTGCAACCTTTGCATAACCATAACCGGGTAGGTCTACCAACCGATAGCTGCCGGCAATGTCATAAAAATTGATGGTTGCAGTCTTTCCGGGGGTACTGCTGGTACGAGCCAGCTTGGTGCGATTGGTCAGGCAGTTGATGAGGGAGGATTTTCCCACATTGGAACGCCCGACGAAAGCAACCTCCGGAATCAAGGTATCGGGATACTGACTGGGTTTTACTGCAGTCAGCAGAAATTTTGCGTCAATATAATCCATAAGCGCCTCCTTGTATCAGTTGCTTTGTGCGCTGATTTGATTGCCGGAAACCTCTTTGCCACCAAGCAACGATTCTATGTACTGCATCTCCTGTTTGGCAGGAGTTCTGTCCCGCTTGGGAGTGGGAAGAAGAGCAGTTTCCAGAACGGTGTCCATAGTTTTGGCAAACACAAATTTCAGGCTATCTTTGATCTTTTGGGGCAATTCTTCATAATCAGGACGATTCTCGTCCGGAATGATTACCGTCTTGATGCCCATCCGGAATGCGGCAAGGGTCTTTTCTTTCAATCCGCCGATGGGAAGCACACGACCACGCAAAGTCACTTCGCCGGTCATTGCAACCAAGTGGTTGACAGGTCTTCCGGACAGGGCGGAAATCAATGCTGTTGCCATAGTGATGCCTGCGGAGGGACCATCCTTGGGGATTGCACCTTCGGGCACATGGATGTGAATGTCGGTAGTTTTATAAAAATCTTGCGCAATGCCAAAACGGAAGGTGTTGGCTCTCACAAAGCTTAATGCCGCCTTTGCAGATTCCTGCATCACATCGCCTAAGTTTCCGGTCAGCTCCAACTTGCCGCTGCCTGGCATCAGGTTTACTTCTACTGAGAGGGTATCGCCACCGCTTTCGGTCCACGCAAGACCGGTAACCAGACCAATCTGGTCTTGTTCCGCAGTTTTGTCATAGTGATAAATCTGTTTTCCTAAAAAGTCCTGCAAATTTTTTGCAGTAACCGAAACAGAAGTAGTTTCCGGTGTGTCTACCAACCGCATTGCGGTTTTACGACAGAGGGCAGCAATCTTTCTCTCTAAGCTTCGCACGCCAGACTCTCTGGTATAGCCGTCAATCAAGGCGGGCAAAGAAGATGCGGAGAAGGTTAACTGAGCGGTGTTGAGTCCGTGTAACTTTCTCTGCTTGGGAATCAGATGCTTTTTGGCGATTGCCAGTTTTTCCTCAGGAGTATACCCCGAAACCTCAATGATATCCATTCGGTCCAGCAATGGCTTGGGAATGGTGTCCAAGGTATTTGCAGTTGCAATCAAAAGTACTTTGGAAAGGTCAAAGGGGAGTTCAATATAATGGTCACGGAAGTTCTGATTCTGTTCCGGATCAAATACCTCCAGCATTGCGGACGCAGGGTCTCCGCTATAATCCCGTGACATTTTGTCAATCTCATCAAAGAGCATCAAGGGGTTGTTGCTGCCTGCATACTTCAATGCCTCGATGATTCTGCCGGGCATCGCTCCCACATAGGTTTTGCGGTGACCACGAATTTCCGATTCGTTCTGCACACCGCCAAGGCTGATGCGGGTGTATTTTCTGCCAAGCGCCTCTGCAAGAGAGCGGGCAATGGAGGTTTTTCCCACACCGGGAGGTCCTACCAGACACAGAATGTTACTCTTAGGATTGCCGGAGAGCTTGCGCACTGCGATATATTCCAAAATGCGCTCTTTCACTTTTTCCAGACCGCAATGGTCACGGTCAAGAATCTTGCGGGCAAGACGGGTGTCAAGACAATCCTCAGTTTCCTTTTCCCAAGGGAGGGAAAGGACGGTTTCAATATAATTTTCTACCACGCCGTATTCCTGAGAGAAGGGATGGGTTTTTCCAAGATGGACGATTTCTTCTTCAATCTTGGTTGCCACAGCCTCAGGCAAGGGGCGGGATTCTAATTCTGCACGGAATTTTTTGATGTCCGATTCTACGGCATCGTCTTCACCCAATTCTTCCTGAATCACGTGCAGTTTTTCCCGCAGAACATAGTCCCTTTGGTTCTGGTCCAGATTGGTCTGCACCTTATCCATAACTTCTTTTTCAATTTCAAGGAGCCGGATTTCGTCGGTGATGATAGCGATCAAACGCTCCAGACGTTCCTCCACAGAAATTGCATCCAAAATCTCTTGCTTCAGTTGCGGTTTGATGGGGAAGTTGGAAATTACTACATCTGCCATTTCGCCGGGGTCCTCAATGGTGAGCAAAGAGGCAAGCGCCTCCGGTGAAAGACGGTCATACAAATCCAAAAACTGCTCAATCAAATGGAACACCCTTCGCATCTGTACCTGTGCGTGGATTCCGTCGTTAAAGGGAACGCTTTCCAGTCTGGAAACATTGACTACGGTAAGTTCTTCACTATCAGTAAAACGGGTGATGCGTCCGCGGTATAAGCCTTCCACCAGAATACGAATGTTCCCGTCAGGAAGATTCAAAATCTGGCGGATTTCCGCAACGGTACCAACCTTTGCCAAATCACTCCGCTGAGGGGCTTCCACATCAATGTCATTTTGATAGCAAAGAAACACCAGCTTGTCCGTATTCATAGCACGGCGTACCGCCGCAATAGACTTGGGACGACCTACATCAAAGTGCAAGGACATCCCGGGAAATATGGTCAATCCTCTCAAGGGAACAAGAGGAAGTGTAAGTCTGCTTTTTGTCATCCAAGTAACCTGCTTTCTCTACAACTGATTATTCATAATATTATACTATGTTTCTCGCGAAATAGCAAGGTTTTTCTTGAAAAAATCGCAAAAATGGTCGTTTCAATGAAACGACCATTTTTTTATTGATTCTTTTTGATACCAATGTCAGTTCTAAAGTGCATATCCTGAAAAGAAACTACATCCACAAAGCGGTATGCTTCCTTGATGGCGGCATCCAAATCCCTGCCGGTTGCGGTTACGCCCAGAACCCGACCGCCGTTGGTCTTAAAGCACCCTTCCTCATAGACGGTTCCTGCGTGGAACACCAGTGCGCCAAGGCTTTCAGCCTGTTTGATGCCGTCAATAGGATACCCCTTTTTGTAGCTCTGGGGATAGCCGCCGGAGGCAAGTACTACACAAACTGCGGCATTGTCTTCCCATTCAATATCAATGGAATCCAGTTTTTCATCGATGACAGCCTCAAAAATATCAAACAAATCGGTTTTGAGTCGGGGGAGTACCACCTGTGTTTCAGGGTCGCCAAAACGGCAGTTGTATTCAATCACTTTAACCCCGTCTGCGGTTTTCATCAAACCAAAGTAGAGAACCCCTTTGAAGGTGCGGCCCTCGGCATTCATTGCGTGCATGGTGGGGAGGAAGATGTTCTCCATACATTCCTTTTCCAGTTCGGCAGTGTAAATTCTGCTGGGAGAAAAGGTTCCCATACCACCGGTGTTTAAGCCCTCATCATTGTCATAGGCACGCTTGTGGTCCTGTGCAGAAACCATAGGTTTTAAGGTCTTTCCGTCAGTGAATGCCAAAACGGAGATTTCGGGTCCTATCAAAAATTCCTCAATGACAACTTTGCCGCCGGCTGCGCCAAATACCTTGTCGTCCATAATTTCGTGAACGGCGGTTTCTGCCTCTGCAAAATTCTGGGCAATGATAACGCCCTTCCCCAAAGCCAGTCCGTCAGCCTTTACCACAACAGGAAACTTGCCCTCGCTTTGGATATAAGCAATGGCATCAGCGCTGTTGTCAAAAACCTCGTACTTTGCAGTGGGAATGTTGTATTTCTTCATCAAATCTTTGGAAAACGCTTTGCTGCCCTCAATGATTGCGGCTGCACGGTTGGGACCAAATGCCCGCAAGCCGGCTGCCTCAAATGCGTCTACTGCACCTGCTGCCAAAGGATCATCCGGGGCAACTACAGTTAAGTCGATGGTGTTTTCCTTTGCAAATTTGGTCAATGCGTCAAAATCCATCACAGAGATGGGAACGCACTCTGCAAGCTCGGAAATACCGCCATTTCCGGGCGCTGCATAAATTTTATCAACCTTCGGGCTTTGGCTCAGTTTCCAGATGATGGTGTGTTCCCGTCCGCCGCTGCCGATAACCAATACTTTCATAAACAATTCCTCCTTGGTAAAATGTATGTAGAATTAAGCCTTTGCACGAGGATGTGCTTTTTGATAGACATCCTGCAATCTGTTCTTTACAATTTGCGCATAAATCTGGGTGGATGCAATATCCATATGCCCAAGCATCTCCTGAATGGATTTCAGGTCGGCACCATTTTCCAACAAGTGTATCGCAAAAGAATGCCGCAAGGTGTGCGGGGTAATCTCTTTTTTGATGCCGGCACTGTCTTTGTAATGCTTGATGATTTTCCAGAACCCCTGTCTGGTCAACTGCTTGCCGCTTAAGTTCAGGAAGAGGATGTCCTCATCCTGAATGGCAGGGAGTTGACTGCGTGCGTGGTCCAGATAGGCTTTGATGGTGTCCTTTGCCACGGTGTAGATGGGAATGACCCGATTCTGTCCGTGATGTTCGCAGTTGATGTAGCCCACCGAAAGATTCAAATCGGAAAGCCGTAGGGAAATCAGTTCGGTTACCCGCATTCCGGTGGCATATAAAAGCTCCAGCATTGCTTTGTCACGGTATCCCTTGAAATCCTTGCAACGAGGTTGTTCCAGAAGAAGCTCCACCTCTTGGTTGGTAAGGATTTCCGGTAGTTTTTTCTCCGCCTTAAAGCCGTGGATGTTTTCGGTAGGGTCAGTAGACAGGCGATGTTTACGGATGAAAAATCGGTACATCGAACGCAGGGATGCTAAGTTACGGGAGATGGTGGCAGATGCCTTGCCTTGCTTCTGCATGAAAAGCAAGTAATTCAAAACAGTGGTACTGCTTGCCTCATCAAAGCGAGAAAGATGCTCGCTTTGGATATATTCCGCATATTGCAAAATATCCCGTTTATAAGAATCCAGCGTATTTAATGAAACCTGTTTTTCGTGTTCCAGATAGGTGAAATATTCATTCATCCAAGCGTCCATAAAACAACCCTCCTTAACAGCCTCTCTATTTTACATAATTTCTCTTCTTTTGACAAGAGTTTTTTAAGAAAAAAACAAAATTCTTACAAAAAGAAATTGCACAGAGGTTGCAGAAGTGTCGGCGTGACATAGCCTTCCATAAAAGCAATCAATAGGAGAAACAGGAGAAAACAACCTGTCACAATGATATGATGCCCATAAATCTGCCTTTTTAATTCCGGTGACATAATTCCTCTGTGCAAGCGACTGCGGTCTCCTGCAAAGTGAACCTGTGATACCAAATAGACACCGATGACAGGGAGCAGTAATATCTGCTGTGGCAAAATGGCGATAAGGGTAAAAAGAACCCCCTTTAACCGATAACACAGGCAAAGACTGGTGAGGGTAAAGCCGTTGCGGAATCCCTTGAGGAAAACTTGCAGAAATCCCACCGGCAAAGACCAGACTGACCATCCGCAAACCCACAACCAGAACGCAAAAAAGAAGTGGCTCATCAAAGAAAGCCGAAAAGCCTCGCTTTTTACGCTGCCCTGCAACATAAGTACCGAAAAGAAACGGTCAAAATAATTCTTCAGTTCGCCCACGGTTTCCGGCTTGGAGGAAGCAGCGGCAATACAGCCCAAAAGCAATCCTAAAAAAAAGAGGAGAAGAATCAATAAATAATTCCGTTTTTCTTCCCAAAACAATTCTTGGATCCGAACGATAATAGCATCCTTTTTTTTCATAAGCAGACCTCCCATACTATAACTATGGCGGTCAACATAAAAAAAGAACAAGCATATGTCTATTTTGATCCGGATTGCAGAATTTCAACCACCGTAAGGGTGGTGTCTTTTACGGTAAAACGTACGTCAAAATCCCCTAAGGCAATACCGTAGATACGCTCTGAATCTCCGTGATAACCGGGGCGTGGGTCTTGTTCCAAAAGGGCGAACAAACCTGCGTGGAGCTCTTGCGGTAACTGATTCAACAGAGAATCGGGACAACAAACCTTGAGAAGTTGCTCTTTGGGTGTTACGGCATAACCACCCAAGGCATCGGGGTGAGAATCGGTATAAGGGAGATAGGGTTTGATGTCCAGAATCGGTGTTCCGTTCATTAAATCTGCACCGGTTACATAAAGCAAAGGACCGTTGGGACTTTGCAATTCAATGCGTTCCAAGCGAACGGAGGATAAACCAATCCGATTCGGGCGGAAGGGGGAACGGCTTGCAAATACCCCGATTTTTTTGTTTCCGCCAAGCTTGGGAGGACGCACGGTGGGGGACCAGCCTTCCTGTTCTGCTTCGGAAAATTGCCAAAGCAACCAAAGATGAGAATATCCCTCCATACCACGATAAACATCCGGGTTGCGATATTCAGGCTCTAACACAATTACTGAAGTAAGTGCATTGACGATGCCGCTTTGACGCGGGATGCCGAATTTTGTAGAAAAATCATTATAAATACGTGCAACAATCTGTACGGGAATTTGCTCTGCCATAGTGCACCTCCTGTTGTTCATAGAATAACATAAAACTTCAGAGAAGGCAACAAAGAAAAATGCAATGTAAAGTTTACATAGAAAACTATTGATTTTCAAAAAAATGTATGGTATAGTTTACTTAAGACAACAACTTTTGTAAAGGAGGAAATACAATGAAATGTATCATAAACGGAAAAATTGTATTGCAGAATCAAATATTAGAAGACTATGCAATCATTTTTGACCAGAAAATTCAAAGTATTGTTCCTGCAAAGGAAATTGACAATGCGGACTATGAGATTATTGATGCCAACGGCAAGCTGGTTGCACCGGGACTTGTGGATATGCATATTCACGGATATCTGGGCAAAGATGTTTCTGATGGCGAAGAAGAAGGCATTCGTGTGATGGCAGAAGGGATCATCCAAAATGGTGTCACATCCTGGTGTCCCACAACCATGACAGTTTCCAAGCAAGAAATTGAGGCAGCTTTTGATTCGGTAAGAAATGTCAAAAACTGTGGAGAATATTACGGTGCCAGAATTCTGGGCGTCAACAGCGAGGGACCATTCATCAATCCTGCGAAGAAAGGCGCACAGGCAGAAGAACATATTTTAAGACCGGATGCCGATTTTATCATCAAGCATAAGGATATCGTTAAACTGTTCACTGTTGCTCCTGAGGTTGACGGAGCAGAAGAGTGTATCGAAAAGGTTTCGCAAAACACCGATGTTTTGATTTCCATGGGTCATACCAATGCAAGCTTTGATGAGGCAAATGCGGGAATTAAAAAAGGGGTTCGCCACACTACGCACCTGTTTAATGCAATGACGGCACTTTCTCATCGAAGTCCCGGTGTGGTTGGTGCGGCACTTGCGGGCAACGATGTCAGTGTGGAACTGATCGCAGACACCTTCCATGTCAATCAAGGCCTTTTTGAGCTGATTGCCAAGATTAAAGGAAGTAAACTCTGCTTGATTACCGATTGCATCAGAGCAGGCGGAATGCCAGATGGAGATTATACCTTGGGCGGACAGCCGGTACATAAAAAAGGGATTCAATGCCTGATGGAGGATGGGACCATTGCAGGAAGTGTGTTAAACCTTAATCAGGCGGTGCGGAATCTGTATCGGAATTCGGAGCTTGCGTTTTATGAAGCGATTGCCTGTGCATCCCTAAATCCGGCAAAAGCATTGGGAATGGATAAGGAAATTGGTTCTCTTGAGGTTGATAAGCGTGCAGATATCATTATCACGGATGAATCTATGGACATCAAGATGACCATTCTTGATGGAGAAATCAGATATAGCAAAGGAGAGGTATTATGATAGCAAAATTAGAACCTGAATTTATGCCAATGGTAAAGGTGATTCAAGATTTTAAGGCGGCAGTTGCCAAAGCCGAATCACAGGAAATTTCTATTTCCGTAGAGAGAAATGGCGGTTTGATTGCGGTATACAAAATGGATGTATATCAGGAAAACACCGGTCACGACGAAGAAAATTATGCAATCGTAGAACGAATTCTTAAAACTTTGCTCTGGGCAAAGGGTGGATACAAGGTTTATGTGGCAGGTTCCAAGTATCTCTATGAGCGGATTGCCGATGCCTATCGTGTTGGCGGGGCAAGAGAGTTTGATTTCAACTTTATGGCTCGTGTATACGAAAAAGACTTTGAAGTTGTTTATGTAGAAAATGTAGCGGATGCTCCGGCGGAAAACGATGGTTCCTCTCCGGTTGGACGGCATCTGGACGGATGTCGTATCGGGTTTGATGCAGGCGGAAGTGACCGTAAGGTTTCTGCGGTTATTGACGGAAAGACCGTATATTCTGAAGAAGTTGTATGGTTCCCCAAACTGCAGAGTGACCCCAAATATCATTATGAGGGAATCCTGAATGCAATGAAGACAGCAGCATCCCATATGCCGAGGGTGGATGCCATCGGTGTTTCTTCGGCGGGTGTTTACATTGACAACAAAATTATGGTTGCATCCTTGTTTATCAAGGTGTCCGATGAGGATTTTGAAAAGCACGTCAAGAATATGTATCTGGATGTTGCAAAAGAAATCGGCGATGTACCCGTAGAGGTTGCCAACGACGGCGATGTTACCGCGCTTGCGGGCGCAATGAGTCTGGAGGACAACAATGTACTTGGCGTTGCCATGGGTACCAGTGAGGCTGCAGGATATGTGGATAAGGATGGCAATATCACAGGCTGGCTCAACGAACTGGCTTTTGTACCTGTTGATTTCAACAAAGGTGCAATGGTAGATGAATGGAGCGGTGACTATGGTTGCGGCGTAAAATACTTCTCTCAGGATGCGGTAATCAAACTGGCTCCCAAAGCGGGAATTGCACTGGATGAAAGTCTTTCTCCTGCAGAAAAGCTAAAGGTTGTACAGGGTCTTATGGAAGAAGAGGACAGCCGTGCAGCCGATATTTATGAAACCATTGGAACCTATTTTGGTTACACCATTGCTTACTATGCAATGTTCTATGAAATCAAGCATGTCTTGATTATGGGAAGAGTAACCAGCGGCAAGGGCGGTACCATTCTCCTTGCAAAAGCAAACGAGGTACTGTCTACCGAATTCCCCGAATTGGCAGAAAAAATTCAGCTTCATATTCCGGATGAAAAGGCAAGAAGAGTCGGTCAGTCTGTGGCTGCTGCAAGCCTGCCCAAAATTGTTTGATATTCTAATGACAAAATTCCCGTAATAGAACTCTATTGCGGGAATTTTCTTTCTATTTTTTGGAATATATTATTGAAATCCCCAAAATGATATGGTATACTGATAAAAGAGTTTGGTATGTTAAAATTTTACATAATAACAAGGAGGAAGAAAAAATGGGCAACAGCATCAATTACTCGTACGAAAAATTGAACAAGTTTTGTACCGATGCGTTTATGAAATTCGGATTTTCCAAAGAGGAGAGCGATATCATCGTAGACGTTCTTCTGACCAGTGACCTCTACGGAATCGAGTCTCACGGAATGCAGCGGCTTGTTCGTTATCACAAAGGTATTGAAAAGGGACTGATCAAGCCGAAAGCAGAGCCGGAAATTGTTTTTGAAACACCGGTATCTGCAGTGATTGAAGGTAACGACGGTATGGGACAACTTCTGGGCTATAAGGCAATGAATATCGCTATCGAAAAGGCGAAGAAAACGGGTATGGCAATTGTTACGGTAAGAAATTCCAACCACTACGGCATTGCAGGGTATTATGCGAAAATGGCTTGCAAAGAGGGGCTTATCGGTATGTCGATGACCAACTCCGAGGCGATTATGGTGCCAACCTTTGGAAGAAAGGCAATGCTTGGCAGTAACCCCATTGCCATTGCCATGCCGGCAGAACCCTATGACTTCTTTTTTGATGCATCTACCACAGTAGTAACCCGCGGCAAGCTTGAGATTTACAACAAGCTCCAGAAACCTCTGCCTGAGGGATGGGCGCTTGGCGCAACAGGCAAAGGTAGCTCAGATGCAAGCGATGTACTTAAAAATATTGTAGCAAAAGCAGGTGGCGGTATCGTTCCCCTCGGCGGCGAAACCGAACAAAACGGAAGCCACAAAGGTTACGGCTATGGTATGTTCTGTGAAATCTTTACATCCATTCTGTCCATGGGTCTTACCTCTAACCACACGCATATTGACGGCAAGGGCGGCACCTGTCACGGATTTATCGCAATCAATCCTGCAGTATTTGGCGATGCAGATGCCATCCGCGAGCATCTTTCCACCCTGCTTCGGGAACTCCGTGAATCTCCCAAGGCAGAAGGGGCAGAACGCATCTATACCCACGGCGAAAAAGAGGTTTATGCCTACGAAGATCGTCTCAAGAACGGCATTGATGTCAACATTAACACCGTTGCCGAAATGGTGGATTTGTGCAACTATCTCCAGATGGATGTAAAAGAATATCTTGGCGAAGAAGCAATGGAACTGACACTTCGGCAAAGTTCCTATGATATGTAGAGAGGGGAAGAAAAATGGATATCAAAGAACAAGCATTAAAAAAGCATCAGGAGTGGCAGGGTAAAATTGAAGTAATTTCAAGAACTCCTGTCAAAAATCGGGAACAACTTTCTCTTGCTTATACCCCCGGCGTTGCAGAGCCTTGCCTTGTCATCCAAAAGGATATCAACAAATCTTTTGAATTGACACGCAGACATAACCTTGTAGCTGTTATCACTGACGGCTCTGCGGTTCTGGGTCTTGGTGATATTGGACCGGAGGCAGGTATGCCGGTTATGGAAGGAAAATGTGCCCTCTTTAAGGAATTTGCAGACGTGGACGCATTTCCTCTTTGCATCAAAACACAGGATGTGGATGAACTGGTAAGAACCATCTATCTGCTCTCTGGAAGCTTTGGCGGAATCAACTTAGAGGATATTGCAGCACCCCGTTGCTTTGAAGTGGAAAGAAGACTTAAGGAAATTTGTGACATTCCTGTATTCCACGATGACCAGCACGGAACCGCAATCGTTGTTGCGGCGGCAATGCTGAATGCACTCAAGGTTGTGAAAAAGGATATCGACAAAATTCGCGTGGTAATCAATGGGGCAGGAAGCGCAGGTACTGCGATTGGTATGCACCTGATGAAGTTGGGCGTGAAGAACCTTGTGATGGTTGACCGGTTTGGTATTATTTGCGAGGGTATGGATGGACTCAGTGATGCGCACAAGGAACTTGCAAAGATTACCAATCGTGAACATTTGGAGGGAACCCTCCAAGATGCGATGAAAGGCGCTGATGTGTTTATTGGCGTGTCTGCACCCAACATTGTTTCTGCTGATATGGTTCGTACTATGGCGGATGGTGCAATCGTGTTTGCAATGGCAAATCCCGTTCCGGAAATCCTTCCGGATGTGGCAAAAGAGGGCGGCGCAGCAGTGGTAGGTACAGGTCGGTCTGACTATCCCAACCAAATCAATAACGTGGTTGCCTTTCCGGGAATTTTCCGTGGTGCTCTGGATGTTCGTGCCAGCGACATCAATGACGAAATGAAGATGGCGGCATCCTATGCAATCGCCGGTCTGGTTTCGGATGAAGAACTCAACGCAGAATATATTCTGCCTATGGCATTTGACGAGAGAATCGGCAAAACCGTTGCTGCAGCCGTTGCAGAGGCGGCAGTCAAGAGTGGCGTTGCAAGAATCTAATCAAAAGCGTGAATCAAAAAAAGAGTAAGCAGAGCTTACTCTTTTTTTGTATTTTCTTTTTCAAAATACAAAGAATAACAGTGAGGTGATTTGGATGGAATCGGTATGGAATGAGAATATAACCCGCCCAAAGTTTGCGATGCTAAAAGAGGACGTGAAAACCGATGTGCTTGTCATTGGTGGCGGAATCACAGGAATTCTGTGCGGGTATATGCTAAAGCAAGCGGGGATAGATTGTATTGTGGCAGAGGCAGAGACTCTATGCGGCAAAACAACCCAAAATACAACCGCTAAGATTACTTGTCAGCACGGTTTGATTTATGACAAGATGATACAAAGGTTTGGGGTTGATTTTGCGCGACTTTATTTGCAAGCGCAAAACGAGGCGTTCATAGAATACCGCAAAATGATGAAAGAAATTCCTTGTGATTTTGAGGAATGTGATTCCTTTGTGTACGCAAGAGACCACAGAGAGAAGATTGAAAAGGAAGTTCTGGCACTACAACAAATTGGTTGCGATGCGATATTTATGGAGGAGATACCCTTGCCCTTTTCTGTTGCAGGTGCGGTCAAAATGGCAAAGCAGGCACAATTTCATCCTTTGAAGTTTTTATTCGCACTTGCAAAAGAGTTGACCATTTTTGAAAATACAAGGATCTTGGAATTCAAGCCGGATGGCGTTACCACAGAACACGGAAAGATAAAAGCAGAAAAAATCATTGTGGCAACGCATTTTCCGCTTTTGAATAAGCACGGCAGTTATTTTCTTAAAATGTATCAACATCGATCCTATGTGCTCGCTCTGAAAAATGCACCCGTAACAAAGGATATGTATGTGGATGAATCCTTAAAAGGACTTTCTTTTCGTTCTTATGGAGGGATGTTATTCTTAGGAGGAGGCAGCCATCGTACAGGGAAAAAGGGTGGAAACTGGGCGGAACTTTCTGCGTTTACGAAGGTGCATTATCCAAAAGCGGAGGAAGTATGCCGCTGGGCAACGCAGGATTGTATGACCCTTGATGATATTCCTTATATCGGGCAGTATTCAAAAAGGACCCCAAATCTTTATGTGGCTACCGGATTTAACAAATGGGGGATGACCTCTGCAATGACAGCAGCGATGCTTTTGCGGGATATGGTGCAAGACAAAGAAAATCAATATACGCACATATTTTCCCCATCAAGGAGCGTACTCCGTCCGCAGCTTGCAATCAATGCGACAGAATCCTTGATAGGACTATTAATGCCAACCACCCCGCGGTGTCCTCATATGGGGTGCGCATTAAAATTTAATCCACAGGAGAGGTCGTGGGATTGCTCCTGTCATGGTTCCCGATTCAGTGAAAAGGGAGAACTGATTGATAACCCTGCAGAAGGGAATTTGAAATGCTGAAAAAGAGCAAGTGTTCTTGCTCTTTTTTTCGTAAAAAAGGTGACAGAATATTGTTTTTTCCAAAAAATGTGTTATAATGAAACCATTATATTTATTAGGAGTGAATAGCAATGCAAAGAATCGAACACAGAGAAGATCAATGGGAGTTTCCTTTTGTGGAGTATTCCGGAAGCAAAAAGCTGGAAAATCCGCCGTTGGTGATTCAACTGCACGGTGCAGGAGAAAGAGGAACCGGCAAAGAAGACTTGAAGTTGGTAGATGTGAACGGGTTCTCTAAATATTTGAAGGATGCAGACCACGATTGTATTGTGATTATGCCCCAGTGCCCTCTTGAAAGTTTTTGGGCAGCGCGTGTAGAGTCCATCGTTCGTTTTGTGGAGCAGTTGATTGAAGCGTATGGTGCGGACAGAGACCGGGTTTATCTCACCGGATTGAGTATGGGTGGATACGGAACCTGGTTTACATCAATGGCAAGACCGGACCTGTTTGCGGCAATCGCTCCTGTTTGTGGTGGAGGAATGGCTTGGAACGCTGAAGTGCTGAAAATGCCGATTTGGGCATTCCACGGTGCAGAGGATGATATTGTTAGTCCGGTTCAGTCTGATGAAATGGTTGCTGCATTGAAAAAAGCAGGTGCAGATGTTACTTATACCAGAGTGGATGGCGTAGGTCATAACGTTTGGGAAAACGCTTACAATCAGGAATTGATGAATTGGTTGCTCAGCAAAAAGAGAGGATAAAATGAAAAAGAGGATATTTCTTTGGCTTACAGTTTGTTTGAGTAGTTTGTTTTTTTCTGTTTCAGTCAGTGCGTTTGTTGGTGGAGAGGATGTTGTTGTCAGCCTTGCAATCAACAACCCAATGATGCAAATCAATGGGGTACAGGCGGAAATTGATGCAGGCAGAGGTACCAAACCTGTGATTGTGGATGGAAGAACCTTGGTTCCCATTCGTTCGATTGTCGAGGCTTTTGGCGGAGATGTGTTCTGGGAAGAAAGCACTCGCACAGTTCTTCTTCAAATGGAAGAAGATGTCATCAAGCTGTCGATTGACAGTAAAAATGCGTATCTTAACAACAAAAAGCAGACGTTGGACGTAGCCCCCGTAATTCTTAACGAAAGAACGATGCTGCCCATCCGTTTTATCGCAGAAGGATTCAATCTCGGGGTTGGTTGGGACGATAAAACCAAGACGGTCTTTATTGTCAAAAATGCGCTGAGCCAAGAGGAATATCAGTATCTTTGCGATGCGGTTCCCCAATATCGCGGTGAGCCCTATACCGAAATCAACGGCAATCGTCCATTCTTCAAGGAATACGAGAAAATTACAGGTTCCTTTGAGTTTTATAGCCGTTTGGATTCCCTTGGAAGATGCGATGTTTGCATTGCATCGATTGGTATGGATTTGATGCCTACGGAGAAAAGAGGCAATATCAGTTCGGTGATTCCCACAGGATGGCGCAATGCAACCTATGATATTGTGGAGGGTAAATACCTCTATAACCGTTGTCATTTGATTGGCTTTCAGTTAACCGGAGAAAATGCCAACAAACGGAACTTAATTACCGGAACCCGCTATATGAATGTAGAAGGAATGCTCCCGTTTGAAAATATGGTGGATGCCTATGTTGAAGAAACCGGCAATCAGGTGATGTATCGCGCGACCCCGTTGTTTATCGGGGATAATCTGGTGGCAGACGGCGTTTTGTTAGAAGGATATTCGGTGGAAGATTCCGGCAAAGGAATCTCTTTCTGTGTATATTGTTATAATGTACAACCAAACATATTCATTGACTATGCAACCGGTGTGAATCACCTTGCAATGTGATATTATGGAGGACAAACGATGAATGAATTAAAGGAATTACAGCCAAGCAGGGTGTTTCATTACTTTGAGGCAATCAGTCAAATACCCCGTGGCTCGGGAAATAGAAAAGGAATCAGTCAATATTGTGTGGATTTTGCAAACAAACATCATTTGCGTGTAGTTTGCGATGATGCCAACAATGTGGTGATTTTTAAGGATGGTACCAAAGGATATGAGGATGCAGAACCCATCATTCTGCAAGGACATCTGGACATGGTTTGCCAAAAAACACCGGATTGTGCTATTGATTTTGAAAAGGATGGTCTGCACCTTTATGTGGACGGCGATTTTTTGAAAGCCGATGGAACAACCTTAGGAGCAGATAACGGAATTGCCGTTGCAATGATTCTGGCTGTTTTAGAGAGCGATACGGTTGCCCATCCGCCCATTGAGGCGGTTTTTACCACCGATGAAGAAATCGGTATGCTTGGTGCTGCGGCGCTTGATATGGAAATTCTGAAAGGAAAACGGATGATCAATCTGGATGCAGAGGAGGCCCTGACTCTTACAGTTTCTTGTGCAGGGGGAAGTGACTTCAAAATGTTTCTCCCCGTGCAACGAAAAAGTATGTCCGGAACCCGTGTGGTTTTGACCTTACAAGGGTTAAAAGGCGGACACTCCGGTGTAGAAATCCACGCCGGAAGAGTGAATGCAGATATTCTTGCAGGCAGAGTGTTACATGATGCAAAAAAGGTCGCAGAATATGGACTCCTTGCAGTTTCCGGTGGGGATAAAGGCAATGCCATTCCCCTGCATTGTCAAATGGAATTGGTAGTAGAAAATCCCGAAACCTTTGTGGAGCAAATGCAGGAATATCTCGCCCAAATTGCGGAAGAAATCAGAGAAAGAGAAGAAAATTTTGCCTTTTCTCTTGAAATTATGGATGCGGGAAGCTTTTCTGTGATGAACACATCATCACGGGATAAGTTGCTGTTTGCTTTGCTTTGTGCCCCTAACGGCGTAATGGAAATGAGTGCAAGTATTGACGGTTTGGTGGAAACTTCCTTGAATCTTGGCGTATTAAAAGCGGAAGAAGAACAGGTGTTTTTCCATTTTACCTTGCGGAGCAACAAGAAAACTGCCCTCCATTTCATGGAAGAACGGTTGCTTGCCTTCGCCAAAGAAATGGGATGCGATTATGAAACATCCGGATACTATCCTCCGTGGGAGTA
>JAZNKC010000065.1:0-7495 GCA_045578365.1 Ructibacterium sp.
TTTCTGACATAGAAAGCGCCAATTCCGCTCTCTTGTTACCGCCATTCGCAAGATTTTTCAGCCGAATCCGGTTCAGCGAGGAAAACGCCGTCTCCGTTGCCGAAAAATACGCCGAACACAGGATAAGTACAACGAGCCAAAGTATCAGCCCCAGACTACTGTCCATAAGGAAAAATTCCCCCTAAAAAATTTTTTATAAATCAGGGTTATTATATCACATCTGCCATAGTTTTTGCAACATATATTTTCTGATTTTTTTCAAACTAACATTGTCACAAAATTATGATATGCAAAAGGGAGGATTTGATACTATGGATGCTATGGTTGGCTTTTGGGAAGATGATGGATATGGAAGAACTTTTTTGCCGATTTATGCACTGGCATTGTTTCAAAACAATGACCATGTGCCCCTGATTCCGCCGATTGCCTTTTGGGAAGAACCAGGGAAAAAATTGCCGCTATTTTAGCCTATATGGGCGGATATTTTGTGTCCGCCCGCATAGAACCTGAAAATCCTGTCTATACTGATAAGTATTATAGATTGCGGAAAGGAATACTGCTATGTCCCAATACATCATTTCTCCTGAGGGTAATCTCTTTGGAACCGTTTCCATCAGCGGCAGCAAAAACGCTGCACTCCCGATTCTGGCAGCCGGACTTTTGTCAGAGGGAGATTCTGTTTTTTCTCATATTCCGGAGCTTTCCGACACAGCGTGTATGGGGGAGCTTCTTCTTTGTATGGGTGCAAACTATGCCCGCCATCCCAATGGCACTGTCACAGTTTCCTTTCCGTCAGGCGGGCGGAGAAAGACTGCCCCTTTAGAGCTTGTCAACAAGCTCAGGGCATCCTTTTTGATTATGGGCCCCCTCCTTGCCCGTTGCGGGCGGGTGCGGCTTCCCCTGCCGGGAGGCTGTCAAATCGGCGCCCGGCCTATTGACCTGCACCTGAAAGGCTTTTCGGTGATGGGCGCCAAAATCCGTCAGGGACACGGCTATGTAGAGGCAAGCTGTGACCGGCTGAAGGGAGGGAGCATCTATCTGGATTTTCCAAGTGTGGGTGCCACCGAAAACCTGATTCTTGCCGCCACCCTCGCTCAAGGAGAAACCATCATTGAAAATGCCGCCGCCGAGCCGGAAATCGCAGACCTTGCCGCCTGTCTTTCTAAAATGGGCGCTGAGATTGAAGGGGCAGGCAGTGACACGGTGCATATTTACGGCAAGGAATCCTTAAACCCTTGCCATCACACCATCATCCCCGACCGGATTGAAACGGGCACCTTTCTTGCTCTTGCCGCCGCAGGGCACGGGGATTTGACCCTGACCAACGTCTGCCCCGCTCACAGCAAGCCGGTACTTGCCAAGCTGGAGGAAATGGGTTTTTTGTTTGAGGTGGGCGAAGATATGATTCACATTGCCCCCTGTGACCGTTTTCATTCCGTAGACATCAAAACCCTGCCCCATCCGGGGTTCCCCACCGATATGCAGTCCCAGTTTATGGCACTGATGAGTGTGGCAGAGGGGACAGGCATTGTGGTAGAAACCGTTTTTGAAAATCGGTTTATGCAGGTTCCGGAGCTTTTGCGGATGGGTGCCAAAATCAAGATTGACGGCAGAACCGCCGTGGTGGACGGCTGCAAACGGCTGAGCGGAGCCAAGGTGACTGCCACCGATCTGCGTGCCGGTGCGGCTTTGGTGATTGCCTCCCTTGCAGCACAAGGAGAAACGGTGATTGACAACATTGAACATCTGGAACGCGGCTATGAACGATTCCCTGAAAAGCTGCGAAGTATCGGCGTAAATATTGAAAAAAGATAGATTGACACCCCGTCCTAATGACGGGGTGTTTTTGCACACTCCTTTTTGGGTTTTCATATACTTTTAATAGACGCAATTTGTTTTGGAAAGGAGTTTTTTGCGATGTCCTTAAATACCCTTGCAGCTTTGCCGCTTTTTCAAAGCGCCTACATAGATACCATCACCATTCGGGGTGACCTGCGCAGACGATTGCTGGATTTGGGATTCACCCCCGGAAGAATCATCACGCCCTTATTTGTCAGCCCCCTTGGGGACCCCACCGCCTATGCGGTAATGGGAAGCATCATCGCACTTCGCAAAGAAGATGCCGAAAAAATACAAATTCTCCCGCTCCCAAAGGAGGCCCGACAATGACAGACTTTCACATCCTGCTTGCGGGCAATCCCAATGTGGGAAAGAGCACCATTTTCAATGCCCTGACCGGCTTGAAACAACACACCGGCAACTGGTCCGGAAAGACGGTAGAGCTTGCCTCGGGGGCTTTGACGGTAAAAGACTGTCGGTTCCATTTCAGCGACCTGCCCGGCACCTACTCCCTGATCTCCAATTCCCCCGAAGAAGAAATTGCAAGGGATGCCATCTGTTTCAGCGATGCCGATTGCACCCTGATGATTGCCGATGCCACCTGTCTTGCCCGCAACTTCAATCTTTTGTTGCAAATTCTGGAAATCACACCCCGAACAGCACTTTGCATCAACCTAACCGACGAGGCTGAACGCCGCGGTATCCGGATTGATTTGGATGCCCTCAAAAAACAGTTGGGGATTCCCATCATTGGTATCAGCGCCAAAAACCGTCGGGATATGCGAAGGCTGGAACAGTTTCTCACTCGCCTTGTCCATTGGGATTTTCCTGACCATTCTGCACCCGTCCTCTATCCCCCTGGGGTAGAAGATGCCATTGCTGCAATTGGTACATCCCTGACCCCTTATCTTCCCATCCCCTCTCTCAGCAGACATCTTGCCCTTAAGCTTTTAGACAACCCTTGTATCACCATAGAGCTTTTTGACCACCTTTCCCTCTCTCAGGAGGAACGCACGCAAATTCTCCATCAGGTTACGGAGGTCAAAAAGGCGCTTTGTGAGCAAGGTCTTGATGCCATTCATCTGCGGGATGCCATCGTTGGTGCCATCGCTGAAAAAGCAACCGCTTTGGCTGCCCTCTGCACCCAAGATGCTTCCCTCCAAGAGCGTATTGCCACCCCCCTTGACCGTATTCTGACCTCGAAAAAATGGGGGATCCCGATGATGATCGGGTTTTTGGGATTACTCCTATGGATTACCGTCTGGGGTGCCAATCTCCCATCCCGCCTCCTCCTCTCCTTTTTAGAATCTCTCAGAGAGCCCCTTGCCCGAATGCTTGCGGCATTGCAGCTACCATCCCTATGGGTTTCCTTATTGGTAGACGGGGTCTATCACACCACCGCTTGGGTAACCGCGGTGATGCTTCCCCCCATGGCAATCTTTTTCCCACTCTTTACCCTCTTGGAGGATTTTGGGGTTCTGCCACGACTGGCATTCAATCTGGATCGTTGTTTCTCCAAAGCCTCTTCTTGCGGCAAGCAGGCACTGACCATGTGTAAAGAGAAATTTAAGATGTTTCTTCAATGCAACCTATAAAACGATAATGTATTTTTATACGCTGCCTTTTAACTTTTTTACCGTTGGCGTCTTTCTCATAATATCCTTGCTCAACCTCTATGCGGTCTATCAGTTTTTTTAGCAATGATTCTGATAGCACTTCAACATCTGTGACTTCATCTAATAACGCAAAGAAATTATTATATAAATCGACCTGTTGCACATCTGGATGCAATAATTTTTTCGTTTCGGCTATCGATTTCTCTAAGGATTTATAATCAGATTCATATTCTTTTGATAGATTCTTGTATATGCTCTCTGGCATCTTTCCAAAAGAAAACTCCTCATAAGCCTTTTTGACCAACAATGTTACTTTGTTCATTTGTTGGGTTAAGCGTTCTAATTCCTCAGTAACGCCATCCTTGCTTTCTGTTTCCGCCTCTGTTCTCTCCAATTCCTTTACTATGGAGTTTCTATCTTCAGCAGAAAGCGATAACCAAACCCGTATTTCTTGCAGGACTGTATTATAGAGTAATTCATAATCTATAAAATGATTATTGCATTCCTTTGCCCCGTAACTTTTATATCCCCCACACGCTAAATTGTATAAAGAACCTTTTTTCCTTGACGGGGCGGTTGTCATGTTTCGTCCACAATCCGCACACTTAGCAACCCCCGAAAAGATATTTTTAAATCCTTTCGTCGGTGGATTTCTTCTCGCAACAGAACGACTACGTACGGCATCATATAGTTCCTCTGAAATAATTGGCTCGTGTGTATTTCTTACTTCAATCCATTCACTTTGGCTATTCGTTATTACACTCTTGCTTTTAAACGACACCTTGGTAGTTTTCCCTTGTTGTGTATGTCCCAAATAAATACGATTTTTTAGCATTTTGCAAACCATAGATGATGTCCATTCTTTTCGTCTGCTATAGTTGTCAAGATCCAAATACGATCTAGACAAACAACGATACACTGCCGGTGTCGCAACACCTCTTTTGTTAAGCGTATCCGCTATCGCCTTTGGAGAAGAACCCTCTAATGCCATTTGAAAAATCTCTTTGACAATGTTTGAAACTTTGTAATCAATAACCAAATGATTTTTATTACCGTTCTCAATGTCCTTCTTATAACCATACGGAGCAAAACTGCCTATATAATCTCCATTTTCCATTTTTGCCCTAAATGAACTTCTTATCTTGTTGCTGATATCCCGTGCATACATTTCATTCATCATGAGCATAACTGGAGCAGTCATAGCCGTTCCACTGGTTAAATTCAGGGTATCATAGCCTTCAATTACTGCAATATACCGTATGCCTTGGCTTGGAAAATACTCATCCAGCAGGTCTGATGTCTTGGCACTATTTCTTCCTAACCGTGACAGGTCTTTGGTAATAACACAATTAATCATACCAGTTTCAATATCCCTAATCATTCTTTTATAATCAGGTCTATCAAAATTTGTTCCAGAGTACCCATCATCTATATATTCGTCATAGACAATAATGTCATGTGCCTTAGCATACTCCCTTAAAATGTTTCTTTGCGTAGATATACTTGAACTTTCACACGTATTTTCATCATCTTTAGATAGTCGTAGATAAAGTCCAGCTCTGTATATCAACTGTTGTCCTTTCATTTGTTCCTCCCTTCTGAAAAGTCCACAACAGTTGTATTGCTGTTACTATCATAACACTTTTCTGTGGACTTGTGAAGAACAAAGTTTTTGTGTTGTTCAAAAACATATTTTTTTACTATATCATTGATACATCTGTTGTTTGTGAAGTGCCTCTCCACAGTTACAACATTATTTTCATATTGATATTCTACTGTATTGGCAGTTTTATTCTTGTCCATACAGGTTTCCCCTTCTCTATCGTATGACCAATTCTCATTGTTAATGATTACATGCGGGGGTACTATATGGTTTCGGGTATTGGTTGTGTAACCTACAACCATGGCATTGTTCAAATACTATTTTCTCCTTTTTCTTTGTTTTCTTTTTTATGTATAGTCTCAATTTCTGACACTTTAATAATATGAAACGAAAGAACACTATCTTTTTCAGTTTTTATAAAGAGTACATCGGCGTATGTACCATCACATTGTCTCCAAACACCTATTTCAATGATTTTTCCATAATAGTATTCTTCTTCGTTCTTTACATGACACACCACTTTATCACCCTTATTTATGATATAAATCGATCCGTGTTTTTCAATAACCTTAAGACTATTCAATACTTCTATATTTTGCATAAATTTCTCCTTTTGTTTATAAAATTTATCACTTTCGCAAGATTACCTTACAGAATACTTATCAAGATAATCTCTAATTTTATTATGTAGTTCATCAGAGATATTTCTCTCACCTTTTAACCATGTGTATAAGTGATTTGTTGAAATGCCCAGTCTTCTACACAGGAGAGTTTTAGGGATGCCGCTCTCCGTCAAATAGTTTTTTACTTTTTCCTTCAAATGATTTCTCCTTTCTACATAAGATTATATGTTGACACCGTTGCAACTAAAATACCCACAAAAAATATGCGCCGAATAGTTACTCCTATGGGTAATCCACCGACACATATTTATGTAAAAGGAATTGTCTGCTATAATAATCTCTCCACAACACGAATAAACGCAGATGTTATAGCAGACCATTCTTCCCTATTTATATAGTACACATACTTGTCATTTTTTCACACTTTCTAGAAATTTCTTATAGTTTTCTTCAAAGCCTTTATACTTCGTGCATAAATCATAATAACGACTATATGTATCTGTAGCTCCTACATCCCTTAACCAAAGCAATGTTTTGTATTTCAACTTCTGTTTTATGGTTTCTAACTGTCTTTTCTTGTAATTACTATACTTTTCTAGTTCCTTTAGTGTCGCCGGTTTATTTTCTGAGGAAAGATATAGTAATAATCGGGCAACTTCCTTTTCTTTCTCATTGAGGGATGATACTAAGTCATCTGCATTATCAAAATACATATCGGTTGTTTCCGCATTATCTATTGGAGACTGCTCTTTTCCCTCTTCATCTACATAAATTAAGTCGGCTTCTGTGTTTATATTAATTTTTCTTTTATATGTGGTACCATCTTTTCTCTTTCTGGTCTGTCCGTCAAAATACTTTCTTCTAAGATATGACTCACTATTGGTTGTACCTTGAATATAACTCGACATACATTCAAGCGGATATTCAACAAATTTTCCTAATAGCCTATATCTATCACGCTTTCCACAGTTGAAAAAAGTTTCCGTCAAGTATACAAAATGACTATCATCTTTCAACAACTCATTGACTATGTGCAGGCGTGTTTTATCATCTGTTTTCTTACCATCTGTGGTCTTTTTTAGTTTTGATAAATACTCTGTCATTACTTTATAATTTGTAGAGTTTTCAATTTCCCTTTGATTATATATAGTTTCATTTAATGTCTTAAACAATGCATCATACTCTTCGTTCCCATACGATGTTTCATCATCCAATCCATCAATAATGTCATTTATCTGTTCAAGATCATCTGGGACATACATATCCCTATGATTCTTCATGTTAAAAGTTTTTCCGTTGTACAATAATTAAAATTTACTCCTTCTCTTTGAAATATTAGTTTTATTGGGTATTTTTTGACTTTTCCTATTTATAAATCCCAGATTGTGCCGTGCACAAGATGGGATAAAGCCTTGTAATTGCGCCAGCAAATGCAAGGCGTATTTGCGCCGTAGGCTGGGGAAAATTTTGCAATTATCTAAATATATATATACATATCGCAAATTTTTACCCCACATTTCTTGTTGTAGTTCTATCTTCTAATACCCAATAGGTCTTATCTCTATTTGGATTATTAGTTCCATCTTTGAGAATTCGCCTTTTATCAATATATCTTTTCCCGTCAGCATCCTCGTTGTAAAATCTACACGGATATATCTTTTTATATAAATCCTCTATTTGACCATTTAATGTACTTATACCGATTGATTTTCCACTCAATTTAACAGCTACTGTTGTTTTAAATTCTTCCTTAATATATTCTCTATCATTAGCAAATAGCATTTTACCTTCTAAGGATTTTAAAAATTCCATAA
>JAZNKC010000066.1:0-2605 GCA_045578365.1 Ructibacterium sp.
AAAGAAAAAGCGGAGTTTTTGACACACAAAAACTCCGCATACCAACAAAGCCGTTTACGACCTGTATCTCCGTCCTTTTGCCTGAGAGATTAACCCCATCGGGGTCTTACACCTTCGGCATCCTTTGATTCTTAACAAGAATCGGACTTCTCCGGAGTGCTATCCGTCTGCAGTCACTGCTTAAAAGCGCCTGAGAGTATTACTCCTTCGGCAGGCATACGCCTTCTCCTACATCCTTCATTTAGCGCAAATATTTAATTTTCTCCATTATACGACATTGTTCAAACTTTGTCAAGGCTTTTTGATGGAAAATTTGCTTCTTTTGAGCTTTTTATTCAAACCACAAAATCAGCGGTCGCCGCTCGGTCCCCTGCGTCCGCAAGCGGTGCGCTGGCTCGTTGGTTCCCCTAATTAAAAAAACAAAGCAAAAAGCACCCTGATGGGTGCTTTTTGCTTTGGCTCCTCCAGTTGGACTCGAACCAACGACCCTGCGGTTAACAGCCGCATGCTCTACCGACTGAGCTATAGAGGAATATGTACTTTAGCATATGTAGGTTACGAAAAAATATACCAGATTCGCAACAAAAAATATATTATACCAATTTCTGCAAAATGTCAACCCTTTTTTCAACTTTTTTGAAAGAAAAAACGAACTTTTCAAAAGTTCGTTTCTATGAGTGCTTTATTTAATTTTTCTTGCCAAACCGCAACCTTTTCCCGATCCATTGCCGGAACGCCCTCCAAGGGATAAGGAACTCCCATCGCCTCATATTTTTTCACGCCCATGGTATGGTAGGGCAAGAGCTCTATTTTTTTCACATTGGGGATTTGCTTTGCAGTCTCCCACAAATCCTGAATATACCCATCATTATCATTAAATCCTGGGATAATCACCGCCCGAAGCCAGACATCTATCGGATGCGCTTTCAGCTGAGAAACAAAAAACTCATATCTGCCTATAGAAATTCCGGTTATCTCCTGATACTTTTCTTCATCGGTATGCTTGATATCCAAAAGCAGTAAATCCGTCAGGTCCAGAATCTCTCCAAAATCACCCATCCCGCCGCCGGCGGTATCAATGGCTGTATGGATTCCCTCCGCCTTACACAACTGCAGCATTTCAGTCAAAAACTCTTTCTGCAACAAGGGCTCACCACCGGAAAAGGTCACGCCTCCTCCGCTGCTTTCAAAATAAGGACGAAACCGCAAAATTCTGGCAAACAAATCCTTTGCCTCTACCTCTTCGCCACCCTGCAGATTCCAAGTGTCCGGATTGTGGCAATAACGGCAACGCATCGCACAGCCCTGCATAAAAATGACGCATCTTACGCCGGGGCCGTCAACCATTCCCATACTCTCAATGGAATGAATGTATCCCTTTGCCATTTTGCCACTCCTTTCCTTGTTTTATCGCGAAAAGGGCACCCCAAACGAGATACCCTTTTTCTTTTATATACTTTCGTGCATGGTACGGCTGATAACCTCGAGCTGTTGTTCTCTGGTCAACCGATTAAAGTGCACCGCATAGCCGGAAATCCGAATGGTCAAGGTCGGATATTTTTCCGGATGCTCCATCGCATCCATCAGGGTCTGGCGGCTAAGTACATTCACATTTAGATGGAATGCTTTCTGCTTGAAATAACCATCCAGCAACGCAACCAGATTGGAAATACGCGTTTCCCGCTCCTTACCCAACGCATCCGGTGTGATGGAGAAGGTATTGGAAATACCGTCCTGACAGCATCCCGCATAAGGAATCTTGGCAACCGAATTGAGGGACGCAAGGGCGCCGCTGGCATCTCTGCCGTGCATGGGGTTGGCACCCGGAGCAAGGGGTTCGCCCATCTTTCTGCCGTCGGGGGTAGTTCCTGTCTTTTTGCCGTAAACCACATTGGAAGTGATGGTGAGCACCGAAAGGGTATGCTCTGCATCCCGATAGGTGGCATGCTTTTTCAGCTCAGCAGAGAACTTTTGAACCACTTCTACCGCAAGCTTGTCCACCCTGTCATCGTCATTTCCGTATTTGGGGAAATCTCCCTCTACCTCAAAATCAACGGTAATTCCCGCCTCGTTACGAACCGGTTTTACCTTGGCATATTTGATGGCAGACAAAGAGTCTGCAACCACCGAAAGCCCCGCAACGCCAAACGCCATAAACCGCTTGACCTCGGTATCGTGAAGTGCCATCTGTCCCGCTTCATAGGCATATTTGTCATGCATATAGTGAATGGTGTTCATGGTGCTGACATAGAGCTCTGCCACCTCTTCAATACATTTATCAAAGGCAGCCTTTACTTTGTCATAATCCAGAACGCTATCAGTCATAGGAACAGTTTTTTCCAGAACCTTGATGCCCTTCTTCTCGTCATAGCCGTCATTGAGTGCCATAAGCAGAGTCTTGGCAAGGTTCACACGGGCACCAAAGAACTGCATCCGCTTACCCAATTCCATAGAAGAAACACAACACGCGATTGCATAATCGTCGCCATAGAGGGGACGCATTTCATCGTCGCTCTCATACTGCAGAGAATCGGTTTCGATACTCATTTTTGCACAATATTTCTTGAATCCATCGGGAAGCTGTACGCTCCAAAGCACCGTCATA
>JAZNKC010000067.1:0-24594 GCA_045578365.1 Ructibacterium sp.
TTCCTGATACGCACCGCCGGTGCTAAACGCGCCGTTCGCCAATTTGAAGACCGTATTCCACACACCGGTGGTTCCGTCTCTCTTATCGCCGTGACCTGCAAAGAAGAGACCCATCTCCCCGTTGGTAAACAGGACCTCCAATTCCGCCACAAGAACACTGCTCTGCTTCATCTTATCGGCAGGGAAGTAGATATTCAACGCCTGGTTGGACCCAAAATTAAGGCCTCCGTCCGTGTGTAGCTTCAGGCTGACACCGTGGGCACTGTCTCGCGTCTCCGCGCTATAGACAAATTTGGGATCGGTATACGACAAACCGAATCCGGAAATTCCGGTACCTGTATTGTTTACCTTCAAATTGGAAAAGTCAGTGGACCTTCCAAACTCTTCGGCTTGATAGGCGGTCACGGTAATTGCAGTCAATTCCTCGGTCTGCCCGTCCCTTTGGCAAAGCCTTGCACTTAGTCTGTACTGTCCCGACGTCTGCGGCTTCCATGGATACTGCCAGACCGTTGCGCCTGTCACCGTTTCTTTCTCCGCCTGCAGGGCCGTCCCCGCCAGTACCCCATTCACATAGAACTCCACCTGTTGGATATCCGCAACATCCGCTGTGTCCACGCAAATAACTGTCTCTTTTCCGGTTTCCAGAATACTGCCGTTTGCCGGCGCCGTAATACGCGGCTGCTTCTCTATTTCTCCCTCCGGAATCGCCCATGTAGCAATGGGCGTTGCACTCGGCACGGTGTTATTTTCCAGAAAGGCGTTCAGCGTCCTTTTGCCCCCCGACAGCGGAATGAACCGCACGGAAATCGACAACTCTCCCTGCGCCTGCGGCAGATGAATGGCAAGCTTTAGGAAGTCCGCGTTGGCGTCCTGCCCCTCTACTATGGGAGATCCCGACAGCGGCTCCGCTTTCATCACGGTAAACGTAGCAGCGCTGTCGCTGCACTCCAATACCGCATACAGCAGCTTGCCACCCTGGGTAAGCACGGCGGTTTTGCCGCCCGCCCCGATCTCAACATCGGCTTTGGTGTGCATAAACCACCACAAATCGTTGGCGGAGGTCAGGTTTAACTCATCCTGCACCACAACCTGCTCAGTCTCCCGATCTACCAACATACCCCGCCGGGCATAGGTGACCTTGCCCGGATAGGCATCTTCCATATTCACCACCGCGTAGCCGCCCTTGGGCTTTGATTCGTATGAACTGATCTCCAAATACGCGCCGGGGTACTGGCCCTTCTCGGTGACAGGGTTCAGGGTCAACACATTCTGGCCCTGGGTGTTACAGCGGTAGTAGTTCCAACGCTTGCCGTCTACGCCGTCGTCAAAGTAGTTGCCCAGATGATAAACCTCCGGGCCCAGATCCCATGCCCAACGCTCCCCCAGAGCGTCCAGCACAAAGGTACCGCCATCCAGGTTGCCGTGATTGACCAAGTTGTCGCCGCCGTGGATTCCCGCAAACAGCGCCTTGTTGTCATTCCAGACGCTGCGGAAAGTGGCGGTCTCCACATGCCGGACGTACCGGTCCAAATCCAGTATTGAGGGATCCGGCTGGCTGACCAAACTCGGATCATAGAACAACAAATCCCGGACGCCGCCGCCCAAGCCGTACATCTCCATCTCGGTCAACCGGAGGGTAATCAATTGCGCATCGTCCAGTCGTTTCCCGAAAAAGAACGCCGCCGCGCTATTAACAAGTGCAGGTTTGGCGTCGCCGATGTTAAACACGCCTTGGGCACTGGCATTGTAAGCAGGATAATAGCAAGTCTTTCTCACCCCCGGAAGGTTAGAATATCCGTAGTCCGTACCCAACGCCGTATTCATGGCCGCCATGTGATACACATAATAGGCGATACAATACTCCCAATAGACGGGGCCCTCGCCCCACCCCCCATCGGGCTCAAACTCGCCTAGCATGCTCTCCAGAGACCGCAAGCCATTCTGCACAATGGCCGCGCACCGTTCCGGATATATGTCCATCAGCGCCAGGGCGCCCACTGCCATACCGCCGTTGCATACCGCATTCCAATTGTGGTCCGCACTGACCCAGCCCTTGCCTACCTTATCGCCGGCATAAGCCTTTTCACCATACTGCAGGCCGAAGTTCATGATGATTTCCTCAAGGAATTTCTCCCTACCATGCTTCACCCAGTAGTCATAGCACCAATCGTAGCCGATGGCCACCGCATTGGTCATCTCCGCCGTGTCCAGATAGTGTTCATCGGGTCTCCAACTTGGAAATTTCCCCACAGCCTCGTACTCACCCCAGAGATACTCGGCGTATTTGTCGTCTCTGGTAATCTGCCAGGCCATTCCTAGCACTAACGTACGGCTCAGCACCTTTTGGGACGTCTCTTGCAGGTGTCCGCTTGGCCCCAGGGTATAGGTGGTATGTGCAGCCGAGAGCGTACTGTTAGCCGACTTAAGCACGGTTTCATACCATTTTTTCAAATATTTATTTGTTTTCACTTGCTCGGTCAGTCTCTCAAAGGTTTCCGCCGTGGCCATAATGCGGGGATGGACCCCCTTCATAGGTTCAAAGTCCGCCAAAATCTGTGCCGCAGTGGGCCGGCTGTAGATAGCCTCTTCCTGTATTGCTGCCAGGCTTATCAAGTCCCCATCCAAGGCCGCAATGGTTGGTTCGGCCATTGCCGCCATTGGCAGCATGACGCAAGCACTGATCATGGTCAGGCATAACAACCGTGCAATAAATCTTTTCATAATAGCTTCTGCCTTTCTTTGCTCTTTTTGATTCTATTATAAAAAAATTTCTTTTTAGTGTCAAGGGATTGCACAATCTGCAACCTGCAAATACCGCGGTATATATTTCCGCAAACAACAAAATAACAGAAGGCATGGTACGCCTCTGCTTAGAAATTTTCCTAATTCAGACTATATTGCTTCCGGACCGGTGCCGGAGGCTAAAAGGGCGGGGCTTTCGCCCCATCCTTTAGCCTCAGTCGTATAAACCGGACCGGTCATTTACTACGAATACCCGGAGCATATTATCATCCAGCTCCAGTTCTCCGTTTTCGTCACCTTGCAGCCAACCCATTTCCACCAGTTTTCGGATGGTACATGTCGTGATTTACTTCTGCTCTGTAATAGCGATCTATCGTTGATAATGAGTTGTACAGCGATGTTAGTAAATAACTGTCAATGTTATGTATATGAGTTGTATTTTTCTTCATACAGTCCAAAACATACTCAACATGACTATAATCAAGTTTTAGCAGTACGCTCTTAACAACCACCTGTGGGATTTCCTGCGACTTATTCGTCATTATTGGAAGGATCAAAACCACCATCTTCAGGACACTTAATATTAGAAACAAAATTCATAACATAAATCAGTGTAGGTTTTCCAAGTCCCTGTTTCTTTTTCTTTATGAGACCGCAACCTTTTTCGTCATCAAGTTCAGCAAAAAGCTTTACGCCTTTATCCTTTCCTATACGCATATATTCCATTGCTTCCTCTAAAGTAAAATAAATATATACATGATTTTTTTCATCTATTCAACCATTCTTAACTGACAAGCCCATTCTGTCAAGCATAAGGCCATATAATATTTTAGCATCAGAAGTTAACCCAATAAATCTTTCATCAGAGAAAAGTAATTTGGGTATTCTGAAAAAAGTAAATTGATTTGCTTCGTGTCCGTAAAAATAATCCATTTGGTAATTCATGAAAATAATCCCTCCTTAACTGTTATTTAGGTAAAAAAAGACAGACTATAGATTTCTATAGTCTGCAAAAAAAACATATTTGTTTTTTAATTACCGTAAGCAAATAAGCTTCTCATTGCTCACAGTAAACATTTACGATAAATACCTACCACCTTTCGAAATTGAGTTGTTTTTCTGCTTTTTTCAAAGCAGTGGAAAGTGAACTACAACTCCGCAAACCCGCATAAATACTGAGGTTTCGTTAGTAGGTCCTAATGAACAGTGTTCATGGACAAAATTAAATATTTATATTTTGCATTGCCATTCCGTGAAACAAAATACAAATTACAACACTAATTGCATTAGCTACACAAAGCCACCAAAACATTTTCTTGAAATTATGCTTGAAAATAGATTTTACAGTTAGTCCCTCAATAAGTACATTTGAAAGTATAGCAAACACATAACTCATTAACCAATGGGTAGGATGAAATGTACCTGTACCAAAAGGAATCATCAGCACTTCACCAACAAAACCGCTTAAAGGTATTGCAACAACGCCTAAAATCGTAGACACTGAATTCATAACAAATGCAATCAAAACTGATTGCAAATATGTTTCTTTCAGAAAATATTTTACAAACACTATCTCTATTACAAGACCAATTAATATAACATACCAACTTCTCATACCCTCAGCAATATATAAAGATGGCCAAACCATATTAGCGCTTGCACAAATCGGCATTAAAAGAAACGATATGAAACACATCAAGCTATACTTCAATTTTTCTCTGTTCATAGCACTTCTCACTTTCGACAAATCTCCCATTATAATCACTGAACGATTGGACGGTATACAAATTGCAATCTATTTATTGATTATTCTACCACACCTTATGTTACAACACAAGTACAAAAAAAGCCCGATGCATTTGCATCGGGCTTTTGGTAATCAAACTTATTTGAGTTCGATCTTTGCGCCAACCTCTTCGAGCTTGGTCTTGATGTCTTCAGCTTCTTCCTTAGCAGCAGCTTCCTTAACGGTCTTGGGAGCGCCATCAACCAGAGCCTTAGCTTCAGCCAGACCCAGGCCGGTGATTTCTCTAACTACCTTAATTACCTTAATCTTCTGAGCACCAGCGTCAGCCAGAACTACATCAAATTCGGTCTTTTCTTCAGCAGCAGCAGCGCCACCAGCAACAGCGCCAGCAACCATAACGGGAGCAGCAGCGGATACGCCGAACTCTTCTTCCAGAGCTTTAACCAGATCATTTACTTCCAACAAGGTCAGTTCTTTGATTTCATCAAGAATCTTTGTGATATCAGCCATTTTAATATCCTCCATTTTTTATAAAATATTTTCTTAGTTTGTTTCCTCGGGCATTATGCCACTTGAGGAAGATTGATACTAACGCAATTACTCAGCGTCAGCGGGTGCTTCTTCAGCAGGAGCCTCTTCAGTAGCGGGTGCTTCTTCAGCAGCTGCAGGAGCTTCTTCAGCAACAGGTGCCTCTTCAGCAGGTGCAGTTTCCTCAGCGGGAGCAGCCTCTTCTTTTGCAGCAGCCTGTCCGGGAACAGCCTGTTCATCAACAATAGCCTGCAAGGTTCTTGCAAGAGCGCTGATGGGGGACTGCAAGGAGCCCAACATCTTGGAGATGAGAACTTCCTTAGACGGGATAGCAGCGTAGGTCTTAACCTCTTCCAAAGAGATTACTTTACCGTCTACGAAACCGCCTTTCAGTTCCAGAGCCTCGTTTTCTTTTGCGAATTCAACCAGAACCTTTGCCGGAGCAACAACATCGTCAGTACTGGTTGCAATCGCAGTAGGACCGTGCAGAATGGGATCCAATTCCTCAAGGCCAGCTGCGTTTGCAGCAAAACGAACCAGGTTGTTCTTCAGGACGGTGTACTCAATACCAGCTTCTCTCATCTTTACACGAAGAGCAGTATCCTGTGCCACGGTAAGTCCTCTGTAGTCTGCCAAAACACCGGCTTGGGCGTTCTGGAATCTCTCTGTAAGCTGTGCAACAATCGCCTTTTTGTTTTCTAATACTTTCTGACTCGGCAATGTAACATCCTCCTTTCTGACATTCGATTCCGCGGATATGAAAAAATGTCCCTCACCTTTGCAGCGAGGGACATAAGCATACAATTACTTGTATCAGTCATCCTCGGCAGGATTTACGGCATTTGCCACCTGCTGTCTGCGGAATTATATATAATTTGATTTTTTACGGATTCAATTAGTCAATCTTATTGGTGTTGACTTTGATACCGGGGCCCATGGTAGATGCAACGGTAACAGAACGCAGATACTGACCTTTTGCAGCAGCCGGTTTTGCCTTTACGATTGCGCCCATCAATGCGTTGAAGTTGTCAGCCAACTTTGCAGCACCGAAAGAAGCCTTACCGATGGGACAGTGGATAATGTTGTTCTTATCCAGACGATACTCAATCTTACCGGATTTGATTTCCTGAATTGCTCTTGCAACGTCGGGAGTAACGGTACCAGCCTTGGGGTTCGGCATCAAGCCTTTCGGACCCAGGATTCTACCGATACGACCAACAACACCCATCATATCGGGGGTTGCAACAACAACGTCAAATTCAAACCAGTTCTCAGACTGAATCTTCTGTGCCAATTCCTCAGCACCTACATAATCTGCACCGGCAGCCTTAGCCTCGTCCGCTTTACCCTCTCTGGCAAATACCAGAACACGAACGGTTTTACCGGTACCATTGGGCAGTACAACTGCACCACGAACCTGCTGATCAGCGTGACGGGAGTCAACGCCCAGTTTTGCATGCAGCTCTACAGTTTCATCAAACTTTGCAGTAGCAGTCTTGCAAACCAGATCCAGCGCTTCTGTGGGGTCATACATCTTACCCTTTTCAATCAGCTTTACGCTGTCTTGATACTTTTTACCTTTCTTCAATGTTAAATCCTCCTATGGTGGTTTCACAGAATACCCTTTGGTATTCCTCCCACTATTTTCAATCTTACTCTTCGACCGTGATACCCATGGAACGTGCAGTACCTGCAATCATAGACATTGCAGCTTCCAGAGAACCTGCGTTCAGGTCAGGCATCTTCTGCTCAGCGATTGCCTGCAGATCAGCCTTCTTCAGTTCTGCAACCTTGTTCTTGTTGGGAACACCGGAACCGCTCTCAATTTTGCAAGCTTTCTTAATCAAAACAGGAGCCGGCGGGGTCTTAGTAATAAAGCTGAAAGATCTGTCCTGATATACGGTAATAACAACCGGAATGATCAGGCCTGCATCCTTCTGTGTCTTTTCATTAAACTGCTTGGTGAAATCCATGATGTTTACACCGTGCTGACCCAAAGCGGGACCAACAGGGGGTGCCGGAGTAGCTTTACCTGCCGGAATCTGCAATTTAATGTAACCTGTGATTTTCTGTGCCATTTCGAATACACCTCCTTGTTTCACAAACGTGGTATTATCGGGGTTCTGCTGATGCAGTCTCCCTCCCACAGACCGACGGAATACCGCCGGAATATAAAAACGGAATCATCCGTGTGGGTAACAACTTTTATACCAGAGCCTCTACCTGATTGAACTCCAGTTCTACATCGGTATCACGACCGAACATAGAAACCTTGGTACGAATCTTTTTCTTGTCCAGAAGAATCTCGGTGATTTCACCGACAAAGCCTTCCAAGGGACCATACTTGACTCTGATATTGTCCCCGACTACAAAGTCGAGTTCAATGGTGGTATGCTCAAGTCCCATATTTGCCACTTCCGCATCGGAAAGCGGAACAGGGCTGGAACCGGGGCCGACAAAACCGGTAACACCTCTGGTGTTACGCACAACGTACCAGCTCTCGTCGGTCATAACCATCTTGACCATCACATAGCCGGGATAGATTTTGCGCTCAACCACCTTTTTTTGGTTATCCTTAATCTCGATAACCTCTTCCATAGGAACCCGGATTTCCTGAATGATATCGTGCATATTCCGGTTCTCTACGGTCTTTTGAATATCAGTCATCACCTTATTCTCATAGCCGGAATAAGTGTGTGCCACATACCATTTTGCGTTTGCCATCATATAGGGGAACGAATCCCTTCCCTCCTATTATCGATTGATAAAGAATGCCATGCCCCAAGTAAAGAGCAAGTCCATTGCCCAGATAACCAGGCCCACAATCAGAACATAAAGAATTACAACAAAGGTGTTTTTGCGGACCTTTGCAAAGCTCGGCCAAACAACCTTTTTCAATTCTGATTTGACTTCCTTAAAATAATTTGCGATTTTGGCAAAGATATTCTTCTTGGTCTGTTCCATAAATCAACACTCCTTACAACAAAACTGCTGCGCTTTTTCGGAATTTATTTGGTTTCCTTGTGCACAGTATGCTTTCTACAGAATCTGCAGTACTTGTTCATTTCAAGTCTGTCAGGGCAATTCTGCTTGTTTTTGGTGGTGTCGTAGTTTCTTTGCTTGCACTCGGTGCATGCCAGAGTAATTTTGGTTTGCATTTCTTTCACCTCGTTCATCCAAATTCAAAGATCGTTTTCCGCAAAAACCACGGAATTACAACGATTCTTTTATTCACACAAATAAAGCCTCTTCACAGAGGTATAAACACTTTACCATATTTCAAGGGGTTTGTCAATCTTTTTTTCTAAAAAAATTAAAAAATTTTACATTTTTTTCGACTTTCCCATTTTACCTGTTTTTTCCGCTTTTGTCAACAAATTTTCTATGCATCTTCTTCCCCCTTTTTTATATAAATGAAAGAAAGGGGGTGGCAACTTGAAACAGGGACTCAGTCTTGCCTTTGTTTATATCGGTCTGGTCATCGGTGCCGGCTTTGCCTCAGGGCGGGAGATTATGGAATACTTCAACTTTCCCTCCCTCACCGACCATCGAGGTGTGGTGATTGCCACCTGCCTGCTGATTGCCGTCTGCTATCTGATTCTTCGCCGTGCTTATCGGTGGAATCTCTCCGATTGCGACTCCTACCTTGCATCCGTTGCAGGCAGGTTCTTTCCTTATATAAAATGCTTTTTGTTTTTTTATCTGTTCTGTGGTTTTTTTACTATGCTTGCCGGATGTGGAGCATTGCTGAACCAGAGCTATCTTCTGCCGAATTTTTTGGGGAGTATTCTTCTACTCCTCTTCTGCTTTGCGGTTCTCTCCTTTGACCTTAAGGGCATTGTGGCACTTAATGCAGTTCTGGTTCCTTGTATGGTGGTTGGTATTCTCTGGCTCTGCATCGATGCCATGCTATTTGACTCCGTTCCCGTGTTTTCCCTGCGAGGACTTACCAAAGGAACCTTTGCCTCCGCCATCTGCTATGTGAGCTACAACACCATCTCCGCCGCGCCGGTGCTCGTTCCCTTGCAGAAACGGATTACCCCCAAGGGTATCCGCATTGCAGCCATCCTTGGCGGGGCGGTGCTGGGGCTTCTCATCTTTGTCATCTGGCTCTGTCAATCGGTGTATTTTGAAATTCTAAAAGACACCCAGATACCACTTTTGAAACTCGCCGCCCTATCGGGAAAGGCACAGAAGAATCTTTACACCGCCATTCTCTTTATGGCAATCTGCACCACCGCCGTTTCCCAAGGGTTTGGATTCCTTGCCCACTTTAAGCTGAACACCTTAAAACAAAGGGCAAAAGGCGCCGCTATTTTCTGTCTGATTGCCTTTCCTTTTTCCTTGGTTGGATTCCGTTCTTTGGTTGCACATCTTTATTCGTTCTTTGGTATTTGCGGCATCCTCTGGATGTTCTGGCTCTTTGTGGACTTTTTCCGTAATCCATAAAAAAGGACTTGAGCAAATACTCAAGTCCTTTTTGGTTGTCAAAAGCTTATTTCTTCATTGCTTCTTCCACAGCAACTGCAACGGCAACGGTCATACCAACCATGGGGTTGTTACCTGCACCGATCAGGCCCATCATTTCTACGTGAGCGGGAACGGAAGAAGAACCTGCGAACTGTGCATCAGAGTGCATACGACCCATAGTATCGGTCATACCATAGGAGGCAGGACCTGCTGCCATATTGTCAGGATGCAAGGTTCTGCCGGTACCACCGCCGGATGCAACGGAGAAGTACTTCTTGCCCTGCTCGATACATTCCTTCTTGTAGGTACCTGCAACAGGGTGCTGGAATCTGGTGGGGTTGGTGGAGTTACCGGTGATGGAAACGTCAACGCCTTCCAGATGCATGATTGCAACGCCCTCACGAACATCGTCAGAACCGTAGCAACGAACCTTTGCTCTCTCACCATCGGAGTAAGCGATTTCCTTGACTACCTTTACCTCGCCGGTGAAGTAGTCAAACTGGTTTACTCCTTAAGTAAAGCCGTTGATTCTGGAGATAATCTGTGCAGCGTCTTTACCAAGACCGTTCAGGATAACTCTCAAATCTTCTTTTCTTGCTCTGTTGGCACTCTTTGCCAGGCCGATTGCACCCTCTGCTGCTGCAAAGGACTCGTGACCTGCCAGGAATGCGAAACACTTGGTTTCTTCTCTCAGCAGTCTTGCGCCCAGATTACCGTGGCCCAGACCAACTTTTCTGTCGTCTGCAACGGAACCGGGGATACAGAAGGACTGCAGTCCCAGACCGATTTTTTCAGCAGCGTCTGCTGCGTTGGTAACACCGTCTTTGATTGCGATTGCCGCACCTACGATGTATGCCCAGCAAGCGTTCTCGAAACAGATAGGCTGAATGCCTTTTACCATATTGTATACATCAATGCCCTTATCGTCACAAATCTGCTTTGCCTCTTCCAAAGAAGCGATGCCGTGCTTTGCGAGCTCTGCATTGATTTGGTCAATTCTTCTCTCGTAACTTTCAAATAAAGCCATTTCCTATACCTCCTATCTTATTCGTGACGCGGGTCAATCAGTTTTGCCGCATCGTCTACTCTACCGTACTGGCCGCTGGCTTTTTCCAGAGCCTCGTTTGCGTCCATACCCTTGCCGATCATTTCCATCATCTTGCCGAGGTGTACGAACTTGTAACCGGTAATCTGGTTGTCCTTGTCTACTGCAATCTTGGTGATATAACCCTCAGCCAGTTCCAGATAACGGGGACCCTTTTCCAGAGTTGCATAGGTGGTACCAACCTGAGATCTCAGACCCTTACCAAGGTCCTCAAGACCTGCACCGATGGGCAGACCGTCTTCGGAGAAAGCAGTCTGGGTACGGCCGTAGATAATCTGCAGGAACAGTTCACGCATTGCGGTGTTGATTGCATCGCACACCAGGTCGGTGTTCATTGCTTCCAGCAGGGTCTTTCCTACCAGAATCTCGGATGCCATAGCCGCAGAGTGGGTCATACCACTACAACCAACGGTTTCTACCAATGCTTCCTGAATGATACCCTCTTTGACATTCAGAGTCAGCTTACAGGTACCCTGCTGAGGAGCACACCAGCCGATACCATGGGTCAGGCCGGAAATTTCTTTAATTTCTTTCACTTGGGTCCATTTACCTTCCTGAGGAATGGGAGCAGGACCGTGATATGCACCCTTGGCAAGCGGGCACATATTTTCAACTTCGCTTGAGTACTTCATTTCATTACTCTCCTTTCATCTCTGCAAAAATGCTCATTGTGAATATTATAACACATAGTTGGAAAATCTGCAAGGATTTTCCTATTTTTTTCGATTTAATCTTCCAAATTCATAATTTTTTCCACCCGACGGGCGTGTCTGCCCCCCTGATGTTCTGCTTTGAGGTAAGCATCCACAATCTCCAACGCCAAATCAATACCGGTGATTCTCTCACCCAGACAGAGGATTTGCGCATTGTTGTGTTCTCTGCTCATCCGCGCGCTATAGCAATCGGTCACGTGGGCTGCACGAATGCCCTTCACCTTGTTCGCCGCGATACTCATTCCGATTCCGGTACCGCAAACCAAAATACCTAAGTCAAACTCTCCTGCCAGATAGGCTTTGCAAACCTTTTCTGCCACATCGGGGTAATCCGCCGGAACCTCCGGCTGGGTACCATAATCGATAACCGCAATCCCCTTTTCACTCAAATGTTTGATGATTGCTGCCTTGTGATTGACGCCGCCGTGGTCACTGCCAATACCGATTTTCATCTCATTCGCTCCCTCTTTCCAAAACTTTAATTTTATGATAACAAAAGAAATTGACAAAAGCAACCAAAAAAAAGAAAAAAATAAGACAAATTTCTTCCCCTCTAAGGGTTGTAATTAGATAAATTCCATAGTATAATAAA
Source organism: Ructibacterium sp. (assembly GCA_045578365.1). GTDB lineage: Bacteria > Bacillota > Clostridia > Monoglobales > Monoglobaceae > Ructibacterium. The sequence goes on from JAZNKC010000067.1 coordinate 11,898, forward strand.
ATTGCTACTGGAAAATAATAGCGATATAGGAGGGCATTTACCTTATGAATTACTTACAGGAATATCAACGTTGGCTGGATGCTGCCGATGAGACTACCAAGGCAGAGCTTGACGCAATCAAAGATAATGATGCAGAAATCAAGGACCGCTTTTACCGTTCCTTGGAATTTGGCACCGCCGGTCTGCGGGGTGTTATTGGTGCAGGACCCAACCGAATGAACAACTATGTGGTGGGTCAGGCAACCCAAGGCCTTGCCAATCAGCTGATTAAGACCAACCCCAAGGATGCAGCTTTGCGTGTAGTTATCGCCTACGACAGCCGCCATCAGTCCGACACCTTTGCCAAAGAGGCTGCCTGTGTTCTGGCTGCCAACGGGATTTCGGTTTCCTTGTTCAAGGAACTGAAACCGGTGCCGGAGCTTTCTTTCTCGGTGCGTTACAAAAACGCCACCGCCGGAATCGCAGTTACTGCAAGCCACAACCCCGCAAAATATAACGGTTACAAGGTTTATGGTGCCGACGGCGCACAGCTGAATCCGGAGCTTGCCTCCATCGTTCTGGAAGAAATCGAAAAGACCGATTTGTTCACCGGCGTCAAGCATTGTGATTTTGAGCAGGCTGTGGCAGACGGTCTGATTGAACTGATTGGTGATGAGGTTGAGGATGTATATCTGGACTTTGTGAAAGCCCAATCCATCAACCCCGAGCTTGCCAAGGAAAAGGGCCATTCCCTGAAATTCGTTTACACCCCTTTCCACGGTTCCGGTAACAAGCCGGTACGAAAAATCCTGAAACAGATGGGATTTGACAATGTAACCATCGTCAAGGAGCAAGAGCTCCCCGACGGTGATTTCCCCACCGTGGCATCCCCCAATCCCGAAAACAAAGAGGGATTCACCCTTGCCATCGGCTACGCCAAGGAATGCGGTGCAGACCTGATTGTGGGTACCGACCCCGATGCAGACCGGGTGGGCATTCTGGTTCGTGATGAGGATGGGGACTATATCCCCTTTACCGGAAATCAGGTGGGTGCACTTCTCACCGAATATATTCTCTCCTCCCTTGAGGAACGCGGAGAACTGCCCAAGGATGGATATGTGGTAAAAACCATTGTAACCACCAATCTGATTCAATCCATCTGTAACGCTTACGGCGTAGAAATGAAAGAAGTGCTGACCGGCTTTAAGTTCATTGGCGAAAAAATCAAAGAATCCGAAGAAACCGGCATCGGTACCTATCTCTTCGGCTTTGAGGAAAGCTATGGCTACCTGAAAGGCACCTACGCCCGTGACAAGGATGCGGTGGTTGCGACTATGTTGATTGCCGAGATGGCACTTTATTATCAGGAAAAGGGCAGTTCCATTCTGAAACAGATGGATGCCATCTATCAAAAATACGGCTACTACAAGGAACAGGTAGAGTCCGTTACCCTGGAGGGCATTGAAGGCCTTGAGAAAATCAAGACCATTATGGAAACCCTGAGAAACAATCCTCCCGCATCGGTTGCCGGCAAAAAGGTTCTGGCAGTCCGTGACTACCAGTCCTCCCTCCGTACCGAAATCGCCACCGGAAAGACTGAGAAGATTCTCCTTCCTCCCTCCAATGTGATTTATCTGGAGCTTGAGGATGACAACAACTTCATCGTCCGCCCCTCCGGTACCGAACCGAAAATCAAGCTCTACTGCCTCCTCAAAGGCGATACCCAGGCGGATGCCCAAAAGCTTGCAGAATTGGTCAAAGAGGATATTGCCAATATCGTAAAATAGTTTTCACAGAAAAAACGCTGCCATCTGGCAGCGTTTTTTATTGCGCGTATCAACACAGAGAACCGTCCCCTGTGCTCTTTATTTTTCGGTTTCGTCCACGTGGATAACCCGAATGGTGGTTACCTGATTGGATTCGTGCTCAAACATAAAATCCTGCATATAGAGTTTGCCGGTATAGGTGTTTCTCATTTCCTCGGTGAGTTCGGTGCCGAGGTATTCCACCTTTTGCCCGTCAACCACGAAATAACGCACCGCATTGCTCAGTCTTTTGATGACCAGATTTCCCTCTCGGGTGGTTTCGGTTTCGCCCTCGGTATACAAATCCCCATACGCTTTCATAAAATCTTCCCGTGTGGTGAAAATCCCCACGCCACGGCTGGTCTTAAAGCGGGTTCCCTGTTCCTTGCTCTGGAACATTCCGGCAGAAACAAGCATTGCAATGGCTGTTCCTTCCTCATTGTATTGCACAACCAATCCGTCATAAATGCAATAGCCGTTGTCTTCGTTCATGGGCTCGCCGATAATATCCTGAATCTTTTCCCGATTCATTCCGATGGAAATATGCTTTCCGGTGACGGTATCCACAAAAGAAATATCATCCTTCCAATACGCATATTTGGTATCTTCGGTTCGCTCATCCAGATGCACCTCAAAGTTCTTTGCATTGGAATCATCCCCCTCTTTGGGGTCTGCCTTTTTGACAATGTTGGTCCCTTGGGAGCTGGCTGTTCCGGGCTTTCCGCATCCTGAAAATGCCATTGTCACAAGCAGCAGTATAAGAATCGCCACTCTTGCTTTCATGGTATTCCTCCTCTAAGCTTTCAGATATATCATCAAAACCGCAATGTCCGCCGGAGACACCCCTGAGATACGGGATGCCTGCCCCAAGGACTTGGGTCGAATTTTATCCAACTTTTGACGAGCCTCCAAGCGAAGTCCGTCGATACTCAGATAGTCGATGCCATCGGGAATCTGTTTGGATTCCAACTTCTTAAACTGTTCTGCCTGTATCATCTGGCGTTTGATGTAGCCCTCATACTTCAGGCTGATTTCAGCCTGTTCCCAAACTTCTTTGGACAGTTGAGGACGTTCCTTGTCAAAGGGCGCAAGTCCCTCATAAGTAACCTGCGGCCGTTTCAAAAGCTCCGTCGCTCTGGCACCGGTTTTTAGCGGACTGCTTTCCACCGATACCAGATACCCGTTCAGCTCCTCAGAGGGCGAGAAAATCAATCCCTCCAGCCGCTTGATTTCTTCTTCAATTTGCTGCTTCTTCTCCAAAAATGCGTCGTAGCGTTCTTGAGAAATCAGGCCAATCTCATACCCCAGCGGGGTCAAACGCAGGTCTGCATTGTCCTGTCTTAGAAGCAGACGGTACTCCGAGCGGGAGGTCATCATCCGGTAAGGTTCATTGGTTCCTTTGGTCACAAGGTCATCAATCAACGCACCGATATACGCCTCCGAGCGGTCAACCACCACAGGGTCTTTGCCCAGCAGCTTGCGGGAGGCATTGATACCTGCCATCAAGCCTTGTGCCGCCGCCTCTTCATAACCGGAGGTTCCATTAAACTGCCCTGCCCCATAGAGACCGGGAATCTTTTTGAATTCCAAGCTTGCATCCAGTTGCAGCGGGTTGGCACAGTCATATTCGATGGCGTAAGCGTTACGCATCACCTGTGCGTGTTCAAATCCCGGCAGGGAATGAATCATGGCAAGCTGCACATCCTCCGGCATACTGCTGGAGAACCCTTGCAGATACATTTCCTCGGTATCAAGGCCCATAGGCTCGATAAACAACTGATGCCGCTCCTTGTCCTGAAACCGGACGATTTTATCCTCAATGGAGGGGCAATATCTGGGGCCGATTCCCTTGATGTCTCCGCCATACAACGGCGAGCGATGCAGATTCTCCTGAATGATTTTCTTGGTTTCTGCTGTGGTATAGGTCATATGACAGGAAACCTGATTCTTCAGTTCCCCTTTGGTTTCAAAGGAGAACGGGGTAATCTCCTCATCCCCCTGTTGTTCCTCCAATTGGGAAAAATCAATGCTTCTGCGATTGATACGAGAGGGGGTTCCGGTCTTGAACCGAACCAACTCCACCCCGATCTTCTGCAAATTTTCAGACAGTGCATTGGCGGGGAACACCCCGTCAGGACCGCTTTCCATACTGAATTCACCAATAATGATGCGGGATTTGAGATAGGTTCCTGTGCAGATGATTGCCGCCTTGCAAAGATACTCTGCGCCGCTGCGGGCAATTACCGAGCGAACTGAGCCGTCCTCGTTTAAGGTGATATCCACGATTTCCGCCTGACGGACATCCAGGTTTTTCTGTAATTCCAGCCGGTGCTTCATTTCATTCTGATAAGCACGGCGGTCAATCTGGGCACGAAGAGAATGGACCGCAGGGCCTTTGCCCCGATTGAGAATCCGGGACTGGATAAAGGTAGCATCTGCCGCCTTTCCCATCTCACCGCCCAAGGCATCGATTTCCCGCACCAGATGTCCCTTGGCGGTTCCGCCGATACTGGGGTTGCAGGGCAGATTGGCAATGCTGTCTAAGGAGATGGCAAACAGGCAGGTCTTCATCCCCAGACGGGCTGCGGCAAATGCCGCCTCCACGCCGGCATGCCCGCCGCCAATTACTGCAATATCATAGTTATCTGCAAGAAACACCTTGGTTCATCCTCTCGTTGTCACAGTCTTAGAACAAGCCGACAATTTTGCCGTCCTTGTCAATATCCATTTTGTTTGCCGCCGGTTCTTTGGGCAGACCCGGCATGGTCATTACATCACCGGTCAGTGCCACCACAAAGCCCGCACCGGCAGAAACCCGAACCTCCCGCACGGTAATCTGGAAGCCCTCGGGTCTTCCCAGCAGTTTGGGGTCATCGGACAAAGAATACTGGGTCTTTGCCATACAAACCGGAATCTTATCAAATCCGTATTCGGTCAGTTCCTTGATTTCCCGCTCTGCTTTGGGTGTGTAGTTCACACCGTCTGCGCCATAGATATTCTTGGCAATGGCAGCAATCTTTTCTTTGATCGGAAGGTTTGCGTCATAGATGGGTGCAAAGCTTTCACTTCCATCCTTCTCTGCAATCTGTTTGACCACTTTATTGGCAAGGTCCATACCGCCCTCACCGCCTTTTGCAAAGACTTCACACAGGGAAACCTGAACGCCCTTTTCCTTACAAAATTCTTCTATCACAGCAAGCTCTGCATCGGTATCGGTATAGAAACGATTCATTGCTACCACCACCGGCAAGCCATACTTTTGCATATTATCAATATGGGCGCCCAAATTCACGATACCCTTTTTCAGCGCCTCCACATTCTCCTGATTCAAATCGGCTTTGGCAACACCGCCGTTATACTTCAGGGCACGCACCGTAGCCACCAGAACCACCAGGCTTGGCTTTAAGCCGCCGTAGCGGCACTTGATATCAAAAAACTTCTCTGCGCCAAGGTCGGAACCAAAACCCGCCTCGGTGATGCAGTAATCCGCAATCTTCAGTCCCAGCTTGGTTGCCTGTACCGAGTTACAACCGTGGGCAATGTTGGCAAAAGGTCCGCCATGCATCAGGCAGGGGGTGTTTTCCAAGGTCTGCACCAGATTGGGTTTGATTGCATCGTGAAGCAGCAATGCCATGGCATTGGCAACCTGTAATTCACCCGCACGGACGGGTTTTCCCTCATAGTTATAACCAATCACGATTCTGGCAAGACGTTCCTTCAAATCATCCATATCATTGGCAAGACACAGGATCGCCATAATCTCACTGGCAACGGTAATCATAAATCCGTCTTCCCGCACAAAGCCGTTTGCCTTGCCGCCAAGACCGACCACCACTTGACGGAGGGCACGGTCATTCATATCCAAGCAGCGCTTCCAGGTAATCCGGCGGCTGTCAATGTTCAGGGCATTGCCCTGATGGATGTGGTTATCAATGGCTGCAGACAAAAGATTGTTTGCCGCAGTGATGGCGTGCATATCGCCGGTAAAGTGCAGATTGATATCCTCCATGGGTACTACCTGCGAATAACCGCCGCCTGCCGCGCCGCCCTTGACGCCCATAACAGGACCCATAGACGGTTCTCTGAGGGCAATGATGGCGGACTTTCCAATCTTCGCCATTGCCTGTCCCAAACCAACAGTCACGGTGGTCTTTCCCTCCCCGGCAGGAGTGGGATTGATGGCAGTAACCAGAATCAGCTTTCCGTCAGGCTGATCCGCAAATTTTTCAGCCACGTCGGCGCCCAGCTTTGCCTTATATTTTCCATAGTATTCCAAATCGTCTTTAGAAATGCCTATTTTTTCCGCAATGGTTCCAATGGGTTCCATTTTGGCAGCTTGTGCAATCTCAATATCAGTTTTCATAAGTTTTCTCCCCGTTTCTTGTTTATAGAAGTTGAATCTGATGATTTTTACAATTTTCGATGGTTTTTTCATCCCAGACAGAAACCTGAACCTCACCAATGTGCGCTTTGCCCAGAAGCAACATACAAAGTCTGGATTGACCGATTCCTCCTCCCATGGTCAGGGGCAGTTTTCCTGCAAGCAATGCCTTGTGGAAAGGCAGTTCCCGTCTGTCCTCACAACCTGCCTTGGTCAGCTGTTCACTCAAAGACTTTTCATCTACACGAATACCCATAGACGAAATTTCAATGGCAAGCTCCAACACATCATCCCAGAACATAATGTCTCCATTGAGTTTCCAGTCGTCATAGTCGGGTGCCCGCATATCGTGTTTCTCACCGGAAGCAAGCACATCACCGATTTGCATAATAAACACCGTCTTATGCTCCTTGGTACAAGCGGTTTCCCGCTCCTTGGCAGTCAGTCCCGGATAACGGTCTTCCAGTTCCTGTGTGGTAACAAAATGCACCTCTCTGGAAAGCTGGGTTTTTACCTGCGGGAACTGTGCCTTTAAGGCATCCAAGGTATCGCAAACCGCATTCACGATAGCACGGACAGTTTCTTCCAGATAAGCACGATTCCGATCCTCTCTGGAAATCACCTTACACCAATCCCATTGGTCCACATAGACCGAATGGAGGTTGGAAAGCTCCTCATCCCTGCGGATGGCATTCATATCGGTATAAAGTCCCTCACCAATCGGGAATTCATAGTTTCCAAGTGCCATTCTCTTCCACTTTGCAAGAGAGTGTACCACCTGTGCATCGGTGTGGGCATCCGGAATATCAAATGCCACCGCACGCTCTACACCGCTCAGGTTGTCATTCAGACCGGTCCGACTCTCTACAAACAGCGGTGCAGTCACTCTGCGCAGGTTGAGTGCGCCGGTCAGGTTCTCCACAAAATTCTGCTTGATGACTTCAATGGCTTTCTGGGTTTCATAAAGTCCCAGTTTGGGTTGATAATCTTTTGGAATGATAAATCTGCTCATTGGTATATTCCCCCTATCTCTCTACCAGATAGAAAGCGGCTTTCTCTTGCACGCTTTCTTAATATTCTCAATCAAATCCACATTTCCCATATTTCCCGATACCGTCATTCGGGTGAGTGCCCCCACTCCGCCGGATACCAGATTGACTTCAAAATCATCGGCGCTGGTTTTGTCATCCACCAGAGCACGCAGCTTATAGCCCGCCCGCTCTGCCGCATCCAGAACCTCCTGATTGTAAGAGCCATAGGGAAACGCAATCATATCACATTCCCGATTCAGGTTTTTCTCAATATCATACTTGGACTTACGCAGCTCCAACACCAAATCGTGCACACTCAAGGTACTCAGTGCCGTGTGGTTTGCAGTATGGGACTGAATCTCAATGAGACCGCTGCGTTCCATCTCCTTGGCTTGTTGCCAAGTGAAGTGAGAATAGTTGACCTTGCCGCCGCCGGCTTCCTCCCCCACTGTATCGGTAACCACAAAAATGGTGGCAGGAATCTTAAATTCCTTTAAGATGGGGTACGCAATCTCATAATTGCTTAAATACCCGTCATCAAAGGTGATGATAATCGGGTTATCCGGAATGGTCGCCTTTTCATCCGTTGCGGTGACATATTCATAATAGTCCCTTAGACTGATGGGAGTAAAATGTTCCTTGATTGCCATCATATGCATCCGGAAATCAAAGGGGGAAATCATCGAAATATCGTTCCCGTTAAACGCCTCATCCGTCACGTGGTGATAAAGCAGAATCGGTACATGCACCTCTTTCTTCTTTACCACTTTTTCTTCGGTATTGGTCGGGGTTTCCTCTTTGGCTGCCAGAACGGAAACACTTCCCGTCAGGAGCAGCAAGCTCAAAAGAAGAGCCACCCATTTTTGTCCGTGTTTTTTCATATTCACCTATTCCCTTTCTTGGTTTCCGTCATCAGGAAACGCCCATTCCACTAAGGGGTTTTCCAAATACCACTGTCTGGTTATCACAGATTTCTCAATCTGGTGACTGAGGGCAGGATTCTCCCTGAGCGGCGCAATCACATAGATTGCCGCCAGCAGGACGGTAACCACCAAAACCCCTTCCAAAACGCCAAACACCAGTCCGGCAAGGCGATTGACCAATCCAATCACCGGAAGGGATGTAAACAGCTTCAATAACCGTGAAAACAGCATTAAAAGCAGTTTAACCAAAATTAAAACCAGCACAAACGCCAGAATATTGACGGCAAGCTCTGCAAGGTATCCGGAAAGTGCCCCCGAAATGGCATCTCCACCCTTCTCCAGAATATCGCCAATCACACCCTCGCCGCCTTCTGCTCCTATGGGTGGGGTTTGCTTTTCTGCCATGGAAAGCAGTTTTTCATAAATTGCTGTTGTTCTCAAAAAGGTTGCACAATAAGGATAGAGCATTTTTGCCATAAAAATCGCCGCAAGAAAAGAAAGCAAACCAAAGCCCATCTTAACAAGACCCTTTTTCCAACCCCAAAGGGCAAACAGACCAAGCAATATGAGCAAGATGACATCTGCCAAGGTTACAATCATTTCTCCCATTTTTATGGCTCCTTTCTTATCGCATTCTTACAATATAGGCGTGGGTATTTCCCGCCGCCAACGCGGTATGTCCATCCCCAAAAAGCCCCAGACTCTTGATATCGAGGTCGGCAGTTGCCGTCTTTTTCAATTTCCCCCGAGGACTGATGGAAAGAATCTCCCGCTGCTTGGCAATCACCACCATATCCTCAAACACACTGAGGTTGGTGATGTTGGCATCCGCACGGTACTGTCCTTTCAGCTTTCCATCGGTGTTATAAAGCTCCAATACCGCATTACCCCGATTGTCGGTGGTCACAAAGGCAAGAACCTCATCGCTGGAAATATCGTATTTGCTTGGGTTTTTCCCCAAGAAGGAAACCTCAAAGGTGAGCTTACCATTGGTCTTAAACCCGCACAGTTCCGACTCGGAAACCGCCAGAAGCCGGTCTTTGGAGAACCGCAGCTGACTGATGACCGTTCCCTCCCGCTCTGCGGTGGCAACCACCTTTTTGCGGTTCATATCAATAAACTGAATTTTAGAATCTGCCTGTGTCCCATCGCTGCTTAGCTGGGCAACCGCCAGATAGCGTCCGCTGTCTGTCATTGCCACATCCAGAATATAACCCTCGCCGCTGTTCCAGCTGAAGCGTTCCTTGCCTCGCTTGTCAAAAACCACCACTCTTCCCTTGTAACCAAGGGTTGCAGTGGCAAACACCGTCCAGCCTTTCGGGGTCACCTTGGCAGAAATAATATCGTTGTCAAGATTGTAATCCCTGATCTTTTTGCCGTCCCGATAAAGGGCGCTGTCATTCTTTCCGCCCAAATCTGAAAGAAGGATAAAATCCTTTGCGGTTTCCACAATGGGATGGGACATAGCAATATCGGTAGACCAAACGGTTTTTCCGCGGGTATTGACCTCCCAAAGATGTTGGTTGTTATACATCAGGATATGGTTTCCCATTGGGAGCATAGTATAATTGCCGCCTGCCTCAAATGCCATATCCACCGTCTTGGGACGGCGGACCGGTATCAACAACAGCTGCACCAAAATCACCAAAGCCAGAAGTCCGCCAAGAACCATCACACCCAACCGGATCGGACGAAAGTTCCAGCTTTTCCCTTTCAGGGTCAGTCGGGCATTTCGGTTCATCTGGGTGTTCAGCTTTTGCCAGAACGAATTCCATCTCTGATGCTTTTTCTCTCTCTTCATAGTTTATTCATCCCAAATCATAATAGACTTTTTTCAAGAATAATCCTTGGGGCGGTGCCGTCAACCCGCATCGGGTCCGGTCACAGGATGCCAGAATTTCCGGCATATCCTCCACCCGAATTCTGCCAAAGCCAACCTCTGCCAGCGTTCCGGTGATAATCCGCACCATATTATACAAAAAGGCGTCTGCCTCCACCGTTACGGTAATCGATTCCGGCATCGTCGGGTCTTGTTCCACCCGACAGACCCGAATGGTCCGCACAGTAGTCTTTTGGTCGCCTCCGGCTGCCATAAACCCTGCAAAATCATGGGTTCCCTCCAGAATCGGTGCCGCCTTGATCATATCCTCCACATTCAGGTGATAAGGGATATGCCAGCTATACCGATTGAGGAACGGGTTCTTGGTTTTGGCATTCTGGATGCGATAGATATATCGCTTTCCCTTTGCCGAAAATCTTGCGTGAAAATCTTCGGGTGCCTCCCACGCCTCCACCGCCGAAACATCCTCATTGAGGCGATAGTTCAACGCATAGGGGAGCTTTTCCACAGGGATATTGGTATCACTCATAAAGTGAAACACATAATCCAGTGCGTGTACCCCTGCATCGGTACGGCTGCAGCCGGTCACTTTGACAGGCTGACCGGTCAGGTCGGTCAGCGCATCCTCGATGACCTCCTGTATCGTAATCCCATTTTTCTGTCGTTGCCAACCGTGATAATTCGTTCCGTCGTAACGGATTCTCATTGCAATATTTTTCATTATCTTACTCCAACCGAGGATCCAAGCCAGAAATTCAAACCAAAAACGGCAATTCCCAAAAGCAGGAATACCAACACACCGCCCAAATCTACCTTACCAAGCTTCAGCTCTCGCAGGCGGGTACGGTTCTCACCGCCCCGATAGCATCGGCATTCCATGGCGGTTGCCAGTTCATCCGCACGGCGGAACGCACTGATGAACAAGGGAATCAGAATCGGCACCATCGCCTTGGCACGGCGAAGAATGTTTCCCGATTCAAAATCCGCACCCCGCGCCGACTGAGCTTTGATAATCTTGTCGGTTTCCTCCATCAAAGTGGGGATAAACCGTAGTGCAATGGTCATCATCATTGCAAGCTCGTGGGCGGGAAGTCCAATCTTTTTGAAAGGACTGAGCAACTGTTCCAGTCCGTCCGTCAACGCAATGGGTGAAGTGGTCAGGGTCAGCAAGGACGTGCCCAGAATCAGGAAAAACAGCCGCAGAATCATAAATGCAGCAAAGCCCACACCCTCTCTGGTTATGGTGAAAATCCACCAAGTGAAAATCGGTTCTCCGTCTGTGAGGAACAGATTAAAAAGTCCGGTAATCACAATAAACACCACAATAGGCTTTAATCCCTTGAGCACAAACCGGACCGGTACTTTGGAAACCAGAATACACGCCAGCGTAAAGGCCGCCAGAAGTGCATAGCCTACAAAATTTTTGATGGAGAACACAAACACAATATATGCCAGAACCAAAAGAATCTTAGCTCTGGGGTCCAGTCGATGCACCACCGTGTTTCCCGGGAAATACTGTCCTAAGGTAATATCCTTTAACATAAGCACTCTCCCTCCTGTCTGAGCAGGGGTGCAAGCTCACTGAGTGCATCCTCCACAGTATAAATGCCCTCCCGAATGGGAACACCCTGCTTACGCAGAGAATCTGCAATTCGCGTAATCTGAGGCACATTGAGTCCCATCTGGGTCAGTTCCTCTCCACGGCGGAACACCGCATCGGTACGGTCAAACATTGCAACCTCGCCCTGATTCATCACCAGAATCCGGTCGGCAAGCTTGGCAATATCCTCCATACTGTGAGAAACCAGAATGACCGTCATATCCATCCGCTCATGCATATCTTTAATCTTAAACAGGATTTCATCCCGTCCTGCCGGATCCAGTCCAGCAGTGGGTTCATCCAGAATCAGCACTTTAGGTTCCATGGCAAGCACGCCTGCAATGGCGGCGCGGCGTTTTTGCCCGCCGGACAAATCAAAGGGGGACTTGTCCAGAAGTGCGGGACTCAGCCCTACCATATTGGCGGCAAACTTCACCCGCTCCTCAATCTCCTGTGGGGAAAGTCCCATATTGGTGGGGCCAAAGGCAATGTCCTTTGCTACCGTCTCTTCAAACAGCTGATATTCGGGATACTGCATCACCAAACCCACATCAAAACGGATTTGACGCATATCGGTATCCTTGCTGTTAAGCTCCTTGCCGTCGATAAAAATCTTCCCGCTGGTAGGTTTGAGCAATCCGTTGAGCATCTGTATCAGGGTGGATTTTCCCGACCCTGTATGCCCAATCAAACCGATAAACTCCCCGCGGTTGATGGTCAGGCTGACATTATTTAATGCTGTTTTTTCAAAGGGACCGCCCTCCATATAGACATATCCCACCTGCTCAAGTTTTATCATACCATCACCTGTTTATCTCAATATTGCGCAGCAGTTCTGCCACACAAGCTTCGCTGTCCAAAATTTCAGGATTCAAATTGGCGCCCTTTTGATTGAGCAAATAAATCAACTCGGTCGCCTGTGGGGTATCAAGCCCCAATCCTTTCAGTTCTTTAACCTTTGGGAATACCTCTTGGGCAGTCCCTTCCATCCGGATTTTTCCGTGGTCAATCACCACAACCCGATCTGCCTGCACCGCCTCGTCCATATAGTGGGTAATCAAAACCACCGTCATCCCTTGTTCCCGATTCAGTCGCTTGATTGCCTGCATAATCTCTTTACGCCCCGAGGGGTCTAGCA
>JAZNKC010000068.1:0-8423 GCA_045578365.1 Ructibacterium sp.
TACCGTCAGCAAATACATCAACACACGGAGAGTAGAAAAGTCCATGGAACTGCTTGCCAAAACCAACCTTTCCATTGAGGAAATCTCTCAGCGGGTAGGCTTTTCCAGTGCATCCTATTACAGTAAAATGTTCAAAAAGCAGCTTGGCATTGCCCCCCTCAAATATCGCAAGGAACAACGATAAGAGCCACAGAATAAAGACTGCGAAAAAGGAAGTGTATATTTTGTGAAATCGTTTTCGTCGCTGTACATAGGTACTGCAGAGAACGATTTCGCAAAAAGCAAGCAACGGCAAGGAGAACTCGACGTTCTCCTTGCCGTTTTTGGTTGATAGATACGGACAGATGTAGGCATCTGTCCCTACAAGTATCCTATATATTTTTCCTGCTTGCGGTAGACCGAGTTTTTCGCGGTCTACTTATACAAATAAAAGCCGTTGCCTTTGATTCGCTGAGATTCCGAAAAGACGATGAATGCAGTAGGGTCAATCTCCAGAATCTTTCGTTGAAAGACCTCCGATTCCCCCTCTTTCAAAGCACAGAAAAGCATCTTTTTCGCCTCGCCGGTGTAGGCGCCCACCACATCAATCAGGGTAACCCCTCTGGGGGAGGTGGTAACCAGATAGCGGGAGATTTCCTCTCCTCTGTCGGTGATGATAAAGGCGATGCGGGAGATATTGAATCTGCCAATCACAAAGTCAATGGTCACGCTGGAGATACACAGGGCAATCACGCCGTAAAGGGACAGCTCCAGATTCTTGAAGATGAGCAGCGATGTCAAAATAATCACGCCATCTACCAGTAAAAGCAGTCTGCCAATGGGCACGGTGCGGAATTTGTGCTGAATCAGGCGGCCCAGAATATCGGTTCCTCCGGTGGAGGCACCCGCCACAAAGCCAAGCCCGATGCCCACCCCATAAAGCACACCGCCAAAGATGGTTGCCAACATGACGTTCTCGGTGTAAAAGGGGATGTAAGAAAACAACTGCACAAACAAGGAAAGCAACGATGCACCAAGCAAGGTTTTTAAGGTAAACTCCTTGCCCAGAACCTTGAACCCAATCAGCAGAAACACCAGATTGATCACCAAAAAGCTGACACCGGGAGGCACCGAAAGGGTGTGATAAAGAAGGGTGGAAAGGCCGGATACGCCACCGCCCACAATCTTGTTGGGGGTCAGGAACACGCCGATTCCAAAACCGGTAATCATGGTCCCCAAAACTGTAAATAAAATAGACTTCAGCTTGGTCATAGACATACTCCTTTTTGCAGATTGTTTTGCATTATAGCACAGAACTTTTTTAGAATCAACCTTTTTTTGCAAAAATTTTTTCAAACGCCCCGTTTGAAGATTCAACCTCAAGGTGATTTTTTGGGTGGATTTTCTGCTCTTTTTTGCTTAAGTTTCGATAAAAAAAGGCAGAAAAGACATTGACAAACGGGAATAAATGGGCTATGATGCAAGCGTGAATGAAAAACGCTTGTTTTTTGAGCGTTCTAAAAAAATATTAACCCCAAAAAGGAGAATCCATGATGTCTGAACTTGCGTTATTTGGAGGACCAAAAGCCATCACCTGTGATTTGAGCAATGACAATCCGTTGGTGAAATGGCCGATTTTTACTGAGGAGGATGAGGCTGCGGTTCTGGATGTTCTGCGGAAGAACACCATGAGCTCTACCGCCATCACCAAGGAATTTGAAGAAGCCTTTGCAAAGTGGTTGGGCGCAGAATATGGTCTGGGCTTTAACAACGGAACCGCTTCCATTCTGGCAGCACTTTACGGTGCCGGCGTCAGAAAGGGCGATGAGGTTATCTGTCAGAGCAATGTATACTGGGCAGCAGGCACACAGGTAATGGCCCTGGGTGCAACTCCCGTTTATGCAAACATTGAAGAGGGCTCCCTCTGTCTGGACCCCGATGATATTGAGGCAAAAATCAGCGACAAGACCAAAGCCATTCTGGTGGTACACTATCTGGCACACCCTGCAGATATGGACCGGATTATGGCAGTTGCCAAAAAACATAACGTCAAAGTGGTCGAGGATGTTTCCCACGCACAGGGCGGTTTGTATAAGGGTCGCCGCTTGGGTACCATCGGTGATGTTGGTGCCATGTCCCTGATGGGCGGCAAGTCCTTTGCGGTTGGTGAGGCAGGTATGCTGGTAACCAACGACCGTGAAATTTACGAGCACGCTCTGGCACTGGGTCACTATGACCGCTTCACCGATGCAGAAATCACCTGTGAGGACTTAAAGCCCTTTACCGGTCTGCCCCTTGGCGGATACAAGTTCCGGATGCACCAGATGAGCTCTGCGGTAGGTTTGGTTCAGCTCAAGTACCATGACGAGCAATGTGCCGAAATCCGTAAGGCGATGAACTACTTCTGGGATTTGCTGGAGGGCGTTCCCGGTATCCGTGCCCACCGTGTGGATGAGTCCGAGGGCTCCAATATGGCAGGCTGGTACGCACCCCACGGCATCTATGTGCCGGAGGAATTGGAGGGTCTGTCCGTGACCCGTTTCTGTGAGGCGGTTCGTGCGGAAGGCTTTGCAGGCTGCTGGCCCAGCGCAAATGCGGCGCTGCACACCCACAGACTGTTCCAGACTGCGGATGTTTACGGCGATGGCAAGCCCACCCGTATTGCAAACGCAAGCCGTGATGTGAGAGAGCTTGACCGATCCCTTGGAAAGAGTCAGGACATCATCAACCGCTGCTACTCCATCCCCTGGCTGAAAAAGTTTATCCCTGAAGAAATCGAACAATGTGCAAACGCGTTCAAAAAGGCAGCGCTCAACTATAAGGAACTGTTAAAGGATGACCCGGGCGACCCCGAGAACTTAGGCGTTTGGTTCTTCTATCAGCACACAACTCCCAAAAAATAAGAAAGGGTTGAAAGCTATGGAAAAATTAGCAATGCTTGGTGGAGAAAAGGCAAAGACCGTTCCCTATTCCACCGGAAAAAGGTTTGACGGAAATGAACTCAAGTATCTTCAGGAAGCCTTAGAGCAGAACACCCTCTTTTATTGGTCCGGAAGCAAAGTAAAGGAAATGAACAAAAAGTTTGCCGAGATGTGTGGTATGGAATACTGCATGGCAACCTCTTCCGGTACTGCGGCAATCCACACCGCACTGGGTGCAGTGGGCGTGACCGAGGGTGACGAGGTCATCACCGCGCCGGTTACCGATATGGGTAGCATCATCGGTATCCTTTATCAGAATGCAATTCCTGTATTTGCAGATATTGACCCCCATACTTATAATATGGACCCCAAATCCATCGAGTCCAAAATCAGCGACAAGACCAAGGCAATTCTGGTGGTACACCTTGCCGGTAACCCCGCCGATATGGATGAGATTATGGCAATCGCCAAAAAGCACAACATCAAGGTGGTTGAGGACTGTGCGCAGAGCTATATGACCTATTACAAGGGTCAGTTGGTTGGTACCTTTGGCGATATCGGCTGTTTCAGCTTGAACGAGTTCAAGCACATCTCTGCCGGTGATGGCGGTATGTGCGTGACCAACAACTTTGAGCTTTACGAAAAGGCGCTGCGTTTTGCAGATAAGAATTACACCCGTCTGGAGGGTGGAGGTACCGGCAGAAACATCAGCTATATCGCACCCAACTACCGTATGAACGAGCTGACCGGCGCAGTTGGACTGGCACAGTTGGAACGTGTAGAATGGATTTGTTCCCAAAGACGCGCTTACGGCGATAAACTCACCGAGGCAATCAAGAACATCCAGGGTCTTTACCCCCACGAAGTGCGTGAGGGCAATACCTCCTCTTACTGGTTCTATATGTTCCGCCTGAACGAGGATGTGTTGGGCGTTGACACCGATACCTTTGTGCAGGCACTGAACGCTGAGGGCGTTCCCTGTGGTCGTGGTTACACTGCCCACTGCGTGTATGAATACGATTTGTTCAAGAACAAGTCTGCATACCCCGGCACCCACGCACCGTTTGATTCCCCTTACTACGGTAAGGAAATTGACTATCCCTCGGGTCTGTGTCCGGTGGCAGAGGAAGTGCTGCAGACCTCTATTCGCATCAGCGTAAACGAATTCTATTCCGAACAGGATTTACAGGAAACCATCCACGCCATCGAAAAGGTAGCAAATTACTACTTATCTCAAAAATAAAAGAATCCCTCGGTGAAACCGAGGGATTCTTTTATGCCTCAAAGTCGATACAGGATCTTGCTGCGGTAAAGGGTCTTACCTTGGTGTCGGCAACCTCCACATGGGCGGGATGGATCGCATAGGCTTTTAATGCCTCTTCATTTTCAAAGGCGGAATCCAGCATCACATCCACATTGGAACTCAAAAGGGATTCGGTCTGCACCTTGATGCTGATCAGTCCGGGAATGACACCCTGAAGTCCTTCCAAACCCTCTTTGATACCCTGTTTTACAGAATCGTTGTTATGTTCGTCTTTCAGTTTCCAAAGAATAATATGTTTTACCATTTTTCTCACTCCTCAATTTTTGTTTGTCTAACTTGGGAATCTCCCATTCTTGCTTATAAGGGTATTATATCATAAAAAAGAAGTTTTGCAAGACAAAACTTCTTTTTGTGTTTGCGTAAATGCTGATTGAATCACTCGTCATCCTGAGCTTGTCGAAGGATCTATCAAGATTCCTCGGCTGCGCTTGGAATGACAATGCAGGAAATGCTACTTTTGTTTGTCCATTGTAGGGGACGGCGTCCCCGACGTCCCGCAAGGTGTAGTTTTCCTATCATCCGGACGGATAGCGAATTTCTTTCGTTTTGATAAATGCTACTTTTGCTCGTCCAAAAGTAGCCAAAACGACACCGGGGGTCTTCCCCCCAGGAACCCCCGCACATCCCCCAACAAGTATGGTGGACAAGATTACGCTATGCCTCCCCCTTAAATCCCTAAGGGGGCGAAATGTAAAAATTTCCAGTTTTTTACAAAAAACACTTGCAAAAGAGAAAAAATTATGATATAGTAAAAGTGCAACAGAACTTAATAATGAAAAACCTTACGTTAGGGTTACATTCGGTAAAAATGTGCGCTCTAGCTTCTCTTAACGTTTGGTTTTTCGAGAACGGTTCTGTTGCAAGAATAAAGAGCTGTGCATTTTTCATGCGTGGCTCTGCGTGGGCCGCGCATTTTTTATTTTACGAATGAGGGGATGAAAATGTATGCCAAATTACAAAAAACTATATCATAAGCTATTCAATGACATCACGGATATTATCGAAGATTTGAAAAAGACGCAACAGGAAGCAGAGGAAATGTATATCCTGTCCTGTGAAGAAGAGGAGGAAAAAGAACCCAAAGAGGAATAAACCTTCCTTGTTATTTTTATGCCTCGCCCCCTTAGGGATTTAAGGGGGCGGAGTAGGGAAATCTTTTTGACAGACTTGTTGGGGGATGTGCGGGGGTTCCTGGGGGGAAGACCCCCGGCGTCGTTTTGGCTACTTTTGGACGAGCAAAAGTAGCATTTATCAAAACGAAAGAAAGTCACTTTCCGTCCGGATGCACAAAAAAATCCTGTAAGCAATGCTTACAGGATTTTTTGTTAAGAAATAATCTTATTTAATGATTTCGGTAACGACACCGGAACCAACAGTTCTACCACCCTCACGGATAGCGAAACGCAGACCTTCTTCAATAGCGATGGTCGTGGTCAGCTCAACGGACATGGTTACGTTATCACCAGGCATACACATCTCAACGCCGTCGGGCAGGTTAACTACACCGGTAACGTCGGTTGTTCTGAAATAGAACTGAGGACGGTAGTTGGTGAAGAACGGAGTATGACGGCCGCCTTCTTCCTTGGTCAGAACGTAAACTTCGCCCTTGAACTGGGTGTGAGGAGTAATGGTGCCGGGCTTAGCCAGAACCTGACCTCTTTCGATCTCGTCACGAGCAACACCACGGAGCAGAGCACCGATGTTATCACCAGCTTCAGCGTAGTCCAGAAGCTTTCTGAACATCTCGATACCGGTAACAACAACTTTTCTGGTTTCGTCGGACAGACCAACGATTTCAACTTCATCAGACAGATTCAGCTGACCTCTCTCAACACGGCCGGTAGCAACAGTACCACGACCGGTGATGGAGAAGATATCCTCGATGGGCATCAAGAAAGGCATATCGCTCTTTCTCTCAGGAGTCGGGATGTAGCTGTCAACTGCAGCCATCAGCTCGTGGATACAAGCGTATTCAGGAGCGGAAGGATCAGTGGAAGCGCTTTCCAGAACCTGCAGACCAGAACCCTTAACGATAGGAGTATCATCGCCCGGGAATTCATACTCGGTGAGCAGATCTCTGATTTCCATCTCAACCAGTTCGAGCAACTCGGGGTCGTCAACCTGGTCAACTTTGTTCATGAATACTACGATGTAGGGAACGCCTACCTGACGGGAGAGCAGGATGTGCTCACGAGTCTGGGGCATGGGACCGTCAGCAGAAGATACAACCAGGATTGCACCGTCCATCTGAGCAGCACCAGTGATCATGTTCTTAACGTAGTCAGCGTGTCCGGGGCAGTCAACGTGAGCGTAGTGACGGTTGTCAGTCTCATACTCAACGTGAGCGGTAGAAATGGTAATACCTCTTTCTCTTTCCTCCGGAGCCTTATCGATCATGTCATAAGCCTCGTACTGAGCCTTACCTGCCATAGCCAAAACCTTGGTGATAGCAGCGGTCAGGGTAGTCTTACCATGGTCAACGTGGCCGATAGTACCAATGTTAACATGGGGTTTACTTCTTTCGAATTTTTCCTTTGCCATTGTTCTTTCCTCCTAAGCAATTAAAATAGAAAATATTTCATCAATTTTCAAAAAATTAAGATAGTACTATTTTACTATTCTTTTAGAATAATTTCAATAGTTTTTTGTAAAAATCTCAAAAAATCTTTACAAGCGGGAAAGGATTAGTCCTCAGACTTGCTTCTTTCCTTAATAATTTTGTCAGCAATGCTCTTGGGCAGCTCTTCAAAGTGGCTGGGCTCCATAGAATACTGACCACGGCCCTGAGTTCTGGAACGCAGCTCGGTTGCATAACCAAACATTTCAGAAAGGGGAACCATAGCGGTAATCTCCTGAGCGCCAACTCTTGCTTCCATACCCTGAATCTGGCCACGACGGGAGTTTAAATCACCGATAACGTCGCCCATGTAATCTTCAGGAACATTGACAACAACCTTGGTGATGGGTTCCATAATCACGGGGTTACCCTTGCGGCAGCCTTCTTTGAATGCCATAGAACCGGCAATCTTAAACGCCATTTCCGAAGAGTCGACTTCGTGGTAAGAACCATCGACCAGAGTACATTTTACGTCAACAACGGGGTAACCTGCCAGAACACCGCTCTGCATTGCGCCCTGAATACCGGCATCAACTGCGGGGATGTATTCCTTGGGAATTGCACCGCCGACGATTTTGTTCTCGAACACATAACCTGCACCCGGCTCCAGCGGCTCGATGTCCATAACAACATGACCGTACTGACCTTTACCACCGGACTGTCTTGCATACTTGTGGTTTACATGAGAAGCGGTACGGATGGTTTCACGGTAGGATACCTGAGGATTACCAACGTTTGCCTCTACCTTAAACTCACGGAGCAGACGGTCAACGATAATGTCAAGATGCAGCTCGCCCATGCCGGCAATGATGGTCTGACCGGTTTCTTCGTCGGTGTAGGTACGGAAGGTGGGATCTTCTTCTGCCAATTTTGCCAGAGCAATACCCATCTTTTCCTGACCTGCCTTGGTCTTGGGCTCGATTGCAACACTGATAACGGGTTCCGGGAATTCCATAGACTCCAGAATGATGGGAGCCTTCTCATCACAGAGGGTATCACCGGTGGTGGTGTTCTTCAGACCTACTGCAGCAGCAATGTCACCGGAGTATACCATATCGATATCTTCACGGTTGTTTGCGTGCATCTGCAGGATACGACCGATTCTCTCTTTGTGGTCCTTGGTGGAGTTATACACGTGACAACCACTCTACACAGTACCGGAGTAAACACGGAAGAAGCACAGCTTACCAACAAAGGGGTCGGTCATAATCTTAAATGCCAATGCTGCGAAAGGCTCGTCATCGGATGCCTTACGAACATCTTCTTCCTCGGTTCTGGGGATAATACCCTTGATTGCGGGAATATCCAGAGGAGAGGGCATAAAGTCTACAACTGCGTCCAGCATGTTCTGAACACCCTTGTTCTTGTAAGAAGAACCGCAGAGAACGGGAACCATCTCGTTTGCGATGGTAGCCTTACGGATTGCCTTCTTGATGTCAGCAACGGAAAGGTCGCCTTCTTCAAAGAATTTCTCCATCAGTGCTTCGTCAGTTTCTGCAACTGCTTCCAGCAGTGCCTGACGATATTCTTCTGCCTTGTCCTTCATATCAGCGGGGATTTCTTCCTCACGCTCATCGTTTCC
>JAZNKC010000069.1:0-2265 GCA_045578365.1 Ructibacterium sp.
CCGGTGGCAATCAGGATGCCATACCAATAAATCGGCATCCCGAAAACCCGAAACGCAGCCCGATTCACCGAAAGGGAAATCCCCAAATCCGGAAAGGCAATCCGGTTGATCATTCCCATCACTCCTTTTTCTCTGCATCCATGGGCAGGATTACCGAAAGCACGCAGTTGTCCACATCAAAGTGCTCTCTGAGCCGCTCCATCACATCTTCATCGGTTACCTGCTGCAAGCTTTCGCTGATGGCAAGGGGGTCATACCCTGCAAAAATTTGGCGAATAAAGGCGTTTCCCATCCGCTCTACACTGTTAAAGGTACGAATGCCCCGTGCCAGCATGATTTTTCTTGCCCGATCCAAATCTTCTTTGGGGATGCCGGTTTCCATCAACCCTTTCAGGTGTTCCTTGATTCTTGTATACACGGTCTCGGGGTCCTTAGACTCGCCCCCAATCAGCGTGAATCCGTAACCCTTGGAAATATCCGCCTCTGAGTCAAAAGAGGTGTCTACCAAGCCTTCTTCATAAAGTTCTTCATACAAATCCGAGCATCTGCCAAACACCGCATCCAGAATCAAATCGGTAGCAATTTCCTTTTTCCGCATCGCATCCGTATCCAGCCCCATCTGGTTATCCTTAAACCCAATCCGGAACAAAGGCTGTGATACCATCAGCTTTTGTTCAATCCGTTCCTGCACTCGATGGGCGGGCTCGATGACCTCTTCCCGAGGAATCTGTCCTAAGTTCCGTTTGGCATCCACGTGCTTATCCACATATTCCATTGCTTTTTGGATATCCACATCCCCCACCAGAACCAACACCATATTGGCAGGATTGTAAAAGGTGTGATAACACCGATACAGCAGTTCAGGGGTAATCTTTGCAATACTCTCTACCGTTCCGGCAATGTCCAGCTTCACCGGATTGTTATGAAAGAGTGCCAAAAGGGTATTAAAGAACACCCGCCATTCGGGGTCATCCTCGTACATCTTGATTTCCTGACCGATGATGCCCTGCTCCTTTGCCACATTCTCCTCGGTGAAATGGGGATGGTTCACAAAATCCAGCAGAATATCCAGATTCTCATAAAATTTGTCGGTACAGGAGAACAGATACGCAGTCATATCAAAGCTGGTAAAAGCATTGCTGCTTGCACCGGTTAACGCAAACCGCTGAAAGGCATCTGAGCCGTCCTCTTCTTCAAACATTTTATGCTCCAGATAATGGGCAATGCCGTCCGGCACATAAGTCATCGTATCCTCGCCCGGAACCTGAAACGCCGAGTCGACAGATCCATACTCGGTTCCATAGATGGCATAATATTTCTGGAATCCCTTTTTGGGGAACACATAAACCCGCAGTCCGCTTGGGTGGACGGCATAATGCATTTCTTCTTTTAATTGTTCGTTGTAACAGCGTTTGATTTCCATCTATGCCTCCACTCCTTTCAAAAAGTATACGGTGTCCATCTGCACCTTTTTCATCACTGCCTGAATCTGGGGAATCCCGATTCCGCTAAGTGCCTGAATCAGTTCTTCGGGGCTCTGGTTCTGTCCCATAATCGCCTGACTCAGGTAATAGTCCTCCAAGGCACGCACACTGTCATACATTGCCGTCAGTCCATTGGTCAGATACTTCTTTGCCGCCGCAAGCTCGCTTTCCTCAATCTCGCCCGCCTGCATCTTGGCAAGCTGCAGCTGAATCTCGTCATACGCCTTTTGAAAATTCTTGGTTTCAATACCGGAGCTGATGACCATCACGCTCTTCATCCGGTCGGTACGGCTTGCCGCATAATAGGCAAGGCTCAACTTCTCCCGCACATTCATAAACAGTTTGGAGAAGGGACTGCCCCCAACCAGGCAGTTGCCCAAAAGCAATGCATAGTATTCCTCTCCCACAGGCGCTACCCCACACTTTAAGCCGATAGACAGCTTGCTCTGGGATGCGGGAATTTCCTCCACGATGGACTGAATTTCTTCCCTGTCAGCCGTTGCAGTTTGGGTGGCAATGTATCCACCATCCCGCGGCAAAAGTTCCCTTTCAAGTCCTTTACCGATGGCATCCAGCGTTTCTTCATCCGCCATACCACTGACGAAAATATCCACCTGTGCCTCTTTCAGCACCTTTTGATAAAAGGCATAAAGGCTTTGGGGTGTGATGGCATCCAAATCCTCCACATACCCCGCCACAAACATACCATAACCGTCCTAGCCGAACATTGCCTCCCGCCACCTTACGTCCGCATACTCTAATTTGTCGATGAAAAAATTAA
>JAZNKC010000070.1:0-17190 GCA_045578365.1 Ructibacterium sp.
ACCGATGCACCTGCCTCATTGGTAATCAAATAGCGTACCTTGGTATTAGGGATGGTCTTTAACAGCTCTGCGGTAAAAATCTCGGTTTCCTTAGAGGCAGTACCGTTTCCGATAGAAATCAGGTCTACATTGTGCTTTTGAATCAGCTTTTTAATCAGGTCTGCCGCCGCTGCTTTTTGTGCCTCGGAATGGGTCACATAAATCACGCCGGTGTCCAAAACCTTACCGGTGCCGTCCACCACCGCAACCTTACAGCCTGTGCGGTAGCCGGGGTCTAAGCCGATGACCACCTTTTGATGAATGGGCGGCTGCATCAGCAGATTTTTCAGGTTCACCTTAAATACCTGAATGGCTTGCTCCTGTGCAAACTCGGTGAGCTCGTTCCGGATTTCCCGCTCGATGGAGGGGGCAATCAAACGCAGATAGGCATCCTCGGTTGCCTGCTTTACATAATCTGTGGTCGGTGCAGGAACCTTACTGCACTCTTTTCTAAACAAATAGTTGAGAATCTTCTCGGTGTCAGCCTCGATAGAAACCGAAAGCATTTTTTCTTTTTCGCCACGGTCAATGGCAAGGGTGCGGTGGGGAGCCAGCTTGGTACAAGGCTCCGAAAAGTCATAATACATCCGGTATACGCTATCTTCCTCGGTTGCCGCCTTGGCGGTGACCATTCCCGATTGGAAGGTAATATCCCGAATCCGTTTCCGGTAATCAGCATTGTCAGAAACCCGTTCTGCCAAGATATCCATCGCACCTTGCAGGGCATCTTCTGCTGATTCCACCTCTTTTTCTGGGTTTACATAACTTTCTGCAATAGAAAGAATTTCGCAGTCATTTTCCTGTGCCGCAAGGATGTCTGCAAGGGGTTCTAAGCCCTTTGCCTTTGCCACGGTGGCACGGGTTTTCCGCTTGGGACGGAAGGGACGGTAAAGGTCCTCCACCTCGGTCAGCTTTTGGCAGGCGTCAATGGCTGCGGCAAGCTCGTCGGTCAGGTTGCCCTGCTCGGCAATGATTCGCTTGACATCCTCCTTGCGCTCCTGCATATTTCTGAGATAGAGCAATCGTTCCTCAAAGGTACGCAGAATCTCGTCATTGAGCTCTCCCGTTGCCTCCTTGCGGTAACGGGCAATAAAGGGGATGGTGTTTCCCTCGTCAATCAGGGCGATGGTGTTGTCCACCTGCCATTGTTTTAAGTTTAGTTCTTGTGCTAATTGTGTTGCAATTTCCATTTGGATTACCTCGTTTCCTTTGCCAGTTTATTCAGCGCCGCAAAGCGGTGGCTGATGGCGTTTTTCCCTTCGGCGGGAAGCTCTGCCAGAGATTGCTTTAAGGCCTCAATATAAAAGACAGGGTCGTAGCCAAATCCGCTCTCTCCCCGCTTTTCGGTGAGGATTCTGCCGTGGCATTCCCCCCGAAAGAGGCGGGTTTCCTCCCCCGGTACGGCAAGAGCAATCACGCAGACGAATTGGGCACTCCGCTTCTCAGCGGGAACTCCCTCAAGGGCAGAGAGGAGCTTTTGGATATTCTCCTCGTCGGTGGCGTTTTCCCCTGCATAGCGGGCGGTATAGATGCCCGGTGCACCGTCTAAGTAGTCCACACAAAGACCGCTGTCATCGGCGATACAAGGCTTTCCCGTTGCCTGCATAATGGTTTCTGCTTTCTTGGCGGCGTTTTCTTCAAAGGTGGTGCCGTCCTCCACCACGTCAATTTCACCCACCCCTGCCTGGGTCTGGGTGATGATGGTATATCCATCTCCCAAAATCTGGGAGATTTCTTCTGCTTTATGCTGATTTTTGCTTGCTAAAATGTAGGTTTGCATCTGTCCTTGCCCCCTTTGGTATATCTCCTTCAAACATAGCATTTTTTCAAATCTTTGTCAACTTTTTCTTGATTCTTCTCTTGTGATTGAAAATGCGGTGTGGTATAATGCAGAAGAACAAACTTTATGGCGTTGAGGAGAGATGAAGGGATGTCGAAAAAAGTCGAGAACAAAAAAGCCTCCCTTGCCTAAAGGGGAGAGGGCCACGAAGTGGCGAGGGGATTCAATATGGATAGAAAGCATAACACAGATTTAACAACAAATGCAAGAACTTTAAGAAAGAATATGACAAAAGAAGAACGACATCTTTGGTATGATTTCTTGAAAAGTTATCCCGTTAGATTTTTAAGACAGAAAGTTATAGATAATTACATTGTTGATTTTTATTGTCATAGTGCGAGGTTGATTATCGAACTTGATGGCTCACAACATTATGAGGAAAAAGGTTTGTTAAAAGATAAAATCAGGACAGGAAAAATGGAGAAAAGGAACTTGACAGTTATTAGAATACCGAATAACGAAGTTAATAGAAATTTTGAGGGAGTATGCCAGTACATAGATATAGCAGTAAAAGAAGCCCTCCGTCAGTCTGCGACTGACACCTCCCTGGAATCCCCCAGTCAACTTCGTTGACAGCCCCCTTTAGGCAAGGGGGCCGATGGCAAGGGAGGCTAAACTGCATCTAAATCTTATATCCCTTATATAAAGAGTGTGGCTGGGAATCGTTTTCTTTTAGGTTGGGATAAGATATAAAATTAAATAATATTAAATTTGAAAAAAGTATTGACAAATTGATTTTTGTAGTGTATTATCAAATTAAAAATGAATCTTTGATAATTTAGGAGGAAGAAAAATGGAAAAAATCAATGTACAATTACTTTTTAGTCAGGAAGAATACGCATTTCTTGAAAAGCAGGCAAATCAGTATGGCTTGACAGTACCGCTTTACATCAAAGGGGAAATTTTGAAAAGCGACCCCTTTTCCCACTATTACAAGCAGTTGATAAAGAAGGTGGAGGATTTGCCAAAAGGCACAAAGTTTAACATCAAAGCGTTATTTGGTGTAGAGTGGACCATGGCAAAAGGAATCAAACTGAATCTGGGAAAAACCTACTATAATCGACTTCAAGAGGGCATTATCACCAATGTAAAGGCATTGGGAAAAGATAGTGCAAATCTGATGTGGTATGAAAAACTGTAAGGAGGAATGAGCAATGACAAAAGAACAGGAATTGATGCAATTTTTACACGAAAAGGTATTTGACCCTATTTTGAATCATCCTCAAACTCCGGCAAATATCAAAAGCGGTGTGAACCTTACCATTGGAAGAATGAATCGTTTAAGTGCAGAAAAAATGGTGCAATATTTTTGGTCCGCACTTGCAACGGAAAATGCGATTTCTTTTTCCAAAAAAATGAAAGAAGAAAATCTGCCCCGTTTTGAGGATGTAATGGAGGAATTTCGGGATCGGTTTAACGACCGTTGGTTGAGCGAATAAATTGAGGTGTTTTTATGAATATGTTAAGACAAAAAGTGGAGGCGAAGGAAAAAATCCGTGGTGCAATTGTCAGCCTGACGGATCCTTGCCTTTGTGAAATTATGGGACATGCAGGTTTTGATTGTGTATGGATCGATATGGAACATACTTATATGACTTGTAAAGATGTGTTGTGTCATTTGAATGCGGCTCGTTCTGTGGGAATTCCATCTTTGGTAAGGGTAACGCAGGATGACCTGACAATCACAAAAAAGGTTTTGGAAATGGGACCGGAAGGAATCATATTTCCCATGGTGCGTACGGCAGAAGAAGCCAAGAGACTGATAGATATGACGCTGTATCCTCCATACGGAAACCGAGGATTCGGCCCCATGCGCGCAATTCGCTATGGCGCAGACGATGCAAAGGAATATGTTGATAAGAAAAGCTTTGATGTGTGCAGATTGATGCAGATTGAGCATATTGATTTTATAGACGAATTGGAGGAAATTCTTAAAATACCATACATTGATGGATTTGTATTTGGCCCGAATGATTTGTCCGGAAGTGTGGGCGAAATGCTGGATGTGTATTCAGAAAAAACTGTTTTTGCGATGCATCGCGCCGTTGACTTGTTAAAAAAACATAAGAAATATTTCGGGATTGCTTGCGGAATGGACGAATCGGTGATCGAATTCTGGTCAAAGTTTGAACCTGATATGTTGTTTGCGGGCGCGGACTGGAACTATGTTTATCAAGCAGGATGTGATACCTTCAAAAACATGGAGAAGCATCTGAAAAAATAACAATCCCTCAGTCAAGCCTTTGAAAGTGTAAGATATCGAAATTGAGGTGTTTTTATGAAAACTGTAAAGATAGGAAATATTACCATCGGAAACGGCAATCCCATTGCCATTCAGTCGATGACCAATGTGCCGACCCAGGATGTTTCCCTTGCGGTCAAGCAGGTAAATGCCTTAGCTGAGGCAGGCTGTGACATTGTGCGCCTTGCGGTGCCGGACGAGGCAGCGGCAAAGGCCATGGAGGAAATTGTGGCAAAGACCTCGGTTCCTTTGGTTGCAGATATTCATTTTGACCATCGTTTGGCGCTGATGTGTATCGAGCGCGGGGTACATAAAATTCGCATCAATCCCGGCAACATCGGCGGGGAGGAGAACGCCGCGGCAGTTGCCAAGGCGGCAAAGGCGAAAGGGATTCCCATCCGTATCGGGGTCAACGGCGGGTCTTTGGAAAAGGGACTTCTGGAGCAATGTGGCGGCAACCTTGCCAAAGCAATGATAGAGAGTGCCAAGCGGCATATTGAGATTTTGGAGCGGTATGACTTTACCGATATCGTGCTTTCGATGAAATCCTCTTCGGTGAAAACCACCATTGAGGCCTATCGGATGGCACGGGAGGAATTTGACTATCCGCTCCACCTCGGGGTGACCGAGGCGGGCACCTACAAAGCGGGGCTGGTCAAGTCTGCCGTGGGCATCGGCGCCCTTTTGGCAGATGGAATCGGGGATACCATTCGGGTTTCCCTTACCGATGACCCCATCAAGGAGCCGGAGGCGGCAAAGCTGATTCTTCGGGCACTGGATTTGGATGAAAACCACATTGAGGTGGTTTCCTGTCCCACCTGCGGACGGACCAAGATTGATTTGATTCCCATTGCCAATGCGGTTTCCGAGGCGGTGGAAAAGATTCCCGCCAAGCTGAAAGTAGCGGTGATGGGCTGCGTGGTCAACGGGCCCGGCGAGGCAAAGGATGCAGATGTGGGCATTGCGGGCGGCGACGGCTGTGCGGTGCTCTTCAAAAAAGGTGAAATTGTGAGAAAGCTGCCTGAGGCGGAGATTGTACCCGCCCTCTTGGCAGAGATTAAGAGGATGACGGAATGAACGGGATTTTAGAATTGTTTGACAAGGTGACGGTGCTGGAGGAGTTTGCCCAGAAGCTGGAGCAGACTACTTTGGAGCGGTGCGACCTCTTTTTGGAGGAAAACCGTGTGGAACTGGATTTGGCATCCACCGTCTATCTGCCATCCATCCCCTTGGAGGAATACCGTCAAACGGTGATGAACACCTACGGACTGAAAGAAATTGCCCTTAAGGTGCATTATCAGGATTTTCAGCCGGAGGATGGGTATTTTCAGGATTTGATGGACCGGTTTTTGCGGGAAAACCCTGCCTGCCGCATCTGTTTGAGCGGGGCAAGGGTTTCCTATGCCGACGGCACCCTGACAGTCAGCGGTATCAATGGGGGGGAGGAATTCCTCGCCCAGCGCAGATTTACCGAGTTTTTGACCCGCACCACCCAAGAGGAAACCAATACGGTAATTCAGGTAGAAACCGTCTTTGAAAAGGTGGATATGGAGGCATACCTCAAGCAGCGGGAAGAGGCGCAGCACAACCTTGCGGCAACCGCTGCTCACGCCGCACCCAAGCAGGCAGAACCCACCCAGAGCAAGAGCGTGAGTGAAGGTGCACTCTACGGCAAAGCCATTCCCCCTGAGGATGTGATGCCCATTGCGGATATGACCGAGGGGATGCAGCAATGCGTGGTCGAGGGCGAGGTCCTTAGTGCAGAAAGCCGTGAATTCAAAGGAAAAAGCAACCGTGGCGGGGATTATTCCACCACCATCATCGAATTCAATCTGGGGGACGACAGTTGGGCGTGTTCCTGTAAGCTTCGGGGCAATTCCGAGCGGATGCAGGCGGCGCTCAGCGGCATCAAGGAGGGCAAGCGGGTTCGGGTCAAGGGCGACTATGAAAACGATGAATATGCCCACAAAACCCTGCTCACTGTCAAGGCGGTGGAGCTGTTGCCTCCGATTCCTGTACGGCAGGATACTGCAGAGCAAAAGCGGGTGGAGCTCCACCTACATACCAAGATGAGTGCTTTGGATGCAGTTTCCTCTGCAAGTGATTTGATCAATCGGGCGGCAGGCTGGGGACACAAAGCCATTGCCATCACCGACCATGGTGTGGCACAGGCGTATCCTGAGGCAGTAAAAGCCCTGAACGGACTTCGTAAAAAGGGAAATGAAGATTTTAAGATTCTCTATGGGATGGAGGGATACCTCATCAACGACACCGATTCGGAGGTAGGAAGGCTCAATGCCAAGGGGAAAGACGAAACCTATGTGGTGTTTGATATTGAAACCACAGGACTCAGCCCCGCAAACGAGGAGATTACTGAAATCGGTGCGGTGAAAATCGTGGGCGGAGAGATTGGCGAAACCTATTCTCAGCTGATTAATCCCCAAAAACCGATTCCTGAAAAAATTGTTTCCCTCACCGGAATCACCAATGCTATGGTAGCAGACAAGCCGACCATTGACACGGTGTTGCCGGAGTTTCTGGCATTCTGCGAGGGGGCAACGGTGGTTGCCCACAATGCGGCGTTTGACACCGGATTCATCCGTCAAAAGGCGGGGAATTTGGGGCTGACGTTCTCCAATCCGGTGATGGATACCCTGCGGCTTTCCCGAGAGCTGTTTCCGCAGGCAGAAAAACATTCTCTGGGCGTGGTTGCAGAGCGGATGGGGGTTTCCTTGGAGAATCACCATCGGGCGGTGGATGATGCCACCGCCACTGCGGAAATCTTTTTGAAGTTTCAGGATTTGGCGGCAGAACAAGGGGGTGCGCAAGGGATTGACCAAAACCCTGCCCTCTTAAAGAACCCCCGTTATCACATCATTCTGCTTGCCCAGAATCCGGTGGGACTGAAAAATCTGTATCAACTGATTTCCAAATCCAACCTGAACTATTACTATCGCAAACCCCAGATTCCCCGCAGCGTACTGGAAAAGCATCGGGAGGGGTTGATTCTTGGCTCTGCCTGCGAGGCGGGCGAGCTTTTCCGTGCCATTGTGGAGGGCAAAAGCCAGAGCGACTTGGAAGAGATGGCGCAATTCTATGACTTTCTGGAAATCCAGCCCATCGGCAACAACCAGTTTATGGTGCGCAACGGCGCGGTGGCGGACGAGGAAGGCTTGAAGAGCCTCAACCGCAAGGTGGTGGAGCTGGGCGACAAGCTGGGGATTCCGGTCTGTGCCACCTGCGACGTGCATTTTATGGACCCCAAGGACGAGATTTACCGTCGGGTGCTTCAGGGTGCACAGGGCTATGACGATGCCGACCAACAGGCCCCCCTGTACCTGAGAACCACCGATGAAATGCTGGAGGAATTTGCGTATTTGGGCGAGGAAAAGGCATTCGAGGTAGTGGTGACCAACACCAACCGGATTGCGGACCGCATCGAGGAGATTATGCCGTTGAAAACCGGTTCCTACCCGCCCTCTATCGAAAACTGTGAACAGGATCTGGTGGATATGTGCCACAAAAAGGCGCACGCCATCTATGGCGACCCCCTGCCCCAGATTGTGCAGGAGCGGATGGACAAAGAGCTGAATTGTATCGTCAATTACGGATTTTCCGTGATGTATATGATTGCCCACAAACTGGTGAAAAAGTCCAACGAAGCGGGGTATATGGTAGGCTCCCGAGGCAGTGTCGGGTCCTCCTTTGCGGCATTCTTGTCCGATATTACTGAGGTTAATGCCCTTTGCCCCCACTATATCTGCCCCAACCCCGATTGTAAGCACAGCGAGTTCTTTGAAAAGGGTGAATATCCTACCGGTATGGATATGCCGGACAAGGATTGTCCCCATTGCGGAACCCGTATGAAAAAGGATGGTCTTACCATTCCCTTTGAAACCTTTTTGGGATTCAAGGGGGACAAGGTCCCTGATATTGACCTGAACTTCTCAGGTGAGTATCAGGCGACGGCACACAAATATGTGGGCGAGCTCTTTGGTGAGGAATATGTGTTCAAGGCAGGTACCATCGGTACCATTGCAGACAAGACCGCCATCGGTTTTTACGGCAAAAAGTATTACGAGAACAAAGGCATCAACGCCCCTGAGGCGGAGCTGCAAAGGGTTTCCAAGGGCTTGATTGATGTCAAGCGTACCACCGGGCAGCACCCGGGCGGCATCATTGTTTGTCCCAAGACCATGGACATTCACGATTTCTGTCCGGTTCAGCATCCGGCGGATAAGGCGAATTCGGACATCATCACCACCCATTTTGACTTCCATTCCATCCATGATAACCTGCTCAAGCTGGATATTCTGGGCCACGATGACCCATCCACCATCCGTATGCTGGAGGATTTGACCGGCATCAACGCCAAGGAAATTCCGCTGGATGACAAAAAGACGATGAGCATTTTCTCGGGCACCGAGGCGTTGGGGGTCACACCGGAACAGATTCACAGCGAGGTGGGAACCTTCGGCGTGCCGGAGTTTGGAACCTCTTTCACCCGCCAGATGTTGGTGGATACCAAACCCACCACCTTTGTAGAGTTGGTCATCATCGCAGGGCTTTCCCACGGAACCGATGTATGGCTGAACAACGCACAGGATCTGGTCAAAGCCGGAAAAGCAAACCTTTCTGAGGTTATTGGTCTCCGTGACGATATTATGGTATTTTTGATGCAGAACGGGGTAGAGCCGGGACTGGCGTTTCAGATTATGGAGTTTGTCCGTAAAGGCCGTGCCGCAAGAGAGGGTATGCCTCCGGAATATGAAGAGGCAATCAAGGCACAACCCACCATCCCTGACTGGTATCTGGATTCTTGTAAAAAGATTCAGTATATGTTCCCCAAAGCCCACGCCGCCGCCTATGTCATGATGGCGTTCCGGATTGCGTGGTTCAAGGTGAACTATCCAGTGGAATTTTATATTGCATACTTTACCGTCCGTGCCGATTTGTTTGATGCGACCATTATGGCGCAGGGTGTGGACAAGGTGAAGAGCGAAATGCGGAAAATCAGCCTGAAAGGGAACAACATCACCGCCAATGAAAAGAGCCTTTATACCATTCTGGAAATTTGTCTGGAAATGTACGAGCGTGGCATCGACTTTCTGCCGGTGGATTTGTATCAATCCCACGCCTCCAAGTTCCGGAAGGTAGGCAACAGCATTCTGCCGCCGCTGAATGCTTTCCCCGGTGTGGGAACCTCTGCGGCAGAGGCGATTTATCAGGCGGCACAGGAGGGAACCTTCCTCTCACAAGAGGATTTGAAAAACCGTTCCGGTGCCAACAAGGCGGTTATCGAAACCCTGAGCGAGAACGGCGTTCTCAAGGATTTGGCGGAAAGCAGCCAGATAGATATGTTTGGATTATTTTAGGAGGAAGCTATGAAGAAATATGTTTACCAGACCCGAGGCACCTGTGCAAGACAGATTGCCTTTGGAATCGAAGATAATATTCTGCACGATGTACAGTTTGTGTTTGGATGCAGCGGCAATACCCAAGGCATTTCCCGATTGGCTGAGGGGATGGAGATTAACAGGGTGATTGAACTGCTTTCGGGCATTGACTGCAACGGCAGAGGAACATCCTGCCCGGCGCAGCTGGCAACCGCGCTCAGAAAGGCAAGAAACGGCACCCTGCCGCCTTTTGAAGAAGATTGACAAAGAGAACAGGCTGCGCGCCCATCGGGGCACACAGCCTGTTTTTTTTGCCTCCTGAGCGGAGAACGCGGGGACGGTTTTGGGAGAACACCGAACCGTCCCCTGTTGTAACCTTTTAGCAGCAGCCGTTGTTGCAGCCACAGCTATCATTGTTGTTACCGCAGCAGCAGCAAATCAGGATGATAAGAATGATAATCCAGAGGCAGTTGTCACCACCAAAACCGTTACCAAAACAGCCCATACGTACACCTCCTTACCATAAATTCTCTTTCCGCGTATATAGAAACTTCGCAGACAAGCTGCAAAGATGGCAAGAGTTACCGGCAAGACAAGCTTGCCGGATAGCCGAGGGCAGGGCGTTTGCCGCCGCCCCCGACTATGTACCCTTAAGCGACGGAAAGTCGCTAATCGCAGCAGCAATCCAGGCTGCGTGCGCCCATGTTGTTACCGCCGCCGCAGCAACAGAGGAGAATCAGGATCAAAATAATCCACAGACAGGAGTTTCCTCCCTGAGAACATCCGCACATCTTACTTTGCACCTCCTATTTTGTGTTCACTTTATCATATGTGTTTGCCGGTTTTTGGTTCCTGCGGGAAATAAAAAAACACCCCGTTTGGGGTGTTTTTCTTATTCAAATCCAAGATATTTGGCTGCAATCTTTGCCGCCAGCCCGCACAGCTCTGCACAGGGCCTTTTTTTGTAATAGGCTTCGGTTCGTGCCTGTGCCGGTGCTTTGGAGGCCTCTTCCTGACCCAAAAGGTCCCGACAAATGATGGAGCCGGTTTCCTTTTTGAACTCCTCTGCCATCTGCTGAATCAGCTGATAATGCGCCTTTTTGGTGGGCGGGTCGTGGGGTTTGGTATAGCCCTGCTTCATACCGGCAACCAAAAACATTCCGCTCACCGCGCCGCAGACCTCCCGCATACCGCCCATGCCGCCGCCCATGGAGGAGGCAAGCCGCAGGGCAAGCTCTTTGTCCAGATTCAGCTCCTGATGGAATGCCAGAAGCACCGCCTGACAACAGTTGTAACCGTCTGTGAAATAACGAATCGCTTTTTCCTGATATGTCATAATAACTCCTTATAGAGCCAAATCCGGCTCCGGTTTTTTATTCTCTCCGCCCCAGTAGCGCACCTCGTCCAGCCGCTTGAACACATACCCTTGCTCCTTGAGATAGGTAATGATGGAGGGCAGTGCCTCTGCGGTGGCTTTTTTTGCGGTGGCATCGTGCATCAATACCACAATATTTTTCCCGTAGGCGGTTTTCTTGATGGTTTCCAAAAGTTGGGGTGCAGGGCGTTTTCCGTCCCCCTCCGCATCCCCGTTTAAGCAGTTCCAGTCGGCAAAATAATAGCCGTTTTTCTTCAGCAGTTGCTTGTACTCCTGCTTTTGTGCCGCATAGCTGCCCGCATTGTGGCTTCCGCCGGGGAACCGGAACAGTCGGAAGGGTGCCTCTCCCGTGATGGAATAAATCATTTCGTTGGTTTTTTCCACCTCTGCCATAAAGCTTTCCCCGCTGGCATACAGCTCCTTGTACTGATGGGAGTAGGAATGTCCCGCAAGGAGGTGTCCCTCCTCATAGGCACGCTTGGCAATGTCGCCGTTGCCCTCCAGCATTCTGCCCAACACAAAAAAGGTGGCTTTCACATCCTGTTCCTTCAGGGCATCTAAGATGGCAGGGGTAACGGTTCTGCTGGGTCCGTCGTCAAAGGTCAGATAGCAGACCTTTTCCTCGGTTCCCTGTGCCTCTACGGCAAGCTTTAACAGGTCATTTTCTTCAGTTGCCGCAGGAATTTCCGATTTTGGCTCGGGTGCGGGTACGGGAATGGGTTCCACCTGTTCTCCGCTGACGGCAAGCTCTTTCTCCTGGGGGTGGAGATGGCTTACGCCAATTCCCACCACGGTTGCAATCAATACAACTGCCAGAGAGCAGAGCAGAAGAAATCTGGTTTGTCTTTTGCGCTCTTCGCGTTCCTGTTTGCGCTTCTGCCTGAGAGCAGAAAAATCTTTTTCGTTCATAATCCGTCGCTTCCTTTCGGTGTTTCACTTCATTTTACTCGTTTTTGCGGGCTTTGTCAATGCATAATCCCGAACCGGATAATCCTTGCTGCCCGCAACAGACCCAGCATCCCCCAATAGAGCAAAAAGATGCGGGGAGAGAACAGGCTTGCCTCCAAAAGCGAGGAAACCGAGATTCCAATCAGCATGGCAAACCCCGCCACGAAAAACCCCCGATACTCCTTTTTTGCGGTAAAAATCGAGGTCAAAGTGGAGTGGGCAAGCCGGAGCAAATACCATAAAAAGAACAATAGCCCCAACATTCCAAGCTCCAACAGAAAACTGAAATAGAGCGGGCTAACCGCAAGAGGACCTGTTTCAGCAGTCAGCGCACTGCTGTAAAAATCCAGAAAAACCCCGCGGCGGATGCCAAATCCGTTGGTCCAGACCTGCCGGAAGGCGGAAATCAGGTTGATAAAGAAGTTTCCATAGGATTTTGGCACATCCCACATGGCAACAATGTTTTCAATGGCAGTTCCGGTCAATGCCGGCGCCAGAAACAGCAGAATCGGCAAATACCGCCAGTCAAACAACAGAATCAGCAGCAAAAGCTCTACCGAAAACCCGATAAACGCCGCACGGGACTGGGTTGCGGTTACTACGGTAAAGGTCAGCATCAAAAGGGGAATCAGATATGCGATGCGGCGTGGGGTGGAGGAAAATGTCATAGGCGCAATAAACGCAAAGGGAAACAACAGGACAATTACCTCGCCAAAGGTCACCCCGTCTAAAAAGGTTGCGTGGGCGGTGCTGCCAAAAACCTCCTGCTGGAAGAATCCCAACGCACACAACAAAAGCAAAAGCAGGTAAATAGCGCGGAGCGCCTTGACAAAATCCTCTGCCGTGCGGATGGCAAAGGAAATCAAAAAGAAAAAACAGACGCCCAAAAGCAGATAAGACAGGTTTTTTGCGGCAGAAGAAGGGAGTGCCAAGGCGAACAACACCCCGAAAATGGTCAAAAGCAGACAGACCATGGCAAACACCATCCCCGTCCGCATCAGTCGATGATGGGAAAAATAGAAGATTGCCACCGTCAAAAACATCCCAAACAGGAAGATGGCGCTGCAAAAAGCCTCGGGAATCAGCAAAACCACCGCCAAAAAGGCGCAAATGGCAAGACTGTTCCATGGCAGAGAGGGTTTCGGGGTCACAAAAGACAACCTGCGAATCCAAAGTGTTCCTTTTTTATAAAAGGTGCTGGCATAATAGGCATTGGTCAGGTGCTTGGGGTCAAGAATTGCCTGCACCCACCGGCTCTGGATGATATGGGTATCCATCCACCGCCAAAGCTTCCATATAAAACTGGAGGTCAGGGTGAGCTTGAGCTTTCGGGTCAGCCAAACAAAGAATTGACAGAAAAAACTCTCCTGCCAGATAAGAAACAGTGTTTTCTTCATTGTGACCCTCCTTTCTCTTTCCCCAAAATCGGACAAAAGACTTCCTTATTTAATATATATTATTATATATAGCAAAATTTATACATCATAGCCTCCCTTGCCTAAAGGGAGGGGGACCGTCGAAGACGGTGGAGGGATTGTAGACATCACCGTTGTCCCCTGTGCGCAGCGTGGAACAATCTCACCGCTTCTGTCGTCTAATTGTATAAGCAAACGATGAAAACCTTGCTTTTCACACTTAGCATAGCACAGTTTTCACAAATTTGCAATGAATTTACGGAAAAGGGGTTGACAGATTGGAAAAATGATATTATAATGAAACGCAAACTAAAATAGAATATTTGCGTGCATTATGCGGCTGGATGTGGCAGATATTTTGTTTCAGTTCCCGCGGGATAACCAAAAACCGGCAAAAATGCGTTGTCAATCGGGATAAGGGCTGAATTGGGCAAAGACATATTTCATTTTTTTGGGGGATTTGTTACAAAACTATTAAAAATGAGATTAAATGTTGACATTTCACTCCTTTTAGTGCTATAATTTGAATAAAGTTAACGGGTTCATTGTCTTTTGGGGCAGAAACCTGTTGGCGAATTGTCGCAGAGCCGGTAGAAACTGCGATAAGTAAAACAGAAAAAAATTAAAATTTTTTATATTTAAGGAGGATTTGAGAATGAGAAATCTCAAAAAAGTAGTTGCTTTAGTAGCAGTTTTCGCTATGATGGTTAGTACTGTAGCTTTCGCTCAGACTTACTCCGACGTAGTTGAAACCGATGTATATGCTGAAGCAGTAGAAACCTTAAGTGCACTCGGCATCTTCACAGGTGACGATGCAGACAATGATGGTGTTATGGACTTTAGACCTGCTGATACCATTACCAGAGCTGAGGTTGCTGCAATTGTTTGCAGAATCCAGAATCTGAATATCGTAGGCGCAGGCTCCACTCCCTTCGTTGACGTACCTTCCAGCCACTGGGCTTCCGGTTATGTTGCTCAGGCAGCAGGCCAGGGTATCATCAACGGTTATGGTGATGGCAACTTCGGTCCTGACGACAACGTAACTTACGAGCAGGTAGTTAAAATGCTGATGGAAACTCTGGGTTACAACCTGTTTGCTAACAGCAACGGTGGTTATCCTTCCGGTTACCTGGCAGCTGCTCAGCGTTGGGAAGTTCTGGACGGTGTTGTAGGCGGCGCAGTTGGCGCTGAAGCTTCCAGAGGTATGGTTGCTCAGTTGGTTAACAACGCAATCGATACTCCCTTGATGCAACAGACCGTTTGGGGTTCTGACAACAACTGGGAAGTTCTGGACGGCGGCTTGCTGGCAGGCGGCGTTGGTAATCGTCAGTTCTCTACTCTGCTGAAGAGAGACCTGAAGGTTTACAAAGCATCTGGTGTTGTTGTTGCAAACAGCTATGCTGACCTCAGCGCAGGTAGCAACTACCTGAACACTGATGACAAGAAGACTGTTAAGGTTCAGTATGATGCTAACGAAGTAAACACCAACTATGGTTTTGCTGCTCTGGCTAACCCTGTAACCTTCTATCAGGGCGAAGTTGACGCTGATGCATTCCTGGGCAAGGCAGTTACTCTGTACGCAGCTCAGAAATTGGATGGTTCCTTCGAACTGGTTACTCTTGCAAAGGCTACCGGCCTGAACAAGGAAGTATCTTTCGGTATCGACCTGTATGATGGTATCACCACCAATGCTGGTACTACCACCACTTATGACCTGGCTTACCTGACCAGCGAAGCAAGCACCAATGCTATCAAGGCTCGTGTTGAAGGTGGCGCACCCATCATCCTGAATGGTTCTGCTGCAGGTAATGGTGCTTTGACCAACTTCTTCAGCAACTCTGCTGTTAACACTGGTTTGATCGATCCTTGCGATGCTGAGGATTACAGCGGTAAGGTTACTCTGGTTAACTTTGATGATGACAACGCTTATGACTTGGTAAGCATCGAAATCGGTACTTCCGCAGTTGTTAAGGGCGTTGCTGCAAATGGTCAGCTGACTCTGATGAGCTCTGTAACCGTTCCGATTGTAAGCGGCGGTGTACTGGCAAGAACTCAGAACCTGGCTACCTTGAACTTTGAAAATGACGACACTTCTTATCTCGTAAACTTGACCAAGAACGGTGAGGCAATTGACTACACCGAGCTGAACAAGTGGGATGTTATCACCATCGTAAACGGTGATATCACTGGTCCTACTAACGGCTGCGATGTTTACAATGTATCTGTTCTGGCTGACGAGAGCACCGTTGACGGTTATGTAGCTGCTATCAACACCAAGGGTCAGATCAAACTGAACGATGGTAACTGGTACACCTACAGCAGCACTGGC
This sequence comes from Ructibacterium sp., assembly GCA_045578365.1. GTDB lineage: Bacteria > Bacillota > Clostridia > Monoglobales > Monoglobaceae > Ructibacterium. Next base: position 15,585 of record JAZNKC010000070.1, read on the forward strand.
TATGGCCTGAGAAACATGAAGAACGGCGTTTCCGGTAGATTCTACATCGATGCTTATGGCAAGATCGTAGCTCTGGATGACGAAGTTGAAGTTGAAGGCGTAGAAGTATCTGTTGCTGACAACTATGCAGTTGTTCTGCAGGCTATGAGCAAGGTTGACGGCTTCGGCGGCAACGTAATTCTCCAGCTCCTGACCAAGGAAGGCGAAATCGTTGAGAAGAAGCTCGCTTCTACCGTAAGCTTGAAGAACTATGCAGGCCATGTAGCTGACCTTGTTCCTGCTGCAGGAACTACTCCGGCAAGCAGTGCAACCATCAATGCTCTGGCAGGTGGTTCCGCTCCTTCCGACCTGAATGACTTTGCATTCAAACTGGCTGATATCTTCACCACTTCCGGTACTACCACCACTGCAGATGCTGAATGTGCTACTCTGGTAGGCGACCTGGCTGGTAAGATGGTTTCCATCACCGAGAACTCTGCTGGCGCAATCAAGGTTATCACCATGACTCAGACTGCTTCTGATGAAGAAGATATGTATCTGGCTGCTAACTCCGGTACTTCCAGCATTGCATACGACGACGAAGATATGAAGTTTGCGAATGGCGTTCAGATTGATGAGGATACTCTGGTATTCTACGTAACTGATGCTGCTACTACCGGTTCTTTGACCGGCTACGGTGATACCAGCTCCGCTGCTGCTGATTACTCTGTAATTGGTACCGGTGCAGACCTGGCTAAGAATTCTACCGGTTACAAGATGGCTGCATTCGACGATGGTGACGATATTGCAAAGGCAATCATCGTTTACAACACCACCGGCGCTATCAAGCCTTCTTCCAACGTTGCAGTTATCGCAAGCGTTGCTACCACCGTTGCTAACGGCGTAGACGTTGTTTACGAAATTTCTTACTACCAGAACGGCGAACTGAAGACCGCTGTAACCCGTACCGACCTGGATACCGGCGCTGCAAATGACCTGTCCAACGCTACTCTGGGTGACGTTTACACCCTGAACGTAAGCAATGGCATCATCTCCGCTGCTTCCAAGGTAATGGATTACAACACCAATCGTCAGGCTGGTCTGTTTGTAGACACCAATGACGCAGACGGTGATGGTAATACTACCGAGAGCCTCCTGTTCGGTGATGCTACCAACGGTATTGCTCCTATCGTTAATGTAAACGATGTTAATACCTTCTTTGGTACTCTGAACAGCGTTAGCGCAAGAGGTAACCTGAACTTGAGCTCTGGTGACAGCATTTCCGCTAAGGACTTGGATGCTGCTAACGTATACGTTGTAGATCCCAACAAGAAGGATCTGGCACAGCTGTTTGTTGGTTCTGCAGGCAACGCATTTGTTGACGAGAACCTCGTATTGGCTAAGCTGCCTTCTGGTGTTACTACCAGAACTCTGGATGTTAAGTGGAAGAACGATTCTACTCCCACCCAGATCGTAGTTAACGGTTCTAACGAAAACGTATTGCTGAGCCAGGTATTCGCTTACGAATATGACGGCGATGTAATCGACGTAGTTATTTACCTGCCGTTCAGCTTCAACTACACCTTCACTGATATCTAAGAAGAAGTGTAACTTGAAAGCGTGAATA
>JAZNKC010000071.1:0-25895 GCA_045578365.1 Ructibacterium sp.
AGGGCGAGGTGGTTTCCATCATCGGCTCTTCCGGAAGCGGAAAGACCACTCTGCTCCGATGTGCCAATTTTTTGGAACGGGCGGACAGCGGCCAGATTTATCTGGACGGCGAGCTCTTTTTTGACGGAGCGGATAACAAAAAGATTTCTGCCAAGGAGCTTCGGCAAAAACAGCTGAATTTTGGTCTGGTGTTCCAGGACTTCAATCTGTTTCCCCAGTACAATGTCATTGACAATGTGATGCTTGCACCCATGCTTCTTGCCAAGGAGCGGGAGGATTACAAGCAGAATAAAAAGGAAATCGAGCAGGAAATCCGCAAGAACGCAGAAGAAATTCTGGATCGTGTGGGACTTTCCGAAAAACTGCTCAGCTATCCCTGTGAGCTTTCCGGCGGACAGAAACAGCGGGTTTCCATTGCAAGGGCACTGGCGCTCAAGCCCAGAGTCCTCTTCTTTGACGAGCCTACCTCGGCGCTGGACCCTGAGCTCACTGGAGAAATCTTAAAGGTGATCCGCAAACTGGCAGAGGAGCATGTGACCATGGTGATTGTTACCCACGAGATTGCATTTGCCAAAGGGGTCAGCGACAAAATTGTCTTTATGGCAGACGGCGTAGTGGTGGAGGAAGGGCCTCCCGATGTATTGATTGAAAATCCGAAGCAGGAACGGACCCGTCACTTTTTGCAAAAAATGAACGAAAAATAGTTCGGATATACAGAAATAAGTTAAAGATTTAACAAATTTCAAAAAAGGTCTTGTATAAATCCCCAAAATAGGGTAAAATAGGAAACAAGAGAGAAAATAATTAAAAATTTATATATTTTTAGGAGGTACTTTACTATGGCAGTAAAAGTAGCGATTAACGGATTTGGCCGTATCGGCCGTTTGGCTTTCAGACAGATGTTTGGTGCAGAGGGTTACGAGGTAGTTGCAATCAACGACCTGACCGATCCCAAAATGCTGGCACACCTGCTCAAGTATGACTCTTCTCAGGGTAGATATGACGGTCATACCGTAGAAGCAGCTGAAGGCGCAATCATTGTTGACGGTAAGAAAATCACCATTTACAGCGAGCCCAAGGCAGCAGACCTTCCCTGGGGTGAACTGGGCGTAGACGTAGTTCTGGAATGTACCGGTTTCTACTGCTCCAAGGAAAAATCTCAGGCTCACATCGATGCAGGTGCAAAGAAGGTTGTTATCTCTGCTCCCGCAGGCAATGACCTGAAGACCGTTGTATTCAGCGTAAACGAGAACACTCTGACCAAAGAGGACACCATCATTTCCGCTGCATCTTGTACCACCAACTGTCTGGCTCCCATGGCTAAGGCGCTGAACGATTACGCTCCCATCCAGAGCGGTATCATGGCTACCATCCACGCTTACACCGGCGACCAGATGATTCTGGACGGCCCCCACAGAAAGGGTGACCTGCGTCGTGCAAGAGCTGGTGCGGTAAACATCGTTCCCAACTCCACCGGTGCTGCAAAGGCAATCGGTCTGGTTATCCCCGAACTGAACGGCAAGCTCATCGGTGCTGCTCAGCGTGTTCCGGTTCCCACCGGTTCCACCACCATCCTGACCGCTGTTGTTAAGGGCAAGGATGTTACCAAAGAAGGCAGCAACGCTGCTATGAAGGCTGCAGCTTCTGCTTCCTTCGGTTACAACGAGGACGAAATCGTTTCTTCCGATATCGTTGGTATCACCTATGGTTCTCTGTTCGATGCAACCCAGACTATGGTTGCTCCCATCGCTGATGATCTGTATGAAGTTCAGGTTGTTTCCTGGTACGACAACGAAAACAGCTACACCAGCCAGATGGTAAGAACCATCAAATACTTCGCAGAACTGTAAAAACCCCCAACACAGGGGACGGTTCTCTGTGCTGATAAGCAAACAAAAATCCTGCCGAATATCGGCAGGATTTTTTATTTGTCTTGGTTAGCACCAACACAGAGAACCGTCCCCTGTGTTGCGTGGCTATTCTGCTTTGGTTGGCAGGTTGATGGTGACACGGGTGAACTTGCTGAATTCGCTCTCAATTTCGATGGTGCCACCGTGACTTTCGATGATTTCCTTGGTGATGGCAAGCCCCAATCCGGTGCCGCCCCGGTCACGGCTCCGCGCCTTGTCTACGCGGTAGAACCGTTCAAATACGTGTTCCAAATCTGCCTTGGGGATACCTTTTCCGGTGTCCTCTACTTTGATATACAGTTTGTTGTCATACAGACTGCCGGCAAAAATCTGAATTTTATCGCCCTTAGAAGAATACTTGATGGAGTTGGAAATAATGTTCTTAAGCGCCCGCTCAATCTGTCCCTGATCCGCATAAAGACGAGGGATTTCGGTGGTGCGGTTGTAAGAGATTTCGATCCCCCGTTGCTCCGCCTCCAGACGGAACACCGTGACCAAGCCCCGCAACATCTCGTCCACCGAGAAAAATTCTTTCTCCATCTGGACCCGTTGCATATCGAATCGATTGAGAATCAACAGATTCTGAACCAGCGCCGTCATCTTGTCGGTTTCATTCTGGACCGTGGTCAGCAGGGTGCTGGCGGTGCGCTTGTCGTCCAGATAGCCGTTGAGCAGGGTTTCGGTATAGGTGCGGATGGTGGTCAGGGGGGTCTTTAACTCATGGGAAACCTCTGCCACAAACTTCTGCCGTGCCGCCTCCAGCGTAAACTGCTCCGTCACATCTTCAAAGACACAAACCACACCGGCGGTACGGATTTCGTCCAGCTTAAAGGGAACAAAGAAAGCTTTGATGTGGTTGGAATCCACCAGAAAGTCCCGTTCTTCGGTCTTGGAACGGTCCAGATATAAGAACTCTGCCATACAAACCCCTGCCCCCAATTCGCTAAACAGGCTGTCAAAACGAACGGTTTGGGGGTCTTCAATCTGCAGCATCCGTTTTGCCGCCGGATTGATATGTACGATATTCTGGTGAGTATCAAAGGCGATAATGCCGTTGTTGATGTGTTCCAAGATGGCCTCTACTTTGTGCTTTTCCGCGTTGATTTGGGTCAGGTTGTGGTTCATTACCGTTCCCATCTGGTTGAAGGTCTTGACCAGTTCTCCCATCTCTCCGTTTGGAAGCTTGTCCAGACTGGGTTCAAAATTGCCCTTGGAAAAGTTTTCCGCCCGTTTGGAAAGCTGTTGCAAGGGTTTCATGGTAACCCCTACCAAAAAAATCCCTGCCAGAAGGGCCAGTATCAAGCCGGCGAGCAATGCCCACAGAATGCCATATCCAAGCTCCTGCAAAGCGGAATCAAGGTCTGCCTTGTTGTCCCTGACATAAAAGATAAATCCGTCCTGCGCCTGATCCCCGTTTTTAATAAACAGGGCGTAGTCCAGGTATTCCCCGAAGAAGGTGGTTTCCTCTCCTTTTGCGGCACGCATTGCCGCCGAAAGGTTGGGGGTAATCGTCACCGTCTGGGCTTGCAATGCGGTGGGAACCACCACCGAGGCATCCCGTGCGGATAGTACAAACGCGGTACGATTTTCATTGAGGGAAAGCCGTGATACACAACTGTCCAGTGCCCATTCCAGTTGGGCAAGCCGTTCCGCATCCTCTTGTTCGGTGGTCAGAATCGACCGCAAGGTTTGGGGAAAATCGCTTTGGGCAAGGTCTGTAAGAGAAGCAGAAAATTGGTTTCTATAAAACTGCGTCGCCGAAAAAATGCCGATGCCGCCTGCAATCAGGACAGCCAGCATGGTTACTGCCAGAATCAGTCCGGTCAGCCGCAGATAAAGTTGTCGAAACATAGGAAAGGACTCCTTTCGCGTTAATAGAATTATTGTAGCATAAATTTTCCGGTGAGTAAAGAGCGAATTTGAAAAAAAGTCATACAAAACACTTGACAAATGGATAAAACCGTGCTATACTTTTGCTTTGTGAATAGGGGTATAGCTCAGTTGGTAGAGCATCGGTCTCCAAAACCGAGTGCCGTGGGTTCAAATCCTACTGCCCCTGCCAAAAATACCGGTACTGCATTGGCGGTATCGGTATTTTTTGTAGTAACAGAATTTGAACTCGCGATTGCACTCGGTTTTCCCGAGTGAACGTGTGAACCGCCGAAGTGCTCCCGGTGGGAGAAACAACGAGGCGGTGAAGCGTAGTGGTCAAAATTTGTTGCGACAGCAGTACAAATTTTGGGAACCACAAGAGGGCGGAGCCTTTCAAATCCTACTGCCCCTGCCAAAATTAAAAGACGCCTGATGGCGTCTTTTTTTTGTTTCGCTTGAACAGCACAGAGAACCGTCCCCTGTGTTGTTTGTTAGAAGAGGCGGAGGATGTCCTGATAGGTGACGTAGACCATCAAAAGAATCAGGAGTGCCAGTCCTGCAAAGTGGACCCAGCCTTCTTTCTCTGCCGGAATGGGTTTGCGGAAAATCAGTTCCACCAGCACGAAAAAGATGCGGCCCCCATCCAATGCGGGAAGAGGAAGAAGATTCATCAACCCGATATTAACCGCCAGAAAGGCGATAAAGAACAACAGTTCCAGCCAACCGGTCTGTGCCACGGTGGTCATGGCGCCCACCACGCCCACCGGCCCTGACAGGTCGGAAATTCCTGCCTCGCCGCCAAGGAGCATTCCCAAGGACACAAAGACCAGTTTTCCCATCCAGATGGTCTGGAAAAACGCCTCATGGAGGATTCTGCCAATACTTGGGGGGAGAACCTTGATTTGAAAGCCCACAATGTAACCCTTGCTACCGTCCTGATAAGTGGTTTCCATAGGGGTAAAGACTTGGGTAAAGGTTTCCTTGCCCCGTTTTACCGTCAGGGTGGTTTCCTGACTGCCGTTCTGGGAGAGGGCAAAGCTCAAATCCCGTCGGATATGCACCTGCGTATCCCCAACCTTGACAATCCGGTCCCCTGGCTGCAAAAAGGATGCGGCAGAGGATGCGGGGTCTACGCTTTCTACGATGACCGATGCCATCCCGCCATCCGAAGCGGCGGTGGTGGTTACCAGACCCAGCACCAGCACAAAGCCCAACAGCAGATTCATCAATGCACCGGACGCCAGAATAATGATGCGGGGAATGGGTTTCTTGGTGCGGAAGGACCCCTCCGCATCGCTGTCATCGTCCTCGCCTTCCATCTTACAATAGCCGCCCATAGGGATGGCGCGGATGGAATAGAGGGTGTTTTTTCCTTGCTTTTTGAAGATGGCAGGTCCCATCCCTATCGCAAATTCGTGTACGGTCACGCCGAAGAGCCGTGCCGTGAGGAAATGTCCCAGTTCGTGTACAAAGATAATCACCGAGAACATCAGAATTGCGCAAACAATGGTAAGGATTTGCATACAGTCGCTCCTTTCAGGAATCAAAGTCCCTTGCTGCGAATTTCGCCATCAATGGCAATCAGTTCTTCCAAGGTGGGATTTTGGTGGTTGGTCCACGCCGCCATCTCGGATTCTACCCGCTCAGCAATCTCCAGAAAACCGATGTTATCCCGCAAAAAGCCGGCTACTGCCACCTCGTTGGCGGCATTCAGCACGGTGGGCATAATCCCGCCTTGCCGTCCTGCCTCTTTGGCAAGGGCAAGACAACGGAAGGTTTCTTCATCGGGAGCATAAAAGGTCAGCTTGCGAAGTGCGGCAAAGTCCACCCGTTCTTCCTTGGCAACCAGTCGGTCGGGATAGGTAAAGGCATACTGAATCGGGTGTTTCATAGAAGGCTTGGACATCTGTGCAATCACGCTGTGGTCGGCAAATTCTACCATAGAATGGATGATGCTCTCCCGCTGCACAACCACTTCAATATCATCAATCTCTACATCAAAAAGCCATTTTGCCTCCATCACCTCAAGGCCCTTGTTCATCAGAGTTGCGCTGTCAATGGTGATTTTGGCACCCATACTCCAGTTGGGGTGCTTGAGCGCCTGTTCCTTGGTGATATGGAGAAGCTCTTCCCGCTTTTTCCCGAAGAAGGGGCCTCCGGATGCGGTGAGCAGAATCTTGTGAATTTCCTGCTGCTTGCCCGCTTTCAAGCTTTGGAAGATGGCACAATGCTCGCTGTCTACCGGCAAAAGCCGAACCTTGTTCTGGGCAATCGCCTTGGTAAAAATGCTGCCGGCGGTGACCAGCGTTTCCTTGTTGGCAAGGGCAATGTCAATGCCCGCTTCCACTGCCCGCAGGGTGGGAACCAGTCCCGCAAAGCCTACAATGGCAGAGAGCACCATATCTGCACCGGTTTCTGCCGCCAGATAGCAAAGCCCCTCCTGACCGGAGAGGATTTTGCAATCGGAATCTGCCACCAGATTCTTAAGTTCTGTTGCCAAAGACTCCTCCGGCACCGCCGCAAATTTGGGGTGGTGCTTTCGGATTTGTTCTTCCAACAGTTTGATATTACGGTTGCCGGAAATTCCCACAACCTCTATGTCATAGCGCCCTTTCAGTTCCTCGACAACCTCCAAAGCCTGGGTGCCGATGGAACCGGTTGCGCCCAAAATTACCAGTTTCATAGATTTCTCCTCTTAATTTATGCAAATAGTAGGAGGGTTATACCAACACACCCACCTGCTGCAAAAACACAAACAATACCGGTGCTACCAGAATGATGCTGTCACAACGGTCCAAAATGCCGCCGTGACCGGGGAGCAGACTGCCAAAATCCTTGATTTCAAACTGTCGCTTGAGGACGGATGCAACCAAATCCCCGATTTCTGAAACCAGAGCACAGAGCAGACCGCAAAGGAACAGCTTGACAAAGCTGAATCGCACATCTCCCAATGCCCATGCAAAGCCGAAGTTTGCAATTACGCCGAACAGCAAAAAGGCAACGCCGCAGCCTACAATGCCGCCCACGGCACCTGCCACCGTCTTTTTGGGGCTGATGGTGGGACAAAGCTTGGTTTTGCCAATGCCACAGCCTACAAAGTATGCACAGGTGTCGGTAATGAACGAACCGATAAACACCAGCCAGATGTAAAAACGGCCAAGCTCCATATCCCGAATATAAATAATGTGGGAGAGGAAGTAGGGGATATAAATGATACCCAAAATCAAAAGTGCCAGATGGTTCCAAGTCAATGTCTTGTGATGAATCAGCAAGATGGCAAACAGAATCAAAGCGTACAAATAGAGCAATGCCTGTACCGTCCCGATGTTCATCCAGGAGCAGAGAGGAATCAGCAGAACCGGCAGAAAGCCGACCCCGCAAAGAAGCTTGTTATCCCAAAGCTTTACTGCCTTGCAATATTCATAAAATCCAATCGCCGAGGCAGCCATTACCGCTGCCACTACGCCGAAAACCGGACTGAACAGGAGCAAAAGGACCAATGGCAATGCAACCAAAGCCGTTAAGATGCGTTGTTTCATTCTTTAACACCTCCAAATCGCCGGTTACGATTCTGAAAATCCAGAATGGCACGTTCCATATCTTCGTTCTTAAAGTCCGGCCAGCAGACATCGCTGTACCAGAACTCCGCATACGCCGCCTGCCAGAGCATAAAGTTGGAAAGCCGTTGCTCTCCGCTGGGGCGGATAATCAAATCCACTTCAGGAAGCCCCGCCGTATCCAGATAACCGGAGAATGCCGACTCGGTCAATTCCTCCGGAAGGAGGGCGCCGTTCTTGCTTTCCTCCGCAATCTTTCTTGCGGCACGGACAATCTCATCTCTGCCGCCATAGTTGAGGGCGATGTTCAGAATCATCCGCTTGCCGGGGGCAGTGACCTCCTCGGCGTGGGCGATTGCCTTTTTGATTTTGTCGCTTAAGGGGGAGATGTCTCCGCTGATTTTCAGTTTCATATCTCTGCCCTTGAACTTTTCCTCTACCTGCAACAGGTAGTCATAGAGCAAGTCCATCAAAGCGTCAATCTCTTTCTGGGGACGTACCCAGTTCTCGGTAGAAAAGGCATAGACGGTCAATACCTTGACGCCCAGACCATTACAGTAGTCACAGATACCCTCCAGGATATCTGCACCCCGCTTATGTCCCATCTGTCGGGGAAGTCCCCGTTGCTTTGCCCATCTGCCGTTGCCGTCCATAATGACGCCGATATGCTGCGGAATCCGCTCCATATCCAGTGTTGTTTCTTTGGCTTTCCGTTTCCAGAACATTCTGATGCCCCCTTGTTGCATATAACATAGGGAATAGAAACCATGTCCTATTCCCTGTGGATTATCCAATATTTATACCTCTAAGATTTCCTTTTCCTTGGCAGCGATAATCTCATCAATCTGCTTGACAAACTTGTCGGTCAGCTTTTGGATTTTCTCTTCCAGATTCTTCAGGTCGTCTTCGGTAATCTCGTTTGCCTTTTTCTGCTTTTTGAAGCCCTCGATGGCATCACGGCGAATGTTACGGATGGCAACCTTTGCCTCCTCACCACGCTTGGAAACGCCCTTGTTCAGCTCTTTTCTGCGCTCCTCAGTAAGAGGCGGGAAGTTCAGGCGAATCACCTTACCGTCATTGTTGGGGGTGATTCCGATATCGGATGCCAGAATTGCCTTTTCGATATCCTTAAGTACAGACATATCCCAAGGCTGAATCACGATGCTGCGTGCCTCGGGCACAGAGATGGTACCTACCTGTGCCAGCGGAGTTGCTGCACCATAGTATTCTACTGTGATTTTATCCAGAATGGTGGGGTTGGCACGACCTGCACGAATGGCTGCCAGATCTCCCTCCAAGGATGCGATTGCTTTGTTCATTTTGTTTTCTGCGTTTTGCATAAATTCATCACCTTTCTTTTTAACGTCTGACTACCGTACCGATTTCCTCGCCACGCACCGCGCGGGTGATATTCTCGGGATCGTCAAGACCAAATACCAGAATCGGAATGTTATTATCCATACACAGGGAGGTGGCGGTGGAGTCCATTACGCCAAGACCCTTGTTGAGCACATCGATAAAGGTAAGAGATTCAAACTTCTTTGCATCAGGATTGATGTTGGGGTCGCTGTCATAGACACCGTCCACCTTTTTGGCAAGCAGAATCACCTCTGCATCAATCTCTGCCGCACGCAACGCTGCGGTGGTGTCGGTAGAGAAGAAGGGGTTGCCTGTGCCGCAGGCAAAGATGACCACTCTGCCCTTTTCCAGATGCCGTGCCGCCTTTAAGCGGATATAGGGTTCTGCAATCTGGCGCATTTCAATGGCGGTCTGTACCCGTGCGGGAACATCCAACTGCTCCAGCGCATCCAGCAGAGCCAAAGAGTTGATGACCGTTGCCAGCATCCCCATATGGTCTGCACGGGAACGATCCATTCCCTCGCCGGTGCGTCCGCGCCAGAAGTTTCCGCCGCCGACGACAACTGCGATTTCTACGCCCATGGCGAAACAATCTCTGATTTTTTCTGCAATGGCGTTGATGGTGGGTTGGTCCAGACCAAATCCCTTATCGCCTGCAAGTGCCTCTCCGCTGATTTTCAGCATCACTCTTTTGTACTTTGGCTTTTTCATACTTTTGGCTCCTTTTTTTATAGTATTAAGAACACCTTATTCTACCAAGGTGTTGCCGGAAGACGGTTTTGGAGTGGTAACCGGTGCAGCTGTCCGGTTTGCGGGAGCTGTTTCGGTAGGTCTGCTTGTGGCAGTTGTGGTAGCGGTAGGTCTGGCAGTTGCGGTTGCCCGTGCGGTAGCGGTGGGCGATGCACTGCTGCTTGCCGATGCGGTCGGGTCCGGTTGCGGGGGCGGTACGCTACCCTCAATCTCGGATTCCAAAATCTCTATGCGGTCCTGAAGCAGTTGGTTTGCTTCCCGCAATTTCTGATTTTCCCTCTCCAGGGTTCCTTCATCGGGCTGACTTTGCGCCGCCTGAATCAAAATCTGGAAGGAGCAGGCAAGGGATGCAAAAAACACGCCGGCAACGATAAAAATCACGCCGAACACGGTTAAGGCTTTTCTCCCGCCATTTCCTTTTTTCTTTTTTCCGGACTGTTCTATGTTTCTCATAGTCCCAAATCCTTTCTCTGTTATTGTGTAATCAGCCACTGCCCCAGAGCACCCAGATTCAGCACTCCGGTGAGCAGCAATGCCATAATCCCGCCGGAAATCATAATTCCCGCCAAGATTGCCGGCAAAGCATACTTAAAGCGTATATCCAACAGTGAGGCAATCATCGAACCTGTCCAAGCACCGGTGGTAGGGAAGGGAATCGCCACAAAGAGCATCAATGCTCCTGCGGTTGCCTTGCTGAGCCCTTGTGCCTTGCTCTTGGTCCGCTCCTCCAGCCAATGGGCAAGCTTGCCGAACATACGGGTGGTTTTGAGCCATTTGACGATGGGACGGAACAACAGCATAATGAAGGGCGCCGGCAAAAAATTGCCGAATACCGACAGCAAATATGCCGTCACAAGCTGACTGGAACCTTCCAGTTCCATAAAAGCGTAAATCATAGAACCTCTGATTTCCGAAACGGGAATCAGAGAGAGAAAAAGAATCCACGCAAAACTCATTTCTGTCCCACACCTCACACTTTTTTATCCTGTCTTTCAGTATAACACAATTCCTCGTTCTTTTCAAGAAGAATTTCCCTTGGATGGTTATTTCCTTTTTTGCTGCATATTTTTGCGGTAAATCCGTCTGAGTTCATAGAAAACTGCCCGCAGGACAAAGAATGCCAGTACTACCAGTATTGCCAACAAAATATAGACAATACCCCGTATCAGGGCAAAACTCCAGAGCCATTCTCCCAGAGCCATCACCGGCCAGAAAAAGCTGCGTTTTACCTGTGTCAGGGTCAACAGTCTGCCGCTGCCCACCACCTTGCCCTCATAGAGCAGGGTGACGCCGGCAACCTCCTCTGCCTCCTCAAGGGGGGCATATAATTTTTCGGGCAGCTGCAATTCGATTTGCAGCGCATCCTTGCCTGTTCCCTTGGGGACCGGAACCATAATGTCCGCTGCCGCAGCAAGGGTTACGGTGTCCTTGCCCCTTGCCCGACGAACCTTGCTTTCGCCCAAAAGCTCACCCTTGGCAACGCCGCGGATCAGCTGATAATTCTCAAATCCATAGTCCAGCATCCGCGCCGATTCCTGATGGGAGTTGGTCACATCCAAGGCGTTGAACAGCACGCCGATCAGTTCCATCCCGTTCCGCTTGGCGGAGGAAACCAGACAGTTGCCTGCATCATCGGTTCTTCCGGTTTTGATGCCGGTGGCTCCTTTGTAGACCAGCCCGCTGTACCGCATCCCCGAAAGCAGACCGTTGGTGTTGAGGTAATACCGTTCGGTTTCGGTCTTGTTGGTGGGCGGAATTTTGATATGAGCAATGTCCACAATGTTGCGGAAGATGTCATAGCTCATTCCCACACGGGCGATTTCTGCCATATCAGCAGCGGTGGTGTAATGATTGTCATCGTGAAGTCCGTGGGGGTTCACAAAGTGGGTGTCCTTCAGTCCCAACTCTGCGGCACGGGCATTCATCTTTTCGGCAAAGGCCTCCTGACTGCCTGCCAGACGAAAGGCAATCGCCATTGCCGCATCGTTGCCGCTGGGCACCATCAAGCCCCAGAGCAGATGCTCAAAGGCAAGCACCTCGTCCTCTTTCAATGCCATATTACTGCCATCAATATCCAGTCCCTCAAGCATCTGGGCGGTAATAGTAATCTGCTCGTCCAGAGCAACCTCGCCCCGCTCGATGGCTTCGACTGCCAACAGGCAGGTCATCACCTTGGTGGTGCTGGCGGGGTACATCCGTTTCTGGCTGTCGGATTCATAGAGAACCAGACCGCTCTTTTGCTCTACCAGAATTCCGGTCTCTCCCGACAGGAGAATCGGTCTTCCCTCGCTGTCCACCCGTGGCTTTTCTTCCTGTACTTCTGCGGCGTTTTCTTCCGGTGCCGCCACCGCTATGTAAGACAAGGGCAGCATCCAGACAATGCAGACTGCCGCAAGCAGTTGTTTCCATTTGGTATGTTTCATTGTTGCCCTCCCTGTTCCAGCCGTTCCCGCTCTGCCTGAGAAAGGCGTACATACTGGGGAATCAGTTCTCCGCAGGGGATATGCTCTGCCTGCTTATCAAGAGCAAGCTCTGCCACCGCTGCCGCCAGATTCAGATTTTGCATCCGAGGTGCAAACTGTGCTTTTTCGCCCAGTACTTCAAGGATGCGCTGCTGGAACACCAAGGTTCCGTCCCCGCAAAAGAGTACTCTCTCCGGCTGTGCGCTGAGTTCGGTCAGTAAATCTTCCAATGCCAAGGCCCGGTCCTCGCAAAGGCGGTCAAGCTTTTCGCCTCCACGGAAAAGTGCGTTGTAAACCTGATTGCGGCGGGCATCCAGAATGGGACAAACAATGCCGGAAAACAATCCGTTGTTAAACGCCAATGCGTGGAGGGTGGAAACCCCGCAGCAAGGCTTGTTGAGCGCCTGTGCCATGGCTTTTGCGGTGGCAACCCCAATCCGTACTCCGGTAAAGGAGCCGGGGCCTACCGCCGCTGCAAAGCAATCCACCTCGCTCACGTCCCGTTCTGCCTGCTGAAACATGGTTTCAATCTGCGGCATCATCTTTTGCGAGTGGGTGCGGTCGTGGTTGATGACTGTCTGGGCAATCAACTTGGTGTCATCCATCAACGCCGCCGTCGCTACCTGCGAACAGGTATCAATTCCAAAAATCAGCATAGTATAATCTCCCTGTAATCTTCACCTTTTTGCGGATTCTTGGAAAAGACAATCCGCACAGTATTCTCCGGCAGAACCTCCCGGATGTTGTCCGCCCATTCAATCAGACAGATGCCGTCTGCAAAAAAATAGTCGTCCATCCAGTCGCACTCCTCCACCGAGGGGTGGTCCAGCCGGTAGACATCAAAATGATAAACCGGAACGCTGCCCGAATATTCGTTCACAAGGGTAAAGGTGGGACTGGTGACCTCTTCTCCGTCACCAAAGGCATCCACAACCCCCTTGACAAAGGCGGTTTTTCCGCAGCCCAAATCTCCCACCAATGCCAAGATTGCACCGGGGGCAAGTCCTTTTGCAATTTGTCTGCCAAGGGCACGGGTTTCTTCTGCCGTGCGTGTTTCAAACCGCTCCATGGTATCGCTCCGTTTCTTCTTGATTCTTCTTTTCTATTATATAAATTCTCCGCCTTAAAGTCAATAAATTTATACTTGAAAATCCTGTCGCTTTTTGGTATCATAGAATCAGAAATTCCAAAAAGGGAGGAAACCCCTATGAATCGTGTAGATAAAACCAACTATTATCTTGACATCGCAGAAACTGTCATCGAAAGAGGCACCTGTTTACGGCGGAACTTTGGTGCCATCATCGTAAAGAATGACGAAATCGTTTCCACCGGCTATGTGGGTGCGCCCCGCGGCAGAAAAAACTGCTCCGACTTGGGCTATTGCACCCGTGAAAAACTGCAAATCCCCAGGGGAGAGCGGTACGAGCTTTGCCGCAGCGTCCACGCAGAAGCAAACGCCATCATCTCGGCAGCACGGCGGGATATGCTGGGCGGCATTCTCTATCTGGTGGGCAAAGACGCCAAAACCGGTGAGCTGGTGGGCAATGCGTGTTGTTGTGCTATGTGTAAGCGGATGGTGATCAACGCCGGCATCGACAAGGTGGTTGTCAGAAACACCCCCACCGAATACACCGTCTATGACGTCAACGAGTGGATTGAAAACGACGACTCTCTGGACGGAACCTTAGGATATTAAAAATAGGCAGCCTTTTGGCTGCCTATTTTTTGTTTTCGTAAAAGATGTTGCCTTTTCGCCGGATGGGGCAGGCAATCAGGGTATTGCCGTCTAAATTCTCTTCATACAAGGAAACGGCGGTAATTTGCCGGTTGTCATAGGCGGTGTAATAATACACGCCCCTGTCCAGATTCATACAGGAGGAATAGATGGTTTTTTCATATCCCTCGGGGGTTTGAACCGCGCCTTGGGGTTGCGCTACTGTGTCTAATATATGAAAAAACTGATGCACGCTCTCGGTTTCTTCCTCCCCTGATGTGGCGTAGAGCTTGCAGAATGTCCCCCTGACAAAACGGGACTGAGAAGAAAAATCCCCCGGCAGACCTAAGCCCCCCAGACCGTGGGAATAGCGGTTTAAGGGCAGGGTTTCGCAGAATCGCTCCTTTGGGGGTTGGTTGGTCAAAAAGGGGTAATTGTTCAGCTGAAACAACTGCTGAGGAAAGGGCGGGTTGTTGGTCAGCACCCCCACCGGATTGTCATAAACCTGAAGTCCCTCCAAGGTCGGCTCTATGGTCACCGAGCCCGTCCGATCGGCAACCAACCAATGGAGCGGGGAGAGGGGAAGGTCAGGACTAAAATCTTGGTTGATCAAATGGGTGGTTTTCAGCAGCTCCTTTGCCTCGGTAAGGCTGGCACACTGAGAGAGTAGCCAAGGTATCAATTCAAAGGGGGTGATGTTCTGCATCCCCTCCCGATGAGGGTGGTAAACTGCGTTTTGGGGAAAGTTCAGCCCCGCTATGGCAAGCCCTTTTTCATTGACTGCATCGTAGTAAAGGGGATAATCCTCTTTAAGATACGCCATCCCGATGATGGCAAAGTGATGTTGTTGTGTTGCCCCTTTGCGATAGGCAAGGGGGAAGTTGCGGGGGGTTATGGTTACCTGCTCTACATAGGAAAAGGGGTAATCCAGATTCCGCCCGAAGTAATGGTCCTTGGTTTGATAGGTTACCGCTGTGCACATAGAATTGCCCTCGTTTCTGTGGGTTTTTCTTAGTTTGCACAGAGGGGGAAGTTTTATCCCAAAAACGCCTTGATTTCGTTGAGATGCTTGAGGGCGGTTGCCCGTCCCATATCGTATGCCTGTTGAAGTTTTTCGGGATTTTTTTCAATCCGGCTCATAGGCAGCATGGTTTCAGGGCGAAGCACCAACAGATTGGGGTCCTGTTCTGCCTCCCGCTGTTGAATCCATTCTGCGGATTGGTTATAAAGTGTGTGGCGCTGCTCCATCACCCCAACCAGATTGGGGTACTTGCGCAGTATCCGACGGATGAGGGGGAGCAGCTTGTTCTCCTTTTTCCGATATTCCGCAGGCTGGGTGAGGATGACCAGATTCTTTTCATAGCCGATACTCTCAAAATAAGCAAGGGGGATGGCATCTGCAACCCCGCCGTCCAGCAGTTGATAGCCGTCCACCTCTACAATGCGGGAAACCAGCGGCATGGACGCCGATGCCCGAAACCATTCCATAGTCTGATAATCGGAGGTTTCGCACTTGTGATAGACCGGCTTTCCGGTGGTCACATCGGTACAGACCAGATAAAATTCAGCAGGATTGTTGGCAAAGGCATCGCTGTCAAAGATGTCCAGCTCCTCCGGCAATTTGTGATAGCAAAAATCTGCACCGTACAAATCACCGGTGGTAAGGAGGGAATACAAGCTGCAGTAACGCTTGTCCCGTGCGTATTTCAGGTTATAACGCAGGGTGCGGCCCCGTTGCCCCGATTTATAGCTACAACCAAACGCCGCGCCGGCAGAAACCCCAATCATTCCGTCCACCGTGATGCCCTCGTCCAGCATCACATCCAAGATTCCGGCGGTAAAAAGTCCCCGCATGGCGCCGCCCTCTAATACCAATCCTCGTTTCATCGCATCCAGTCCTTTCTTAACGCCCATTGTAGCATTCTTTTGATTTGGTGTCAATCTTCCCCCAAGGTCTTGACCTATCTGCAAAAATGTGGTATACTAATTAACTCAAATTCAATACATCAATGAGGTGATTCTATGTTAAAAAACACCCCGAAAAATGACCATCAGGAGCTGGATAAGACCTTGCGCAGCTATATGAAGTTGGTGCATCAGCAAAATGCCAACTGTAACGCAATCCCTGCGCACTTTTTCAGCGATTACTATGTAAAGCGCGGATTGAGAAACGCGGACGGAACCGGCGTTCTGGCGGGCCTGACCACCATTGGTGAGGTTCACGGCTATGTGCTGGATGAGGGTACCAAAGCACCGGTAGAGGGAAAACTCCGCTATCGGGGTATTGATGTAGAGGACATCGTGGAAAACTGTCAGAAAGAACACCGCTACGGGTTTGAGGAAACTGTCTTCCTGCTGACCTTTGGCTTTTTGCCCGACAAGGATACATTGGAGAAGTTTACCAAGATGCTGGCATCCCGCAGAGAGTTGCCGGAAGACTTTACCGAGGATATGATTTTCAAGGCGCCCAGCAACAACATTATGAATAAGCTTGCACGAAGCGTGCTTGCCCTTTATTCCTATGACGATGACCCGGATAATACTTCGGTATCCAATCTGTTGCGCCAGAGCATTGATTTGATTGCCCGTTTTCCGGTGCTGGTTGCCAATGCCTTTAGCTGTAAGCAACACTATTTTGACGGCGAAAGCTTGATTTTACATAACCCCAACTTTGAACTTCCCATTGCGGAGAACTTTTTGTATATGATTCGCCCCAACAAGGAATATACGCCTCTTGAGGCGGAGATTCTGGATCTTTCGTTGATTCTTCAGGCAGAGCACGGCGGCGGAAACAACTCCGCATTTGCGGTGCGGGTACTGTCCTCCACCGGAACCGATACCTATTCTGCCATTGCGGCGGCGGTAGGGTCCCTCAAAGGTCCCAAGCACGGCGGTGCCAATGCCAAGATGTTGGCACAGATGGAAGAAATCAAAGCCAATGTAAAGGATTGGACCGACGAAAAAGAGGTTCTGGAATATCTCAAAAAGATTCTGCGGCGGGAGGCAGGCGACGGCAAAGGCTTGATTTATGGTATGGGTCACGCGGTCTACACCATTTCCGACCCCAGAACCGGAATCCTGAAAGAAAAGGCACGGCAGCTTTCCGAGGTTACCGGCCATCAGGCAGAATTTGCACTCCATGATTTGGTACAGCGGCTTGCGCCCATCGCCTTTGCAGAGGAAAAGGGTTCTGCCAAGGATATCTGTGCCAATGTGGACTTTTACACCGGTTTTGTGTACCAGATGATGGGTCTTCCCCAGGAGCTTTATACACCGCTCTTTGCAATGGCACGAATTGTTGGCTGGTGTGCCCATCGTATTGAGGAGATTATGACCAGCAACCGGATTCTCCGTCCGGCATATAAGTCGGTAACCAAGCGACTAAGCTATGTTCCTATGGAGGAGCGGGAGCCCCTGAATATCGATAACGATTAGGTAGAATAAGAAAAAGAGAGGAGGGACCGCAATGGAAATGACAGGTGCAAAAATTTTGATGGAATGTTTGCTTGAACAAGAGGTTGACACCGTGTTTGGCTATCCGGGCGGTTCCATTCTACATATCTATGATGCCCTCCAAGGGTATTCTGACAAAATCCGACATATCCTGACCGCCCATGAGCAAGGGGCGGCACACGCGGCAGACGGCTATGCCAGAAGCAGCGGCAGATGCGGGGTGGTCTTTGCCACCTCGGGACCCGGTGCCACCAATCTGGTCACCGGCATTGCTACGGCGTATATGGATTCGGTGCCGATGGTTGCCATCACCTGCAACGTGTCCAATGACCTGCTGGGTAAGGACTCTTTTCAGGAGATTGATATTGTCAGCATTACGATGCCCATTACCAAACACAATTTTTTGATTAAAAAAGCCGAGGATATTGCACCGGCACTCCGCCGTGCCTTTGCCATTGCAAAGAGCGGCAGACCGGGGCCTGTCCTGATTGATATTACCAAGGATGCAACTGCAGAGGTTGCCGATTACCAAAAACAAAGTGTTGCCCCTGTGAAAAAGGAGGCAAAGGCAACCGCCAAGGAGTTTGAAAAAGCCATTCGGCTTTTGAAACGGGCAAAGCGGCCCCTGATTTATGCAGGGGGCGGTGTGGTTGCGGCAGACGCGGCAGAGGAGCTGAAAGAATTTCAGCGGCTTCTGGATGCGCCTGTTACCCTTTCGGCAATGGGCCTGGGCGGATTCCCTGCGGAGGATCCGGCTTTTTGCGGGATGATTGGAATGCACGGCAGCAAGGCATCTGCTTATGCAGTGGCGCATTGCGATTTGCTGATTGCAGTTGGAGCAAGATTTTCTGACCGTGCCACCGGAAACGGTGAGGGTTTTGCGCCCAAGGCAAAGATTCTGCATCTGGACGCCGATCGGGCGGAAATCGGAAAGAATGTTCCGACAGACGGGTTTTTGGTGGGCGATGCCAAGCCGGTTTTGAAAGGCCTATGCCAAAGACTGGAACCGCAGACCCATCCGACATGGATGAAGCAGGTTACGGGGCAGAAGAAAGCGCAGCCTCTGGATGCACAAATTCTGACCCCCCAATATATATTAGAAGAAACTCATTCCCAAACAGGGGAAGATGCCTATATCACCACCGATGTGGGGCAACACCAGATGTGGACAGCGCAGTATTACAAAATCAACAAGCCCAGACATTTTATCTCCTCCGGCGGATTGGGGACTATGGGCTTTGGACTGGGCGCCGCCATTGGTGCGCAGATTGCAAATCCCCACAGCGTGGTTGTCAATATCAGCGGGGACGGGTGCTTTCATATGAATATGAATGAGCTTTCCACCGCTGCAAAGGAATCGCTTCCTATCATTGATATTGTGATGAACAACAATGCCTTGGGAATGGTACGGCAATGGCAAAATCTGTTCTGCGATGGGCGTTTTTCCCAAACCACTTTGAACAAAAAGACCGATTATGATATGGTGGCAAACGGCTTGGGGGCACAGGCGTTTACCGTTACCACTACCGAAGAATTTCAGGCGGCACTCAAAGCGGCACTCGCTTGCCGGAATATGCCCACGGTGATCAACTGTATCATTGGTATGGATCAAGTGGTACAGGGCAAACTAACAGAATCCAACAGGGAGTAAAAGGAGGAACTTCTTATGACACGGATGCACGTATTATCCATTTTGGTAGAAAACCACGCCGGTGTACTCAGCCGCATTGCGGGGCTTTTTTCCCGACGGATGTATAACATCGACAGCCTTTCGGTTGGCGTGACCGAGAATCCCGATGTGTCCCGTATGACCATTGTGACTATGGCGGACGAGGACACCTTGGTGCAAATCAAGAATCAGCTTGCCAAACTGGTGAATGTGATTGAAATCACCGAGCTGAGCAAGGATTCAGCAGTTCTGCGTGAGCACGTGTTGATTAAGGTTTCCGGCAAGGATCGGGTTGGCGTGATGCAGATTTGTGACATCTTCCGTGCCAATGTGGTAGACATCTCCAGAGAATATATGACTGCAGAGCTGACCGGTGCGCCGGGGAAAATCAGCGCATTTATCTCCCTGATGGAACAATATGAGGTAAAAGACCTGGTGCGGACCGGTCTGACCGGACTCGCCAGAGGCTAAGGGTGATTGGATGAAAATATATCAA
This sequence comes from Ructibacterium sp., assembly GCA_045578365.1. Lineage (GTDB taxonomy): Bacteria > Bacillota > Clostridia > Monoglobales > Monoglobaceae > Ructibacterium. The sequence continues at coordinate 19,243 of JAZNKC010000071.1, forward strand.
AATATTGCCGAATTGATTGGCGGCACGCCCCTGATTCGACTTGGTAAATTGGAACAGGCAGAGGGACTTTCGGTGACCCTGCTTGCCAAACTGGAATCGGTGAATCCCGCGGGCAGTGTCAAGGACAGAGTTGCCAAAGCAATGCTTAAGGATGCGGAGGAAAAAGGGTTGCTCAAACCAGGATCGACCATCATCGAACCCACCAGCGGAAACACAGGAATTGGGTTGGTGGCGTTGGCGGCGGTCCGTGGCTATCGGGCGATTCTTACTATGCCCGAAACCATGAGTATAGAGCGGAGAAACCTGCTCAAAGCCTATGGAGCAGAGATTGTGCTCACCGAGGGCGCAAAAGGGATGCAGGGTGCCATTGAAAAGGCAGAGGAATTGGCAAAGGAGATTCCGGATAGTTTTCTGCCCGGCCAGTTTGTAAATCCCGCAAATCCCAAAGCGCATTACCTGACTACGGGACCGGAAATCTGGCAGGACACCGATGGCACGGTGGACATCTTTGTTGCCGGCGTAGGTACCGGCGGAACCATTTCGGGCACAGGCAGGTATTTGAAGGAGCAAAATCCCGCAATACAGGTGATTGCGGCAGAGCCGAAAGCCTCAGCGGTGCTCTCGGGAAACCCCGCAGGGCCTCACGGCTTGCAGGGAATCGGCGCCGGATTTATCCCCGAAACGCTGGATACCAGGGTCTATGATGCAGTGATTCCGGTCAGCGAAGAGGAGGCCTATCAGATGGGAAGATTCTTAGCAAGACAGGAAGGGATACTGGTGGGCATTTCTGCAGGTGCGGCGTTATTTGCGGCAGTGCAGGTGGCAAAACGCCCGGAAAATCAAGGCAAAACCGTGGTGGTACTCCTCCCCGACGGAGGAGAAAAATATCTCTCCACCCCCATGTTTACAGAATAAAAAGCAAGGAGCCACAGGCTCCTTGCTTTTTTGTTATGCAGCAGAATGTTGTGCAATGATTTTAATTTGTTGCCCCGGATAAATCAGGTCGCTTTCCAACCGATTCAAGGATTTGATGGCATCCACGGTGGTGCGGTAGCGTTTGGCAATGCTCCAAAGGGTATCCCCCTTTTGCACAAAGTAAAGAACCATACAGGGATGCTGATGAGGGGTTTCCGGCGTAGTTTCGGTGATGGATTCGATGAGGCAGACCGTACCGGTTTTCAGGGATTTTACCGATAAGCCGAGGATGAATCGCAACTCAATGCCGTTCTCGCCGCTTAAGGTATAGCTGGTATGCTCCACAAAGATTCGGGCATCACAGGCGGTATCTTCCGCCGCATCCTTGACATCAAAGCTGTGGGAGAATTCCGAAATATGCTTCAGTTCGGCAATGGGGGAATGTTCGTCCTTGGTAAGATACAGAATCCATGTCTGCACCGTGCCATATACCGTCACCTGTCCCTGCCCTGCGGTGATGCGGTCAATTTTGGCAACCGAATGCACATCGCAAATCTGGGAAATTGCCGGCAGCATGGGGGGAATCTGGGCTTGGTCTTTGACAGTCAGTTCGGCGGTGTTGTGGGCAAGAAGCTGTTCCATCCGATGGTTTTTGCAGACCATCTCCAACTCCCCGTCCAGAGAATAGGCGTCACTGATGGCAGAAACCTCTCGGATTTCACTGCCTCTGAGCAGAGCCCCCAGAACCAGCTCCAATCCCAAAAGCCGTGCTTCACCGTCGTTGTTTTCCCGCAGTTCATAATACATATCCTTAAGGTGGTATTCCACCTCGCCCTCCATATCTTCCCGAATGCCTTCGGCATCCAGAATCTCGGTAAAGGGCAGCATATGCTCTACAAATTCCACCGAATGGTTTTCGTCCTCGCTTAAGTACAGGGTGCAGACGCGAACCTGACCCTTGGCAACCGCCTTGTTGTCCATCATACAAAGCTCCACCGCAACAGGGGTTGCACCAATCTTCAAAATCTCCCCGATGGTAGGCTTGCCCGAGGGCATCTCCAACTGTTCCCTGAGAATAATCTGACATTCGGCGTTGGCAGTGGCACAGAGGGTGCGTATGGGCTCCTTTTTCAGGGCGATTTGAGAATCCTCCTCCAAATCGGTGGCAATCTCCAGCATGGTGGGTTTGGAAACCTTGATACCAATCCCAAGGATGCAGCGCAGATTCAGCTTACGGCTGTTAATCAGGGTAGAATCAAAGCTCTCCGGCTCTGCCTGTGCCAACAACTGCATCTCGGGGGTGATTCCGTGACAGTCGGTGGTGTGAGTAAATTCCTGTGTGGCAAACAGACTCTTGATGCCGGCGGGACTTTCTCCATCCGGCACATAAAGCACGGTCATTCTTACCACGCCCTGCAGGAACACCTTATCTTGCTGAATCAGTTTTTGGGTAATCGAAACCGTACCGCTGACCTCCAAAACCTTTTTGATGTCCGGCTTCACGTCCGGAACAATCACATCGCATTCCACCATCGTCTGGCTGTATTTTTCGCAGACTGCCTCCATGGTGCGGATTTCTTCCTTTATCAAATTGATTGACATAAAACGACCCCATTTCTTCCAAAGTATAGGTATTGTTACACTATACATATGAAGGAATGGGGCTTTGTATGCTTAAAGGGTTTCTTTTATTTTCAAATATAAATCATAAATATCCCGCTTGGGCTGTTTCAGCTCCTCGGCAACCCGATTGGTCAGTTCCTTGGCGCGTAAACCGTCCTTGGCATAGCGGCGCAGAAGCTCTTCTGCAGAGGGAAGGGCAGCAAGCTCCTTAAGCCGCAAATCCTCTTCGCTGGCACCTTCTAAAAGGATGACAAATTCACCCTTGGGAGGAGTTTCTTCATAATAATGTAGTGCCTCGCTCAAAGTGGTGCGGCGGTATTCTTCAAACTTCTTGGTCAGCTCCCGTGCCAGAACCACCTTGCGGTCACCAAAGACCGTCAACATATCGGAGAGGGTGGCACGCAGCTTGTGGGGTGCCTCATAAAAAATCAGGGTGCGGGTGTCTCCCATCAAGGACTGCAGATGTTCCAACCGATTCTTTTTGTTTACGGTGAGAAATCCCTCAAAGGCAAACCGTCCGGTGGGAAGGCCCGATGCCACCAATGCGGTGGCAAAGGCGCAAGGACCGGGCAGTGCCTCTACTGCAATGCCCTCTTTCACGCACATCCGTACCAAATCCTCGCCAGGGTCGGAGATGCCGGGCATTCCCGCATCGGTAATCACCGCAATGGATTGCCCCTCTTTCAATTTTTCAATCAGATAATGCCCCTTTTCTCGCTTGTTGTGTTCGTAGTAGCTGGTGATGGGCGCCTGAATTTCAAAATGGTTTAACAGTTTCATGCTCACGCGGGTGTCCTCGGCGGCAATCAGGTCTACCGATTGCAGGCATTCCAAGGTGCGCAGGGTAATGTCTTTCAGGTTCCCGATGGGCGTAGGGCAAAGATACAGCTTTCCGTACATCTTCATTCCTGCCTTTCTTGACCGGTACGGCCATAGATTTGGTCAATCTCGGAAGAATAAACTCCCAAAGACTGGTATATGTATAAAGGAGGGTCAAGGAAAAGCTTTGGCTTTCCTCCTCGCACCGCCTCCAACAAAATCATGGTGGCAGTCTTGTCCGGATAGGGATGCACAAACCGTAACCGCTTGGGCTCCAATCCGTATTGCCGGCATAGACAAATCAACTCCACCAACCGTTCCGGACGGTGAATCATACACAGCTTTCCCAGAGGCTCTAATATAATAGAAGAAACTCGTACCACATCATCTAGGGTGCAAAGGATTTCGTGGCGGGCAAGTGTTGTGGTATCCGCGTTTGTGGTCAGTCCCCCGCCTGCTTCTTTATACGGAGGATTGCAGGTAATATATTGGAAGGAACTCTTGCCAAATCGCTCGGGTGCATCCTTCAAATCTCCGGTTTCTATCCGGATTTTTTCTTCCAGTCCGTTCAAGCGAACCGAACGTCCTGCCATCTCTGCAACCGGTGGTTGAACTTCCAATCCCACAATGGATTCTGCCTTGCTCTTCTGGCTGAGAAGCAGCGGAATAATGCCGTTTCCCGAACATAAATCCAGCACGCGGGCATCTTTTTTGATGCTTTTTGCTGCATAATCTGCCAGCAAAACGGCATCCACCCCGAAACAAAACCAATCGGGATTCTGAATCAACCGAAGTCCGTTTAATTGCAGATCGTCAATCCGCTCTTCGGGACGGGTCAAATTCTGTTCCATGTTATTCCATCCTTTCACTTTTTCATAAAAAGGGGTAAAAATCTGTCGGCTTTGTGCAAAATGCCCATCGCATCCTCTGTGAAAAATTTCGTTTTTCTCTCATCAGGTGTAACCCCTGAAAAATGGAGAAAAAATCCTTCTCCCAAACCTGCAATGAGATTTTGTAACCGTTCTGTAACATTGGAGAAAAATCTGTCCTTTTTAGTATAACAGATAATTTTGTATTGCACAATAACCAAAAATGCTTCCAGAAAATCCCAATTCATATAAAAACAAGAGAAAAAAGGAGAAAACGGGAGGAATTTCAATAAAAATTCCAAATAAATTAAAATGGAAATTCCTCAGCCAAAGAAACAAAAGTTAAACCCGTTTTTGAAATTTGACGAATAAAAAAAATTATTTTATAATGACGGTGTAGTAAGCGTAACCAGATTTTTCCAATTTTTCGTTGGGAAGATGGCAAAAATTATTACGAGGTGATTGAATGTTAAGAAAACTGATGGGAAAGATTTTCCGCATCTCTTTGGCAACAAAGCGGAATGTGGGAGCTCTGCTCACTGCATCCCTGATTGTGACTACCTGTTGTAACTTCACATATGCAACACAGAACGTGGTTACCATTGCCGATGCCGATCGCACTCCGGTGCAGATCAAGACTGTGGATACCAATGTTGGTAAGATTCTTTCCAAACAGGGAATTGTATTGCACGAGGGTGATGAGCTGAATTACGATTTGGCTGACAATATCCAGACCGATGCAGTGATTAAGATTTATCGGGCAGTGGATGTTACCGTCACCGCAATGGGTGAAACACAGGTTTACCGGACCGCTCGTACTACCGTGCAGGGTGTTCTGGAAGAAATGGGCATCACCGCAGACGAAAATGATCAGGTGACCCCGTCTTTAGACGCCGAGGTTTCTGAGGGTATGAAAATCGTGGCGGTTCTTTATGACCAGCACGAAGTAACCGTACAGGAAGAAATCGCTTATGCTACCACAGAGGTTGAGAACCTTGCTCTGGCTCCCGGCGAGAGAAAAGTAATCCAGGCGGGACAGAAGGGTATCATTGAGTATGTCTACGAAATTCAGTATAAGGATGGCGTAGAGCTTTCCAGAACCTTGGTTCGTGAGAACAAGCTCTCCGATCCGGTAGAAGAAATCGTAGAGTATTGTCCCGACAGTGTTTGGGAGCTGGGTGTTGTTCCTGCCAGCCGTCCCACCAATTACAAGAGAGTAGAAACCTTCCAGGCGACTGCTTATGATGCGTCCCCTATGGACAACGGCATCTGGGCGGGCAAGACCTCGACAGGTATGCCTCTGGTCTATGGCGTCATTGCCGTTGACCCCAGAGTGATTCCTTACGGAACCAAAATGTACATCGAGTCCGTAGATGGAAAGTACAAATACGGATATGCCATTGCCGGTGACTGCGGCGGTGCGATTAAGGGTAAGAAGGTAGACTTGTTCTTCCCCAGCAGAAGCACCTGTTACCAGTTCGGCAGAAGAGCAGTCAATATCTACTTCTTAGATTAGAAAAAGCGACCGCAGAGAACCCTCTGCGGTCATTTTTTTGCCGTAAAAAGGGGCTTTTGGGCAATTCGACCAAGAACGGCTGTAATATTCCCGTAAAAAACCGACAACTTTTCGCGAAAAAAAGCGTTGACAAAGGGTGGAAAAGGTGATATACTAAGCAAGTCGCTCAGCGAGGGGCGGAAGAAAAAGGAGAGCACAAAAAACTTTTTGAAAAAAGTTCAAAAAAGTGCTTGACAAATGAAAGACAGCGTGATATAATGGTCAAGCTGTCGCCTCAAAAAAGAGCGATAGCGAAGCAAGGCGAAAGCCGCGCTTCGACGTGATGTTTGAAAAGTAAACAGTGAAGAAGCGGTAATAAGAAACATTTTAAGATGTTCTATTACGACAATTGCACAAGGTATAACCTTGTCAATTCCAAAAAAGTTTTAGCGAACTTTACAAAACGTTAGTATTCGAATAAGAGCTAACAAACTTAGATAAGTATATAGGCAGCCGTAAGGCTGGGTATATAGCAATTTTATCGAGAGTTTGATCCTGGCTCAGGACGAACGCTGGCGGCGTGCCTAACACATGCAAGTCGAGCGAGAATCTTATAACAGATTCCTTCGGGATGAAGATATAAGAGGAAAGCGGCGGACGGGTGAGTAACGCGTGAGTAACCTGCCTTCAGGAGGGGGACAACAGTTGGAAACGACTGCTAATACCGCATAACATTACAGAACCGCATGGTTTTGTAATCAAAGATTTATCGCCTGAAGATGGACTCGCGTCTGATTAGCTAGTTGGTGAGGTAACGGCTCACCAAGGCGACGATCAGTAGCCGAACTGAGAGGTTGATCGGCCACATTGGGACTGAGACACGGCCCAGACTCCTACGGGAGGCAGCAGTGGGGGATATTGCGCAATGGGGG
>JAZNKC010000072.1:0-2392 GCA_045578365.1 Ructibacterium sp.
CAAGCCCTACCGAACATACGCAGGTCATGGCCTCTAACTTCTCTAAAGTAAGGGCGCCAGCCGTTACCGCATCAATCATCCCCTGGTCTTCACTGACAGGGATAAAAGCACCGCTCAATCCGCCTACGTAAGAAGACGCCATAACGCCACCCTTCTTCACCTGATCGTTAAGAAGTGCCAAAGCCGCCGTAGTACCGGGCGCCCCCGCATATTCCAAACCAATCTCACATAAAATATCCGCCACACTGTCGCCAACCGCCGGTGTGGGTGCCAAAGACAAGTCTACGATACCAAAAGGAACACCCAAACGCTTAGACGCCTCTTTTGCCACCAACTGACCCACTCTCGTTACCTTAAAAGCAGTCTTCTTAATGGTTTCGCAAAGAACCTCAAAGTTCTCACCACGCACCTTTTCCAATGCAGTTTTAACAACGCCGGGGCCGCTGACACCAACGTGAATCACGCAATCCGCCTCGGTCACACCGTGGAATGCACCCGCCATAAAAGGATTGTCGTCCGGTGCATTACAGAATACCACAAGCTTAGCACAACCTAAGGAATCCTTTTCTTTGGTTGCTTCTGCAGTTTCTTTGATGATTTCACCCACCATTTTAACCGCATCCATATTGATACCGGTCTTGGTAGAACCTAAGTTGAAGGAACTGCACACTCTGTCTGTGGTGGAAAGTGCCAAAGGCACGGATTTAATCAAAAGCTCTTCCGCCGGGGTCATACCCTTAGAAACCAATGCGGAATATCCGCCGATAAAATTAACGCCGACTACTTTTGCCGCATCATCTAAAGTTTTTGCAATGGTTGAAAAATCCTCAGGTGTTTTACAAGACGCACCGCCCACCAATGCAATGGGGGTTACGGAAATTCTTTTATTTACGATGGGAATACCGAACTCTCGCTCAATATCCTTACCGGTCTGCACCAAATCCTTAGCGCAGGTAGTGATTTTCTTAAAAATCTTCTCGTTACATACCTTCAAATCCGGGTCCGCGCAGTCCAAAAGACTGATACCCATAGTTATGGTACGCACATCAAGATTCTCTTTTTCAATCATCTGATTTGTCTCAGATACTTCATATATGTTAATCATGATTGCCTCCAAAAGTTATGTTTTAAATTAGCAAACTTGTAAATTCTTTCTGCGTCCGAATCTGCATAGTTCGTTATATTAGATGCGGTGCATAGAGTCAAAAATCTCTTCGCGCTGACACTTAACAACAACGCCGATTTCTTCCCCGATCTGCTCCAATTCGCTTGCAATATCCGCAAAAGGCTTCGACGCCTCATTCATATCCGTAATCATCATCATGTTAAAATATCCCTGCACGATGGTCTGAGAAATATCCTCAATGTTAATGTGATTGTTTGCAAGGTAAGTACAGATTTTAGCGATGATACCAACGCCGTCCTTACCTACTACTGTAATAATTGTCTTTTTCATAATGTTTCCTTTCTATGTGAAAAATAATTTTATTTTTTATTGCACTCCATTAAAATCTGTTTTGCTCTCAAAGGGACGATTAAAAGAACCTATCTCAATCAAATTCCCCTCCGGATCCGCAATATAACAGGTCCGCTGTCCCCAGGGCTCTGTCGTCGGCTCCAATATAGATTGCGCACCTTTTTCAATTGCCTTCGCATATTCCAAATCGACCTCTTCAAATGTGTCAACATACAATGCAATTTCAAAATGGCCATTAAAGCCTTTTATGTATTCATATTTTCTGCTCGTCATTTTCTCAAAGTTCTTTCGTTCATAAAGCATGAAAAGGGTTCCGTCTTTTATCAGATATACATTCTCTGCATTTTCGCTTTCCCGAATTTCAAATCCAAGAACATCTCTGTAAAAGCGAACCATTGTCGGCATATCTTCAACAAATAATCCAAAACCATCAAGTTTCATTTTGATTACCTCCAAATTCAAGCCTGTCGCTTCTCCACCATCAACTCTCTGCACTTCCATTCTTCTCCGAGAACAGAATATGTCTCAACTGTATCAAGCACCACATCTTCAAAGCCAACCGCCTTATAGCAATAATACGCCGAAAGATTGTTTTCAAAAACGCCCAAGGATACTTTTTTCGCACCATAAATATCAAAGGCATATTTTAAGCCCAATCCAAGCATTGCTTTGCCATAACCCTTACCACGCATATCAGGATTCACAATAACAAATCCAAAACGCAATTCTTCCAAGGACTCACTTGGATTTCTCATTGAAAAAAAGCCTTGTATACCGTTCTCATCAAATGCTGTAAAAGCCATCAAATTTTCAACAAAGCCGAATTCTTTTTCCGTAATAGGATAATCTCCCATTACGCCAGCCGTCCATTGATAAAAGGCTCTTTTATCCCGGCACCATGATAAAATTGTTTCG
>JAZNKC010000073.1:0-31214 GCA_045578365.1 Ructibacterium sp.
TGTTGGTTTGGTGTTGCCACTTTTGCGCTCGATAACCGTGGGAATGCCGCCCCTTTACCCCAATGCGGTATGGATGTCCTTAGAGCTTGCTACTTATGGGTTTGTGATTGGATTTTTATATTTCTCCTTTCAGAAAAAGCAGATGTGGTGGCTGTATTGCTGCCTTGTTACATCGATGGTTAGCGGACGCATTGTTTGGGGGATTGCAAAAACTGTCTTGCTTGGCGTGGCAGGGAAAGCATTTACCTTTCAGGCGTTTCTTGCAGGGGGATTGTTGGATGCATTTCCGGGAATCCTATTACAGTTGGTTCTGATTCCTACCATTATGAAATTAAAGGATATACTTTCAGAAAGGTCGTGTAACGAATGACAAAAGAATTATTTTTTCCCTATGGAAAAGAAAAATTGAGTTATCAGTTTGATGAAAAAGAGCTTGCGGGGGTTTTGACCTCTTCGATCGAAGAGTATCAGCCGGAATTTGACCAAATGACCTTGGTGAGAAAGGCATTGGAAGCGCCGATTGGCTCGGCAAAATTATCGGAGCTTGCCAAGGGAAAGCAGAAGGTTGTGATTATTGCAAGCGACCATACCCGTCCAGTTCCCAGCAAAGTGATTATGCCCCTGATGCTGGAAGAAATCCGAAAAGGAAATCCCGAGGCAGAGATTACCATTTTGATTGCAACCGGTTGGCACAGAGGAACCACCAAGGAGGAACTGATTTCCAAATTCGGTGAAGAGATTGTAGAGAACGAGAATATCTATATCCATGACTGTGATGAAAGGGAAAAGCTGGTAAATATCGGCGTTTTGCCCTCAGGTGGCGAGTGCGAAATTAACGCAATTGCCATTGAGGCAGACCTTTTGGTTGCGGAAGGGTTTATTGAACCCCATTTCTTTGCAGGCTTTTCCGGCGGCAGAAAGAGCGTGCTGCCCGGAGTAGCGGGAAGAAAGACGGTGCTTGCAAACCATTGCTCCGAGTTTATCAACCACGAAAATGCCCGTACCGGGATTCTCAAAAACAACCCCATCCACGAGGATATGTTGTGGGCTGCCAAACAGGCAAAACTGCAATTTATTGTCAATGTGGTGCTGAACTCTGAAAAAGAAGTGATTTACGCAGTTGCCGGAGATGTGGAAGAGGCGCATAGAAAAGGAACTGACTTTTTATCCAATCAATGTGGTGCAAAGGCGGTTGAGGCAGACATTGTCATAACAACGAACGGAGGATATCCTCTTGACCAGAATATGTATCAGGCGGTAAAAGGAATGACTGCTGCAGAGGCCACGGTGAAAAATGGCGGCGTCATCATTATGCTTGCGGCATCCACAGATGGTGTTGGCGGGGATCATTTTTATCATCAGTTGGCAGATGAAGCGGATATTCACAAAACAATGGAAAATTATCTAACGCGTGGTCGTGCAGAAACTGCCCCTGACCAATGGATGTCACAAATTTTGATTCGAATATTGATGCGTGCAGAAGTAATCTATGTTTCCGAGATGGAGGATACTATCGTAGAGAAAATGCATATGATACCGGCACACTCTGTTGGTGAGGCAATCCAAAAAGCCAAGGGACTTTTAGGTAAGGAGGAAGTAACCATTACCGCCATACCGGATGGCGTATCGGTAGTTGTGCAGAAATAAAAAAACCGAGGAGGAATGAGAGATGAAGAAAATAATTAGTCTGGTAGTTATGACAATGATTTTATTCACAATATCAATCGTCCTTGCGGAAAGTGATGCCAAAGTTCTCTCCGAACTATTTGGGTTCGACAAAGAGGAAGTAGAGAAAATAGAGGTAATCTATCCGGGGGAGGGTGACCCTTACGGGTGCTATGTGGATAAAAACGAGTTTTTTGCCATTGCAGAAACGATTACCCTCATTCCGGAAAGACGGATAGACCCCATGGAAAACAATCAGGGGGTCTGGATTGTTGCGGTTGACAAGGATGACAATCGAGTGGGGGTTCTTTTGGATCATAGAGCCAGAGTGGGATGCCCCCAATTTGAAACATCCTCGGCAGTGACCACCCAATATGACATCAGCAAGAGGGATTATCTGAAGTTGTACGCATTCCTGCCGGAGGAGGCAACGGCGCATATTCCGTTGGAAAATCCGATGAAAAACAAGATGTTCCTGTTTGTTGGTGGTGCAGTTTTGGTTTTTGTACTTGCATTTGGCGTGGGCTTTTTTATCAAAAAGAATAAGTAAAGGATGAAGAATATGAAATATCAGGCAAAGGGAGAACGCTACCAAACAATGGAGTACCGAAACTGCGGAGAGAGTGGGTTAAAACTCCCTGCGGTTTCCTTGGGACTTTGGCATAATTTTGGTGATACGGGCAACTACGACAATATGTGTAAGATGTGTTTCACCGCCTTTGATTCTGGAATCACCCACTTTGACCTTGCCAACAACTACGGACCCGAGGCTGGGAGCGCAGAGCGGAATTTCGGTAAAATCCTGAACAAAGAGATGAAACACTATCGGGATGAAATGGTGATCAGTACCAAGGCGGGGTATGATATGTGGCCCGGACCTTATGGGAATTTCGGGAGCAGAAAATACTTGATGGCAAGCCTTGATCAAAGCCTGAAACGGATGGATCTTGACTATGTGGATATTTTCTACCATCACAGAATGGACAAGGATACCCCCCTTTATGAAACCATGTGGGCACTTGACCAGATTGTAAAAAGCGGTAAGGCACTTTATGCGGGACTTTCCAATTATGATGGGGAAACCATGAAACAGGCGGCGCAAATCTTAAACGACCTGCATTGTCCCTTTATCATCAACCAGAATCGCTATTCCATCTTTGACCGAACGGTAGAGAAGAATGGGATTCTGGATGCGGCAATAGAGGAGAAAAAAGGGATGATTATCTTCAGTCCTCTCGCCCAAGGTCTTTTGAGCGGACGGTATTTGGAGGGAATTCCTAAAGATAGCCGCATCCGTACCGACGGACGGTTCCTCAAGGAAAGTGCTTTGTCGGAGGAGATGCTTACCAAAATACAAAAGCTGAACCAAATTGCTGAGGGCAGAGGCCAAACCCTTGCCCAGATGGCACTTTCCTGGGTTTACAGCCGTGAGGGAATCACCAGCGTGCTGATTGGTGCCTCCAAGCCGGAACAGATTTTGGAAAATATTGCAATGCTGAAAAATACTTCTTTTACCGATGAGGAGCTTGCTGCCATCGACCAAATTGCATTGTAACACGAAAGGAAGAAAGAAATGCTAGATTTTACCTATTATGCCCCTACCAAAGTGTATTTCGGAAAAGGAATGGAGAAAAAGGTAGGAGAGATTATCAAAGAATACGGCTACAAAAAGATTATGCTGCAGTATGGCGGAGGAAGCATCAAAAAAACCGGCCTTTATGATCGGGTGATGTCCTCCCTTGTCGAAAACGGGATTACGGTGGTAGAGATGGGTGGGGTAGAACCCAATCCCAGACTCTCCTTTGTGAAAAAGGCCATCCAAAAAGCGAAAGAAGAACAGGTGGAAATGATTCTTGCAGTGGGCGGGGGAAGTGTGTTGGATTCCTCCAAATACACCGCAAGCGGTGCCAAATATGACGGGGATGTCTGGGACTTTCCTTTGCGCAAGACAACCCCTAAGGACGCACTTCCGGTTGGCTGTATCCTGACCATTGCGGCAGCAGGGAGCGAGATGAGCTCTTCTGCTGTTATCAGTCATCAGGATATGAAGCGTGGCTACAATAGCGATTTCAATCGATGCCAGTTTGCTATCTGCAATCCGGAACTGACCTATACAGTCAGCCCCTACCAGACAGCTTGCGGAATTGTGGATATTATGGCGCACACCATGGAACGCTATTTCTCGGTTTGTCCTCCTACCGATTTGACCGACCGTATGGCAGAGAGCTTGCTCAAGTCGGTGATTGGAGCGGGAAGAACTTTGATAGACAATCCTGAGGATTATGAGGCACGGGCAACGGCAATGTGGGCATCCAGCCTTTCCCATAATGACCTGACCGGTTGCGGTAGACAGAATGTGCTTGCGGTCCACCAGTTGGAGCATGCACTGAGCGGGGAGTATCCCAAAATCGCACACGGAGCGGGGCTGGCGGTCTTGTTCCCGGCGTGGGCACGATATGTGTATCTTTATCAACCTGCAAGATTTGCACAGTTTGCCAGACGGGTTTGGGATGTAGAAGAAGCGGACGACCAAAAGGCGGCACTCTGTGGCATTGAAAGGATGGAAGCGTTTTTCAAACAGATTCAGATGCCTCTGAAACTACGGGAATTTGAGATTCCTGCAGATTGCACCGAAAGACTTGCTGACCTTTGTACCTTTGGAAAACAAAGAACAATCGGCACCTATATCGATTTGGATTATCAGGATGTGAAGAACATCTTTGATAGTTGTTATTAAACAAAAAAACGGATATGCGAAAGCATATCCGTTTTTTTGTTTGTTCGTTGTTTTATGCTTGTTGATTTTTGGTAACCTGCTTAATAACAAACAGGGTTGCAATCATCAGTACGATGCCGACAGGGAGCAAGATGTAAGCATTCTGGATGAATGCAGCCAGCAGATAAACCACAAAGGAAACCAGTGCAACGGTGATTGCATACGGCAACTGGGTGGAAACGTGATTGATGTGGTTGGATTGGCTACCTGCCGAGGACATAATGGTCGTATCGGAGATGGGGGAGCAATGGTCACCACAAACTGCACCAGCAAGACAAGCGGACATACCGATGATCAAAAGCTCGCTTGTGGGGTCAAAGATTGCTGCAACAATGGGAATCAGAATACCAAAGGTACCCCAGGAAGTACCGGTTGAGAATGCCAGTACACAAGCAACCAGGAAGATGATTGCCGGCAGGAAGTTTGCCAGACCTGCAGCGGCGGAGTTCATCAGCGCCTCTACATATTCTGCAGCACCCAGAAGACCGGTCATATTCTTCAGTGCAGTTGCAAAGGTCAGGATCATAATCGCAGGAACCATTGCCTTGAATCCATTGGGAATAGCATTCATTGCATCCTTAAAGGTGATCACTCTTCTTGCGATAAGATAGATAATGGTAGCAATCAGCGCAATCAGAGCACCCCAAGGCAGACCAACCGTTGCATCGGTGTTACCGAATGCGGTGATAAAGTCATCCCCTGCAAAGAAGCCGCCTACATAAAGCAGACCCAGAATAGAAACAACAACCAGAACCAGAATGGGCAGGACCAAATCGATAACCCGACCCTTGGGGTTTGCCTCTTCAATTTCAGCGGTTTCTACATCATCCTTACCGCTGGTGAACAGGTCGCCCTTGGTCATAGCATTCAGTTCGTGGAGCTTCATGGGGCCGTAATCGAACTTCATTAAAATGATTGCAATGACAAATACAAGCATCAAGAGGGAATAGAAGTTATACGGAATCGCGCGGACAAAAAGCTCAATGCCGGAGAATCCGGTACCCTCCGTAAACTCGGAAACTGCAGCTGCCCAAGAAGAAACAGGGGCAATCATACAGATGGGCGCCGCTGTTGCATCAATCAAAAAGGCAAGCTTTGCACGGGAAATGTTTTGTCTGTCAGTAATGGGACGCATCACGCTACCAACGGTCAAACAGTTGAAATAGTCATCGATAAAGATGAGTACGCCCAGAACAAAGGTTGCGAACATTGCGCCGACACGGGATTTGATGTGGGTCTCTGCCCAACGACCAAAAGCAGCCGAACCGCCGGCTTTGTTAATGAGCGCAACCAGAGCACCTAAGATAACCAAAAAGATGAAGATACCTGCGGTGCCGGATACGGCTTCAATCAGACCTGCGTTTACCACATTGTCAAGTGCGGCAACCGGGTGCCAGTTTACCGAAAGCAAACCGCCCAGCAGGATGCCCACGAACAACGAGGAATAAACTTCCTTGGTGATGAGCGCAAGCGCAATTGCAACCAGGGGCGGAACCAAAGCCCAGAAGGTTGCATAGTAGTTACTTGTGATTTCCTCTTCGCCGGTGGCAAAAGCAACGGTTGCGGTTGCCAGAACGGTCATCAGGGTGAGGAAGAACGCAAGCAGGTTCTTTTTGCTGAAAAACTTCATTTCAAACTCCTCCAATTTCCACATATTAGGTTGGTTTATCGTACCATAGGGAAGGTTTGCTTGTCAAGATATTTTTTGACAATTTCAGACCTTTTTCCCGTCGGGAAGCTGAACCAAAAGGATTGCGCCAAACATCAGGACACACCCTAAAATTTCACGCAGGGTCAGGGCACCGCCGGTTAGATTCCAGCCAAGCGCCACCAGAATCACCGTTGTCAGGGTGGCAAACACCGATTCCAGACTCATCAAAATGGAAGCAGAGGTGGGGTCGGTATATTTTTGCCCCACAATCTGCAAGGTGTAAGCAACGCCGCAGGACATAATGCCCGAATAACCAATGGAAAGCCAGCAATCCAGAATAGGGCCAAGCTCCGGCTCTTCAAACAGGAACATCCAGATGAGATTCCAAAGACCGCAGACGAAAAATTGCAGACAGGCAAGCTTGACCCCGTCTACCTTAGGTGCGAAATGGTCGATGGCAAGGATATGTCCTGCAAAGACAAAGGCGCACAGAATGGTCAAAAGGTCGCCGATATTGATTTCCAAAGAGGAATCCATACACATCAGGTAAAGACCTCCGAGGGCAATCAGCACTGATAGCCAGATGACAGGGCTGGGTTTCTTTCCTGAAAAAAGGCCGATGACGGGGACAATCACCATATACAAAGCGGTGAGGAATCCGGATTTTCCGGGACTGGTATAAATCATTCCCATGGTTTGCAGGGTGGTTGCAATACACAAAAAGGTACCGCAGATAATCCCTGCAAGCAGGAGTTCTTTGTTCATCTTTTGCACCGGAATTCCCTTTCTTTTTTTTCCTTGGTCAAGGAAAAGAATGACCGGCAGAAGAACGACGGCACCCAGCATTGAACGGATGCCGTTGAAGGCAACGGGAGAAATCAGTTCTACCCCCTTGCTTTGTGCAATGAAAGAAATACCCCAAACCACCGAGGTCAGGAGTAATAAGAGATTTCCTTTGAGCTTTTGTTTATTCACAATCCATTACCTCTTTTGACAAAATATGCTCCTATTGTAGCGTTTTTTCCCCTTTGCGTCAAGAGGCAGGCGAAAAGATGAGAAAATCAACCAAAGAGAGGTTGTTATTTCCTTTTTTTTATGCTATACTAACCCGGAAATCGACAAAAAGGTGTAGGAGCAGTCAAATGAAACATCAAAAGAATTTTAAGCGGACCAAGCTGGCGTGTTATACGGCATATTTTACCATGTCGTCTGTTTTTTGTGTGCCACCGTTGTTGTTTGTTACCTTTCGGGAAATGTATGGGATTTCCTATACCTTGCTTGGAACCTTGGTTTTAATCAATTTTTGTACCCAACTTCTGGTAGATTTGATTTTCAGTTTTTTCTCCAAGCGGTTTTCCATCCATACCATCGTCAAGGTGATGCCCCTTGTTACCTCGTTGGGGCTTGTGATTTATGCGTTGATTCCCACCCTGTTTCCGGCATATGCTTATCTGGGACTGGTGATAGGAACAGTGATATTTTCGGTTTCGGCAGGACTTTCTGAGGTGCTTTTAAGCCCTATGATTGCGGCGATTCCCTCTGACAATCCCCAACGGGATATGAGTGCACTTCACTCTCTCTATGCGTTTGGTGTGGTTGCCTTTGTTACAGTCAGCACTCTGTTTCTCAAAATTTTCGGGACGGAGCACTGGATGTACCTAACGGTGTTGCTTGGTTTTTTGCCCATCCTTGCATCCCTGCTGTTTTTTACTTCTCCCATGCCGGAAATGAATCAGGCAGAGGCGACAGGAACCCAAAAGGCAAAGCAGAGAGGGTTCGGGATTGCCTTGTGTGTTGCCTGTATCTTTTTTGGCAGCTGTGCAGAAAATGTGATGTCCAACTGGATTTCCGGCTATCTGGAAAATGCACTGCGACTTAACAAAACCTTGGGCGATATTCTTGGGGTGGCGATGTTTGCAATCCTCCTTGGAATTGCAAGAATTTCCTACGCCAGATTTGGCAGAAACATCTCCAAGGTTCTGCTTGTAGGAATGATTGGCGCGTCGGTTTGCTATTTGACGGTCAGCCTTTCCCCCAATGGGGTGATTGCTCTGGCGGCTTGTGTTTTGACAGGGCTTTTTACGGCGATGCTCTGGCCGGGCAGCTTGATTATGATGGAGGAGAACCTTCCCGGTGTGGGTGTTGCGGCTTATGCCCTGATGGCGGCAGGCGGTGATTTGGGTGCATCTGTGGCACCGCAGCTGATGGGAATCGTGGTGGATACGGTTTCGGCAAGCGGTTTGGCAAGCCGTCTTTCACCGGTATTGCAGCTTTCCGTGGAGCAAATCGGGATGAAAGCCGGAATGCTTGTCAGTGCAATCTTTCCGATTGCGGGGACCATTCTGATGCTTTTTATCATCCGGTACTTTAAGAAAAAATACTGATGAAATTATACTTGCAATCATTCCTGATTTCGGTTATAATGGAACAAAATACTTCAAAATCAAAGGAGGTTTTTCAAATGAAAAGAATTTTAGCTATGGTATTGGCAATGGTAATGCTGGTTGCATTATCGGCGTGCGGCGGTGGTGCCGGCGGCAAAATGACCATGGGTACCGGTGGTACAGCAGGTACTTATTATGGTTATGGCGGCGTGCTTGGCCAGTACATAAAGAACAATGCAGATATCAATGTAACCGTTGTTTCTACCGACGGTTCCAAAGCGAACATTCAGGGTATCGATGCCGGCAACTATCAGCTGGGTACCGTACAGTCTGATGTTATGTCTTACGCTTGGGAGGGAACCCGTTCCTTTGAAAAAGAAGGAAAGATTACTTCCTTCCGCACTGTTGCAGGTCTGTATGCAGAGGCAGTACAGCTTGTAACCATGAAACCGGAAATTAAGAGCGTGAAAGACCTGAAGGGCAAAGCTGTTTCTATCGGTGCACCCGGCTCCGGTGTATACTTCAATGCCATTGATGTATTGACCGCAGCAGGTCTTACCGAATCCGATATCAATGCACAGTATCAGTCCTTTGCTGACAGTGCAGATGCATTGAAGGATGGAAAAATCGACGCTGCATTTATCGTAGCAGGACCTCCCACTCCGGCAATCACCGAATTGTGCACCACCAACAGTGCGTATTTGGTTCCCATTGACGGTGAGATTGCAGATGCTTTGATGGCAGCTTGTCCGTTCTATACTGTGCATACCATTCCGGCAGGAACCTATGCAGGTCAGACGGAGGATGTAAAGACCGTTACCGTAAAGGCAACCCTGATTGTCAATGCTGATGCAGCAGAGGAAGATGTTTACAAGCTGACCGCTGCAATCTTTGACAATGCAGAAGCAATTACTGCTGAAAATGCAAAGGGCGCAGAACTCAGCATTGAAAACGCAACCAGTGGTATGACCGTTCCGTTCCATCCGGGTGCTGCAAAATACTTTGCGGAAAAAGGTGTTCAGGTAGCAGTCGACTAATCAGAAGGCGCAAAGCTTTTTGCTGCGGCGGAGGAAGTTTCGTCGCAGCCATTTTAATGACCCCCAAGGAGGAGAGTAAATGATTTTCAACAGAAAAAAGGAGGCGGACATTCCTGAGGTTATGGACTTGGATGCAGTGATGCAAAAGTTTGACCGGGAATCCAATGTTCGCATCTGGGAAGGGAAAGCCAAGGTGCTTGTAACCTGTATTCTGGCATTCTTTTCTTTATTTTGTATCTATGTAACCCTTTTTGCCACTTGGCTTGAGGAACTTCGATTGACTACCTTTGTGGCATTCATTGTGTTCCTTGCCTATCTTGTTTACCCTGCACGAAAGGGAAAACAAAGGGTGAACTTTATGCCATGGTATGATGTGCTATTGATGCTGTGCGGCACAGGTGCATTTGCGTATTATGCGGCAAATGCAATGACCATCATTCAGCAGGGCAGCCATTTTGAATGGTACCAGATTATCATTGGTATTCTGGGCATCCTGTCTTTGGCAGAGGCGTGCCGCCGCAGTGTAGGACTGCCTATTGTGATTGTGGCAGGTTGCTTTGTGGTATACGCACTTGTTTGGGGACTCTCCAATCCTACCCTTTGGGGAAAGCTCAACTATATCGTACATTATCTGTTCTACGGAAAAGAGGGCGTGCTTTCTACCCCCATCAATGTCTGCTCCAAATTTATTGTGGTATTCATTATTTTCGGTGCCTTTTTGGAGCGTACCGGAATTGCAGATTTCTTTATCAATATTTCCAACGCGGTAGTGGGCGGCTTTTCCGGCGGTCCTGCTAAGGTGGCAGTGGTTGCCAGTGCCTTTGAGGGCATGGTTTCCGGCTCTTCGGTTGCCAATACCGTAGGTTCCGGTTCGGTTACCATCCCGTTGATGAAGAAGACCGGCTACAAGCCGGAGTTTGCGGCAGCGGCAGAGGCGTCTGCCTCCACAGGCGGTCAGATTATGCCCCCGATTATGGGTGCCGCAGCCTTTTTGATGGCGGACTATATCGGTGTGCCTTACAGTAATATTGTGGTGCGCGCAATCCTGCCTGCAGTGTTGTATTTTGCAGGGGTGTTCATCACCGTACATCTGGAAGCGAAAAAAGAGGGCTTGCGGGGACTCAGCCGTGAGGAACTGCCCCGGTTTATTCCGCTCTTGAAGAAGTCCTATTTGTTGATTCCGTTGGTTCTGCTGATTTATCTTGTCAGTGTAACCCAACGTTCCATCCAGTATGCGGCAGCCATTGCTATCGTAGCAGCGATTGTGGTAAGTGCGTTCAACAAAGAAAACCGCATCACTCCCAAACGCATCTGGGAAGCTCTTGCGGCAGGCGGTCAGGGAATGATTGCGGTTGCAGCAGCCTGTGGCGTTGCCGGGATGATTGCAGGAACCATCACTATGACCGGTCTTGCCAATATGATGATCAACGGCATTGTTGCCCTTGCGGGCAATCAGGTGATTATCGCCTTATTCCTGACCATGCTTTGTTGTATTGTTCTGGGAATGGGTGTGCCCACCACTGCAAACTACTGTATTATGGCAGCAACCTGTGCACCGATTCTGGTGCGGATGGGTGTTCCGGCAGTTGCGGCACACTTCTTTGTATTCTATTTCGGTATTGTTGCGGATTTGACCCCGCCGGTTGCATTGGCGTCCTATGCGGGTGCTGCAATTGCACAGGCAAATCCTATGAAAACGGCAATCACCTCCACCAAGCTTGCCATTGGCGCATTTATCGTTCCCTATGTGTTCGCACTCAATCCGTCAATGCTCTTTATTGATACCACCGCTTGGGAGGTTGTTTTAATCTGCATCACCTCGTTGATGGGAATTTTTGCGGTTTCCGCTTCTCTGGAGGGATATTTGATTCACCGGATGCCTTGGTATCAGAGAATCATCAGTTTGGCGGGCGGATTGCTCCTGATTTATCCCGGTGTTGTTACCGATACCATAGGTGTCTGTCTGGTTGCTGTGATGTTGGTGTTGCAATTGTTAACCCGAAAAAAAGCGGTGTAGTGTAAAAGGAGAAGGTTATGCAGGTATTGTCTTATGTATTAAGCCTTTTGGGCCTGGCGTCGATGATTTGCGCGTCTTTGGTAAAAGGCGAAAGGATGAAAACTATTCTGTTTCTGGTTTTCTGCGGCAATGTTTTGGTTGCCACAAGCTATCTCCTTGGCGGCAGCGGTATCAATGGCGCGGCGGCGTGCTATCTGGGCGGATTGCAAACCCTGATCAATTACTTCTTTGATTCCAAGAACAAGCCCCTCCCCCGTTGGGTGATTGCATCCTATGCAGTTGCCATCATTGTCCTCAATATCTGGGTTGCCGGCGGTGTTTCGGCATTGGGTGTTCTGGTGATTGTGGCGTCCCTTACCTTTATTCTGTGTATCGGGCAAAAGAATGGTGCAAAATATCGTTTCTGGACCCTTGTTAATATGTCCCTGTGGTGTATTTATGATATTCTGTCCCAATCCTACAGTGTATTGATTACCCATATCGTACAGCTTGGATTTGCATTGGTCGGAATGTTGATTCACGATAGAAAAAAAGAAATTACAACATAACAAGGAGTTTTTGCAATGAGAATTTTATTTCAAGGCGATTCGATTACAGATGCCCATCGTTCCAGAGAGGACGATTCCTTGATTGGTATCGGCTATCCTTTGTTGGTTAAATCCGAGTTGGGTTTTGCAGAACCGGGTAACTATGAATTTTTGAATCGGGGTATTAGCGGCAATCGCAGTGTGGATGTGTATGCCCGTGTCAAAAATGACATCATCAACCTGAAGCCGGATGTGATGAGCATTTTGATGGGTGTCAACGATGTGTGGCACGAATTCCACGACAACCCCAATGGCATCGATGCAGAAAAATTTTACAAGATTTATGATATGCTGATTGAAGAGGTCAAGGCGGCACTTCCCAACATCAAGATTATGATTATGGAACCCTTTGCGCTCAAAGGTTTTGGCAACGAAGCTTATTGGGAAACCTTTGATAAGGAAGTAAAACTTCGTGCTCAAATGGCAAAAAACATTGCAGAAAAACACAACTTGCCCTTTATTCCCCTGCAGGAAGGCTTTGATACTCTGACAGAGAAGAAAGACGCAAGTTATTGGCTGGGGGACGGCGTGCATCCTACCTCCATGGGTCACGAATTTATTAAAAACGAATGGATGAAGGCATTCAAAATGCTGTAAGTATAGAAACGAAAGGCGGTAGGGTTATGAAAAAGGCTTTCAAACAGCTTATCAGTATTTGCCTGATTGGCATTCTGATGCTAAGCGTAACCGGCTGCGGAGCAGAAGACGGGGCAACCAAAGCCTTGGAAGAAACCATGCAGGCGCTCAAGAGCGGTGAAAAAAGCAGGGTGCAGAGTTATTATGACATAGAGGCGCTACTTAGCAAGGTTGTGTCGGACAACAAAGGGGAGCTGGAAACCGAGATTCTCAGAATTATGAACCGGATGCAGTACCAAATCCTGTCTGCAGAGAAAGAAGAGGACGGCAGAGTGAAAATTTCTGCCCAAATCGTTAGCCTTGACAATGCGGAAGTGATGAATCGCTTTTTGGAAAAGGTGATGGCAATGGTGGCATCCAATGAGTATCAGGCACAGCTTTCTAATATGAAACGGGAAACCTATCAGAGTTTGCTGATACAGCAATTATTGGATGTTCTGGCGTCGGATGATATTCCTTCCGACAAGGAAACCGTGGAAATTATGATGGTCAAGGATTCCGGAAAATGGAAGATTGACCGTAGCGGAGAAACTTTCCTCGACAGCTTGTTCGGCAGCTTTGCCAATGCAATCGTTTCTTTGGTATAACTTCAAAATCTCTTGCATATTTTTATGCAAGGGATTTTTTTGTTTTCAAATCATCAAAGGGAGCGATTATTTATGTTTCAAACCATTCATTTGCGAAAACTGTTGGGTAGTATTGCCCTGACCCTTGGGACGGGTTTTTTGTCCAGCCTTTTATCAGGAGGACAGGCGGGATTGTATCAGGAATTGAACCAACCGCCTCTTTCCCCGCCGGGCTGGGTGTTTGGTATCGTCTGGACAATCCTTTATATTTTGATGGGGATTTCGTTCTATCTTGTCAAAAGCACACCCGGTGACCACGATGGAGCAGAAAAGGCGTTTATCCTGCAGTTGTTTTTGAATTTCTGCTGGCCTATTCTCTTTTTTGGGTTAAAGCTGTATTGTTTCTCGGTGCTCTGGTTGGTACTCTTGATTTTGGCAATCATTGTTACCATCATTCTGTTTTATCGGGTGAACAAACTGTCTGCATGGTTGCTTTTGCCGTATCTGCTCTGGTGTATTTTTGCTACTTATTTGAACATCGGAGTCTGCGTGCTTAATTGATCTTTGAAATCCTTTGGCTGATAGCCAAGAGCTTTGATTCTGCGGAGGATGTTATCGTACTGGCTCTGGGCGGTCTGCATCTGGAAGATGCAGACATCCACCGCCTTTGGCTCGGATAGATAGGAAAAGTTATTGAGGGCAGTTTGTAGTTTTTGTTGTGCGTCAAAAAGCTCGGACAGAAGATAGCGGTATTCCGCCTTTTGGGCAAGAAGCTTTTTCTTCTCCTCTTGTTTGATTCGTGCGGACAGGGAGATGGGTTTAGAAAGACGGACAGATGCAGTATCGGCTTGCATAGGAATACTCCTTTCAGAAGAAGATGAGGCAGAGCAGAAACTCTGCCTTTTTTAGTATGGGGAAAAACTTTTCTTGTATTCACAAAATTTTCATACTTTTCTTGTAATTTATGATAAAATAGGTTATGATAGAGCCAATACCAAGGAAAAAAGGTGGGAATACTATGTCCAACAAGCAAACCGTATTGATTGTGGATGACGAGGTAAATATTTGCGAACTGCTTCGTCTTTATGTGGAAAAAGAAGGATATGATGCCATTGTTGCCAATGATGGGCAACAAGCGATTGATGCGTTTAAGAATCTATCTCCGGATTTGATTTTGCTGGATATTATGCTTCCGGTCAAGGATGGCTGGCAGGTCTGTCGAGAGGTCCGTGCCCTTTCCAATACACCGATTATTATGCTCAGTGCCAAAGGTGAAACCTTCGATAAAGTGCTGGGTTTGGAGCTTGGTGCCGACGACTATATTGTCAAGCCCTTTGAACCCAAAGAACTTTTGGCACGCATCAAGGCGGTGCTTCGACGTGCGGAGAATCAGGCTGAGGCAGAGGACGAAAAGGAACTGAAGTTTGACGGACTCAGAATCAACCAAAGCACTTATGAAGTGTATCTGGATGATAAAAAACTGGAAATGCCACCTAAGGAATTTGAACTTCTTTATTTCCTTGCAGGAAATCCCAACAAGGTATTTACCAGAGACCAGTTGTTGGATGAAATCTGGGGCTATGAATTTTTTGGAGATTCCAGAACGGTGGATGTGCACATCAAACGAATCCGTGAAAAAGTGGAATCCGAGGAGAAGAACTGGCACCTGAAGACGGTCTGGGGCGTAGGTTATAAATTTGAAGTAGATATGGCGGAGGATACAACGGTATGAAACGGGCGTGGCTTGGACGAACCATCTTTGCAAGGATTTTCTTCATCAACATCATTGCGGTGATGATTTGCCTTGTGACTCTTGGCTCGACGCAGATTTTCCTGGTGAACCGGTATATCACCCGCCAAAGTGAGGATGCTCTCCGTAAAAACGGTGAGGCAATTGTTTCGCTGATACAAAGCAACATCAACAGGGAGAGTATGGGGCATATGCTCAACGGCTTTGCCCGAAGCAGTAACAGTCATATTATGGTGATTGACAGCAAAGGAGAGGTGCTTATCAGCACCTTTGGCGGACAACTGCTGGATGAGATCCCCAATTTTATTTCCAAGGAGCATATCCAGACGGTGCTGCAGGGGGAAAGAAAATCTCTGATTGGAACCATGGGCGGAATCTTCAGCGAAACCATGTTCACTCTGCAACTGCCCGTTTTACAGGAAGAAAATACCATCGGTGCGGTGCTTCTCAGTCTGCCTATTCCGCAAAAGCAGAAGATGACCAGAGAAGTGATGCAGATTATGACGGCATCTGCCTTGGTGGTTGCGTTGATTTCATTCCTGCTCTCCTATGCACTGGCAAAGCGGTTCTCCCGCCCGATGAAAAAGATTCAAAAAAGTGCACAGGAATTTACCAAGGGGCACTTTGGTGCAAGGGTAGACGAACAGGCAACCAAGTCCCAGATTGCAGAGATTGCAGAACTTGCCAATACCTTCAACGAAATGGCGTTTGAATTGGAAAAGGTAGATGAAATCCGCCAAAGCTTTATCTCCGATGTTTCTCATGAACTGAGAACGCCAATGACCACCATCGGCGGGTTTGTCTATGGAATGATGGATGATACCATCCCCCAGGAGAAACAGAAGGAGTATTTGAAGATTGTTTATACCGAGGTCAATCGACTTTCCCGATTGGTAAATACCTTTTTGGATATCAGCAGAATGCGGGCAGACCAGACGGTTCTCAATAAATCCCATTTTGATATCAACGAGGCGGTGCGAATCTGCATCATTGGTCTGGAACAGAGAATTCAGGAAAAACAGATTCAGATTTCCCTGCATTTTGATTCGGAAAGCTGTTATGTGTTTGCCGATGCCGATGCCATCAAACGGGTGCTGACCAATCTCCTTGACAATGCGGTAAAATTCACCGATGAGAATGGCGAAATCTCGGTGACGGTAACCCCGAAATCCCATGAGGTTGAGGTGGTTGTCTACAACACCGGATGCGGAATTTCCAAAGAGCAACAGCCGATGATTTTTGAACGGCTTTATAAGGCAGACAGGTCCCGCAGTATCAACCGTGAGGGGACGGGAATCGGGTTGTATCTGGTCAAAAACATCATCCGTGCCCACGGGAAAAATATCCTTGTTAGGAGTGACGAGGGTGTGTTTGCAGAGTTCATCTTCCGTTTGGACAAGGGCAAGATGCCGGTAAAACGAATGGAAAATCAGGATTAAGATTCACTCTATTTTTACAGTTTATTCATATTTTTTTCATAACTCCCGACTATAATAAGGGTATCAAAGTAAGATAAGGAGGAAGAAAGATGCAAGAATATGATTTCTTTCGTGAAGAAGATAATATGCCTGTTCAGGAAGAGGCGGTGCAGTATGTACCCGGTGTGGTTCGGCAGGCAGTCTATACAGAAAATGTAAAGCATAAACAGGCAGAAAAATCCAAAAAACGTTTTATCGCCGCAATGGTTGCCTTGACCATGCTGAATCTGGCGTTGTTTGGCGGCACCTATTTTCTGGGACGCTCCAACGGGGCAGAAAGAATGGCGGTTACCTCCCGTCAGGATTTGATTGACACCTTAAACGGCAATGGCGAAAACAACGGGTTTGTGGAAACCACCAACCGTGAGGGAGAACTGAGCACCACAGAAATCGCAAAACGGGTAGGTCCTGCGGTGGTTGGTATTACCGGCGTTGTTCCGGGTTATATGAGTATTTTTGGCGGCACCAGTCAGTCCCAATCCCAAGGCTCGGGTATTATTCTGAGCGGGGATGGCTATATTGTTACCAATAACCATGTGGTAGAGAGTGCAAGTGAGATCCATGTAACCTTGAATACCGGTGCAGAATATGATGCAGAGGTGATTGGTGCGGATGCACAGACCGACCTTGCGGTAATTAAGATTAAACCTGAGGAAGCCTTGACTGTGGCAACCTTAGGTGATTCCGGGAAAATTGAGGTTGGTGAACGGGTGGTTGCCATCGGTAACCCGATGGGTGTAGAATTCTTTGGTAGTGTCACGCAAGGAATCGTCAGCGCGGTCAATCGCACCGTGTCCATTGACAACCGGACTATGAACCTGATTCAAACCGATGCAGCCATCAATTCCGGAAACTCCGGCGGTGCGCTGATCAATGCCTATGGCGAGGTCATCGGTATCAACTCGGTCAAGGTTTCTTCCACCGGTGTTGAGGGTATGGGTTTTGCGATCCCCATCAGCGAGGCGAACCCCATCATTTCCGATTTGTTGCAGCACGGC
The DNA here is from genome assembly GCA_045578365.1 of Ructibacterium sp. GTDB lineage: Bacteria > Bacillota > Clostridia > Monoglobales > Monoglobaceae > Ructibacterium. The sequence goes on from JAZNKC010000073.1 coordinate 17,546, forward strand.
TATGTCAAGGGCAGACCGGTTATCGGTATTTCCTTCCGTGATGTGGATGCGTATATGGCAAAGGCATATTCCTGGCCGGTAGGCGTACAGGTAATGGAGGTTACCACACAGGCGGCGGCAAATGCAGGCTTGCAGCGTGGCGACATCATTATGGCGGCAGACGGACAGGAGGTTACCTCCGGTGAGGCTTTGAACAAAATCAAGGATAAGCATAAGCCTGGTGAGGTACTGAAACTTGAGGTTTACAAGTACGAAACCGGACGCAAGGAAACTGTTCAGGTTACCCTGTCAGAGCAATTACCCGGTTAAACAGACGCCTGACAAACTCGGTCTACCGCAAGCAAAATAAATATTCAAAACCAAAAACGGCAAGGAAAACATCGAGTTTTCCTTGCCGTTGCTTGCTTTTTGCGAAATCGTTCTCTGCAGTACCTATGTACAGCGACGAAAACGATTTCACAAAATATACACTTCGTTTCTCAGCGTCTGGAGGTTTTGATAAAATGCTTGCAGATTGCGGATGCTTATGCTAAACTATAAAGGTAAATTTGTTTGTAGGAGGAACCGGAATGGAAGCCATCAAACAGGAAATCGAACAGTTGCGGTTGAAGCTGAATCAATATAATTATGAGTATTATGTACTGGACAATCCCACCGTGGATGACTTTACCTATGATGCGTTGATGCAAAGGCTGATTGCCTTGGAGGAGGAGTATCCTCAGCTCAAAACCCCCGATTCTCCCACCCAGCGTGTAGGGGGTGAGGTTTTGGAGGGCTTTACCGAGGTCGCCCATCAGGTCCAGATGCAGAGTTTGGGAGATGTGTTCTCCAAGAAAGAATTTGAGGATTTTGACCGTCGTACCGCCAATGCGCTGGGAATCGATAAGGTGGAATATGCGGTGGAAATGAAGATTGACGGGCTTTCGGTTTCGTTGGAATATCAAAACGGTGCCTTTGTGCGGGGTTCTACCCGTGGCAATGGCTTTGTGGGTGAGGACATCACCACCAACTTAAAGACGGTTTCTTCCATTCCGCTCAAGCTGAAAGAGGAGATTCCCTACCTTGAGGTGCGGGGCGAGGTGTTTATGCCCAGAGAGAATTTTCTGCGGCTGAATGAACAACGGGAGAGCATCGGGGAACCTCTGTTTGCCAATCCCCGAAATGCGGCTGCAGGCTCCTTAAGACAGCTTGACAGCAAAATCACCGCCCAGAGAAAACTGGATATTTATGTGTTCAATGTGCAGCAAATTGAGGGGAAAGAGCTTTCCAGTCATCAGGAATCCCTTCAGTATCTTGCATTTTTGGGATTTAAGACCATCCCTCACCAAAACCTGTTTTACGGAGCGGAGGAGGCTTATGCCGAGATTCAAAGAATCGGCGAAATGCGTGGTGAGCTTTCCTTTGATATTGACGGAGCGGTGGCGAAGGTGAATCAGTTTTCTCAAAGAGAGAGTCTGGGCACAACCACCAAAACGCCCCGTTGGGCGATTGCCTATAAGTTCCCTGCCGAACAACAGGAAAGCAAGCTTTTGGATGTGGCGCTGCAGGTAGGAAGAACCGGTGTGGTCACCCCCAATGCGGTGCTTCAGCCGGTGCGGATTGCCGGTTCTACCGTCAGCCGTGCAACGCTTCACAATATCGACTATATTCGGGATAAGGATATCCGGATTGGTGATACTGTGGTGATTCAAAAGGCGGGGGATATTATCCCCGAGGTGGTGCGGGTGCTGACTGAAAAACGAGACGGCACCGAGCAGGTGTTTACCATGCCCGATACGTGTCCCGCCTGTGGCGAAGCCCTGTATCGGGAAGAGGGAGAGGCGGCGGTGCGCTGTCAGAATTCCAACTGTCCTGCCCAGCAGATGCGGAGCATCATTCATTTTGCCTCCCGTCCTGCCATGGATATTGAGGGATTGGGACCGGCTGTGGTGGAACAGCTTTTGGATGAAAAACTGATTGCCGATGTGGGCGATTTGTATTTCTTAAAATTCGAGGACTTGGTTGCCTTGGAACGGTTTGGCGAAAAATCCGCCCAGAATCTTTTGGATGCCATCGAAAAATCCAAAGCACAAGGCCTTGATAGAGTGCTTTCCGGCTTGGGCATCCGTTTGATTGGTGCAAGAGCCGCCCAGTTACTTGCAGAGCGGTTTGGCTCCTTGGACGCGCTCATAGAGGCGGAACAGGATGCCGTTGCGGCAATCGATGATATCGGTGAAAAAATGGCGGCAAGTCTGGTCCATTATCTTAAGGAGGAAAAATCCCTCGAAATCATCGAAAAACTGCGGACTGCAGGGGTGCGTCTGGATTATGAAAGTACCCAAACGGGGGATGCATTCCAAGGCAAAACCTTTGTGCTGACCGGTACCTTGCCCACCTTAAAACGGGATGAGGCAAAGGCGCTGATTGAAGGTCAGGGCGGAAAGGTGAGTGGAAGTGTTTCCAAAAAGACCGATTTTGTGGTAGCCGGCGAGGAAGCGGGAAGCAAGCTTGACAAGGCAAACGCCTTGGGGATTCCCGTTTTGGACGAGGCGGCGTTTCTAAAGATGCTGCCGGAAGAAAATTGAAAAGTTTTTCTTGACATTCCAAGAAGAATGTGGTATGATAATCCACGTGTGTTATGAGTTTTCATAACAGAAACCTATGGCTTAGATTTCGGGGTTGAAGATTCTCCGCCCATTTCCAAGCTGTACGGGGATTCAACAACAAATGGAGGTGAAAAACATGGAAAAAGACATCAAGCAGGAGATTATCAAAACCTATGCAACACATGAGGGTGATACCGGTTCTCCCGAGGTGCAGATTGCACTTCTGACCCATCGTATCAACCACCTCAACGAGCATCTGAAGACCCACAAGAAGGATCATCACTCCAGACGTGGTCTGCTGAAGATGGTTGGTGTTCGCAGAAGTTTCCTGAACTATCTCGCAAAGAATGATATCGAGAGATATCGTGCCATCGTTGAGAAGCTCGGACTCAGACACTAAGAGCAAAGGGGCGGTCTATAACTTTAGACTGCCCTTTTTGGTATTTCCAAAGAAAAAATTTGGGAGGATACGCATTAGCAGTTAAAATTTATGCTCTTGTATTTCGGGAGCCTGAATTTTAAGTGCTAAAGTAAGTCTTCCCATCCAAAAATAAAGGAGGTCATAGTATGACAAAGATTTACGAAACCGAAGTGGCAGGCAGAAAACTGTCCTTGGAATTCGGCAAGGTTGCAGGCCTTGCAAATGGTTCGGTACTGGTTCGCTATGGTGACACCACTGTGGTTACTGCAGCAACCGCATCGGACAAGCCCAGAGATGGAATTGATTTTTTCCCTCTCAGCATCGACTATGAAGAAAAAATGTACGCAGTGGGTAAAATCCCCGGCGGCTTTACCAGAAGAGAGGGTCGTCCTTCCGAGAACGCAATCCTCACTTCCCGCGTGATTGACCGTCCTATGCGTCCCCTGTTCCCCAAAGATCTGCGCAACGATGTTTCTATCGTTTCCACCGTTCTGTCTGTGGAGCAGGATAACGCACCGGAATTCTGTGCAATGATTGGTTCATCCGCTGCAGTTTCCGTATCCGACATTCCGTTTAACGGCCCCATCGCCGCAGTTTATGTTGGCTTGGTTGACGGTGAGTTTGTAATCAACCCCACCGAGGCACAGAGAGCAGTCAGCGATATGAACCTGACCGTTGCAGGTAGTGCCAAAAAGGTTGTTATGATTGAGGCAGGTGCAAACGAGGTTGCTGAGGACGTGATGTTCGACGCAATTATGTTTGCCCATGAAGAAATCAAAAAGATTTGTGCCTTCATCAAGACTATTCAGGATGAAATCGGCAAACCTAAGTTCGAGTATGAGCATATGGTAGTCGATGAACAACTGTTCGCTGACATCCGTGGCTATGCTGAGGGTATGGTTCAGCAGGCAATGGACACCGACGATAAGACCGTTCGTGATGCCCGCCTGTTGGTAGTATACGAAGATGTTTATAAGCACTTTGAGGAAAAATATCCTCAGGATGAATACAAAGCACAGATTGACGAGGCGCTTTACAAACTGCAAAAGACCGTTGTCAGAAACTGGCTGATGTATGACAAGAAGCGTGTGGATGGCCGTGGTATTCTGGAACTGCGTCCTCTGTCTGCAGAGGTTGGACTTCTGCCCAGAGCACACGGTAGCGGTCTGTTTAGCCGTGGTCAGACTCAGGTACTCACCGTTGCAACCCTCGGTTCCTTGGGTGAGGCAAAGATTATTGATGGTCTGGATAACGAAGAATATCGCAGATATCTGCATCACTATAATTTCCCGTCCTACAGCGTGGGTGAAACCCGTCCTTCCCGCGGCCCCGGCCGTCGTGAAATCGGTCACGGTGCTTTGGCAGAGCGTGCTCTGGTTCCGGTTCTCCCCAGCGAGGAGGAATTCCCCTATGCAATCCGTCTGGTGTCTGAGGTTCTTTCCTCCAATGGTTCTACCTCTCAGAGTAGTGACTGCGGTAGTACCTTGGCATTGATGGATGCCGGTGGTCCCATCAAGGCACCGGTTGCAGGTATCTCTGTTGGTTTGATTACCGACCCCGAGGATGAGGATAACTTCCTCACTATGGTAGACATTCAGGGTGTTGAGGACTTCTTTGGCGATATGGACTTCAAGGTTGCAGGTACCAAAAAGGGTATCACCGCAATCCAGATGGACCTTAAGGTTGACGGCTTGACCCCCGCAATCATCCGTACCGCTCTGGAGCAGACCAAGAATGCTCGTTATTATATTCTGGACGAGGTTATGCTCAAAGCAATCCCCGAAACCAGAACCGAGCTTTCTCCCTATGCTCCCAAAATCATCAACATCACCATTCCTGTGGATAAGATTCGTGAGGTTATCGGTAGCGGTGGTAAGGTGATTCAGGGAATCATCGCAGACACCGGTGCAAAGATTGATATCGAGGATGACGGACGCGTATTCATTGCGGCAGTTGATTCCGAGATGGGCGATAAGGCGCTTAAGATGATTGAAGCAATCGTTAAGGAGCCGGAAGCTGGCGAAATCTATGAGGGCAAGGTTGTTCGTATTATGGACTTCGGTGCATTTGTAGAAATCCTCCCCGGAAAAGACGGTCTGATTCACATTTCCAAGCTGGATAAGGGCAGAGTGGAAAAGGTTACCGATGTTGTCAAAGAGGGCGATACCGTAAAGGTAGAAGTCATTGAGATTGACGACAAGGGTAGAATCAACTTAAGAAGATTAGTTGATTAAGGCAATTAAAAAGAGCCTCGGCGATGCCGAGGCTCTTTTTGTCTATTTTTGATTGGCGCATTCATACCGAATGATTTGCTCGTAAACATTGGCATAGGATTCCAATAAATCCTGCCCATCATCGTCCAGACGCAGGGACAGTTCCTTGCTGATTTGGGCGGCCTGAAGCAATGCCGCACGGTAGTCCGCAGCATTCATAGGTAATACCTCCTTTGGTAGAATTAAAAAATGCGCGGCGCCACGCAGGGAGCCACGCATGAAAAATACGCAACTCCAGATTTTGCTACAAATCCAACCTACAGTTTCCCCAAAGGAACAGAGGGAGTGCGTATTTTTACCAAAAAGGTAAACGCGCTCCTTTAGGGAACGAATATGGAGTTGAATTTGTAGCATATTCAATATATCACAAAATTTTCCATATTGCAAGGGGTTAATTTTGGAAAATTCTGTAAGCCTTTGTCGAAAACGGGGATTTCCAACGACTTTTCCCTTGTCTTTTGCAAAAAAGTAAAGTATAATGAGTTTATAAAAATATCTTAGCTTGAGTGTAAAACAATAGGAGCGCAAAAAAGCAAGGTTTTTACTCTAAACGATATCTAAATCGGGCAAGAATTATATCATGATAAATGCCGAAATTTGTTAGAAAATCAAATCATTACAAAATACAAAGGAGAAATTGTTATGTGGGCTATTATTGGAATTATTTTGATTATTGCATTAATAATTTGGCTTATGCCAATTTTTGTCGCAATATTCTATGTATCCTTAGTTATTCTTGGTTTATATTGTATCTTTTTGATATATCAAACAATATATTTCAAAAGCAGAAGATTTTTAGAAATAAAGGATGAAATAAAAGAATATGCAGATGAATGCAATGAACTAAATTGGCATATTGAAGAATTAAAAAGTGCTTATGTTGATATTAGACATATAGATTATGGGACTGCTACATATACGGATCATAGTGCATACAACTTTAAAAGGCCTGAATTAAAAAAGTCAAAGCAAGAACGTAATGTATACGAATGCTCTTTAAATGTGTGCAAAAGTGCTCAACAGCAGCCATTCAAGTACGTTTGTAAGTATTTTAACATTGAGGCCAATGAAGAAACATTAGATAATTTTGAAAAAGTATTTAATGATTTTTCGGCTGCTGAACAGGGAAAGACATTGTTAAAAAATAAAAAAGATGAAATAATAAGTGGCTTTAGTTCAAAACTCCCATTTTTGATTAAACATCTAAGTAAAAAGACTTTATCAAGAAAACTGGGGTTTGAAGATATTGACTTTAGTAATTTTCATTTTCCACAATATACGTTTCAGTATATCAGTGGTGGAGGAAATAGTTCTATGAGTTGCGATGTTACATTTGATATAGACAATTTAGAACGATTCATAGTATATTTATCAGACATTATTAACTTTAAAAAGAGTGTAGCAGGACAAAGAGCACTTATGACATCACAGCTAAGAGAAAAAATTAAAATTAGAGATAATTATACTTGCCAAAAGTGTGGTGTATCAACAGAGGATGAACCGCATTTGTTGTTAGAGATTGATCATATTATACCTTTGGCTAAAAATGGTCTTACAACCGAAGACAATTTACAAACATTATGTTGGAAATGTAATCGCTCTAAAGGTGCAAAAGTTGAATAATTTTCCAGGACTAACCTGACACGAGGCTATAAAGGATGTCGAAATTTGTTAGGAACAAAAAATGCCTCCCTTGCCTAAAGGGAGGGGGACCACCGAAGGTGGTGGAGGGATATAAAAGAGGGATTTTAATAAGATGAAAAAGAATCCCCCAGTCTGCTTCGCAGACAGCCCCCTTTAGGCAAGGGGGCCTTCGGATGGTGAACAATTCAAGAAAACAATGTGCATCTAAATCTTATATCCCGTATAACCGGGGGAAAAGGAAAAGAATATGAGGAAAAGGATTTTTGAAATAATTGAGCCGTTAAATCATAGTCGTTTAGGCTCAATATATGACTATTTTATGATAATTGCTATATTGTCAAGTATATTGCCATTGTGCTTTAAGCAGACAAACAATATTTTAGATATTGTTGATACTATTTGTCTGGTTATATTTGTTATTGATTACTTATTGCGTTGGATAACAGCTGATTACAAATATAACAAAAAATCTTTGAAGTCTTTTGCTCGGTATCCGTTTGGTATTTTTGCAATAATCGACATAATATCTATTTTGCCTTCGATATCTGTCCTAAATAGTGGATTTAAGCTTTTAAGAATTTTCAGAATGGCGAGAGCTTTTAGAGTTTTTAGGGCATTTAAGATGTTTAGATACTCAAAAAATGTTAAAATTATTGTGTCGGTGTTCAAAAAGGCGAAGGAATCTCTAATTGCTGTAGGTACATTAGCGATTGCATACATAATAATTTCTGCACTGATTATTTTTAATGTAGAACCGGAATCTTTTAATAGTTTTTTTGATGCGATATATTGGGCAACCGTTTCTTTGACAACTGTAGGATATGGTGACATTTATCCTGTTACCACAATGGGAAGAAGCATTACGATGGTTTCTTCCATTTTTGGAATTGCTATTGTTGCATTACCGGCAGGTATTATTACCGCTGGTTATATGAATGAAATAGATAAAGAATAATTTTTAACTCCAACTTAAAATCTAACGAGGATTGTTTACAAAATTACAAAAGAGGGTGTCAGGGTGCTGCAAATCGAGGGAATGGTAGAAGAAATCATCTATGAGAATCCGGAAAACGGGTATACCGTCTGCGATATATCCAGCGGTGGGCAGTTGATTACCCTGACCGGATATATGCCCAACCTGACCGAGGGTGAAACCATTCTGGTTCACGGGCAGTGGGTGACCCATGTGGAATATGGGGACCAGTTCAAGGTGGAGTATTATGAACGTAAAATGCCCTCTACTGAAACGGAAATTGAAAAGTATCTGGCATCCGGCTTGCTCCCCGGCATCGGCAAAAGCACCGCCCGCAAGATTGTGGAGCTGTTTGGCGCGGATGCATTGGATGTGATTGAACATGAGCCGGATAGACTGTTGGTGATTTCAGGGCTCAGCAAGAAAAAGGTAGATGCCATCTACAAAAAGTATGTGGAGTTAATCGGCGTGCGGGAAGTGGTAATGTTTTTCCAGCGGTTTGGGATCTCCCCCGGCGCTGCGGTCAAAGCCTTTAAGCTGTTTGGTGCCGCCACCGTGCAGATGGTGACCGAAAACCCGTATGTTTTGGCAGACAAGGTGGACGGAATCAGCTTTCAAACCGCCGACAGTATGGCAAAAGAGCTTGGCATCGACCAGAATTCCTTTGCACGGGTTTCCTCAGGAATTCGTTACCTGATGCAGCAAATCGGGTATCTCAATGGGCACACCTTTTTGCCGCGGAGCACCGTGGTGGGACAGGCGGCACAATTTTTGGAGATAGAAAAGCTGGTGGCAGAAGAGGTTGTCGCCGAAATGCTTTTGAAAGAAGAACTGGTGCTCAACAATATGGGAGAATATGATGCCCTCTATCTGCGGCTTTTCTATGATGCAGAAAAGCAGGTGGCAGAGCGGATTTTAGAGATGTCCCAGCTTGTGTTTGATACCAATCATCAGGAGCTTGAGTCTCTGATTGAAGAAGTGGAAGAAGAAACCGGAATCCATCTTGCCGAGGCACAGATGGAGGCGGTGGAGGCGGTGTTTGAAAACTCTGCTATGGTGATTACCGGCGGGCCCGGTACAGGAAAAACCACCATCATCAAAACCATCATCGCCTTGATGGAGCGTACCAATCGCAGAGTAATGCTGACCGCTCCCACAGGGCGGGCGGCAAAGCGGATGACCGAGCTTTGCGGTACCGAGGCAAAAACCATCCACCGTCTGTTGGAAATCACGCCGGGTATTGATTCGGTGGGAACCCAGTTTGCCCGCAACAAGCAGAATCCCTTAGAATGTGATGTTTTGATTATTGATGAGATGTCCATGGTGGATATTCTTTTGATGCACAGTTTGCTTGATGCCATCCCACGAGGAACCCGAGTGGTTATGGTGGGGGACAGCGACCAGCTCCCCTCGGTAGGAGCGGGCAATGTCTTAAAAGACATCATTGACAGCGATGTACTGACCTGTATCCGCTTGACCGAGATTTTTCGTCAGGCACGGGAGAGTATGATTGTGGTCAATGCCCATCGCATTAACCGTGGCGAGATGCCGCTGCTCAATGATAAGGACAACGACTTCTTTCTGGTCAACCGTGAGGACCCGCTTTCTCTGCCCGACACCATTGCAGACCTTTGTGCAAGGCGGCTCCCCAAGGCATACGGGCTGACCAATCTTTCCCAGATACAGGTGCTTACCCCAACCAGAAAATCCCTGATTGGCGTGCAGAACCTCAACGCAGTATTGCAGGATGCCCTGAATCCCGCAAGTCCCGACAAAGCGGAAAAATTGACCCAACGATGCGTGTTCCGTGTGGGGGACAAGGTGATGCAGATTAAGAACAACTATCAACTGGAATGGGAACGCCTGTCCGGTGGAGAAAAGGGACTGGGGATGTTCAATGGGGATGTAGGATTCATCATTGATATTGACAATCGCAGTCAAAAGGTTTCGGTGGTGTTTGATGATAAGCTGGTGCATTATGACTTTCTGCTTCTGGATGAGTTGGAGCTTGCCTATGCCGTCACCGTGCATAAAAGTCAGGGCAGCGAGTTTGATGTGGTGGTCATGCCCATGTTTGAAACTCATCGGCTGTTGATGACCAGAAACCTGTTTTATACCGCCATTACCCGTGCCAAATCTTTGGTGGTTTTGGTGGGACAGGAGGAATGCATCAAGGCCTTTGTGGATAACGATAATATTCAGGGACGGTTTTCCGGACTGAAAGATAAATTACAGATATTTTAGAGGAGAAAAAAGATGGAATACTTTGCAGCGCCCTTGCAGAATTTGATTGAAGAATTTGAAAAGCTTCCCGGAATCGGGAGCAAGACGGCACAGAGACTGGCGTTCTATGTGCTGAATCAACCCATAGAAAAGGCGGAAAAATTTGCCCACGCCATTGTCCACGCCAAAAAATCCTTGTGTTACTGCAGGGAATGTCAAAATCTTTCGGACAAAGAGGTTTGTAATATTTGCGCCAACCCCGGACGGGACAAGAGTGTGATTTGCGTAATGGAAAGTCCCAAGGATGTGCTGCAGATGGAACGGACCAATGAGTTTAAGGGGGTCTACCATGTGCTTCACGGTGCCATTTCCCCTATGGATAACATCGGCCCCGATGACATCCGTATCAAGGAACTGATTGCCCGTGTAACAAGCGGTGAAATACAGGAGGTTATTATGGCAACCAACCCCAATCTGGAGGGAGAAACCACCGCGATGTATATCTCCAAGCTGCTCAAACCCTTTGGGGTCAAGGTGACACGGATTGCCCACGGCGTGCCCGTGGGGGGAGAATTGGAGTTTGCTGATGAAGTGACCCTCTCTAAGGCAATGCAATGGAGAGTGGAATTATAAGGAGGATGTTTATGAAAAAGAATGTAATTGCAGCCATTTTGGTAAGTATGCTGATCGTCACACTTTTGCCCACAACGGTATTGGCATCAAAGCTACCCAATCAGTTCTGGGGCATCAATGACAATTATGCTGCCGCAAAAGACAGCGGCGATGACAATGGTATCATTCAATACGGAGAGGCAACCATCAACCTGCTTTCCGGATTGGAGGAAACCCAGCAAATCAAAGAGATTCTGGCATCCCGCTATTACGATGTGGCAGATGCCTATGACCGTGCAGGGAATTTCCCCTCTGCGGCGTATTACTATGAGCGTTACATCCCTTATGGGGAGTTTATGAACTGGACCGACGGGGTAAAGATTGCCAAGGCAAAGGCGGCGCAGTACCGTCCTACCGTACAGGCATACACCAAGGCGGTGCAGCCGCAAAAGTATTATGGTTCCCGCAACGAACCCCAGCTTGGCACCCTGATGGGACAGATTTCCGAAACCAGTCAGGCACAGGAATCCATGATTCTTTTGTATATCAATTTTGGGGATATGCCCAATGATTGGGACCATTTGATTCTTAAACAGGCAAGAGAGCGGAAACAGGCAGTAGAGATTGCTTGGAATATTCAGGGAGAGGGAAGTGCCCTTTGGGGTATCCCGAGCCAAGGTTCCTATGTCAATGATTTCCTCAATGTGCTCAACCAGTATGCAGATGTGCCCATGTACCTGCGTATCGGTGCAGAAATGAATATCTGGGGTGACAAGCCTGACCCACAGGCGTTCCAGACGGCATTCCGGTTCCTTGCCGATGCAGTTCATCAAAGAACCCGCCATGTGGCAACGGTTTGGTCGGTGGCGCATGCTTCGGAATGGAATACCAAAATGGAGGATTTTTACCCCGGCGATGCCTATGTAGACTGGGTGGGAATCTCCGCTTATTTGATTCGCCACTTCCAAGGTCAGGAATGGCCGGTGGATATGCGGTTTAATGAGGTTTGTTTCGCTGCCGGCGATGCGGCAGACCCCGTGATGGTGGTAAAAGAAACAGTCGAAAAATTCGGTGACAGAAAGCCGATTATGCTTTCTGAGTGCGGCAGTGCCCACAAGACAGTGTCTATGGGCAGGGACAATACCGATTGGGCGGTGAACAACCTGAAACGGATGTATTGGTTTGTGCCGATGGTATACCCGCAGGTAAAGCTGATTGCTTATTTCAATACCTATGTAGCACCGGAAACCAATGACTATGCTCTGTCCCACAACAGTGCAATGCAGAGCGCATACCAGAACTTGATTGAGGCACCCCACTTTATCCGGAATCATTATGGGGATATGGCGAGCCAGACCTATCAGCCTGTTACCGATCATATGGTATTTGCCCAAAAGCAGACGCCCCTTTATACCTATCCCCATGTTTTTGGGGATGACAGACCCACCGTGCGTTACAGTCTGGACGGAAACACCATCGGTCAGGCAAGTGAGGCACCCTATCTGCTCAACTACAATTTTGCAGATACCTGGATTGGGGAACACACCCTCAAGGTGGAGGTTCTTTCCAAAGGAAGTGTAGTAACCGAGGCAAATTATACCCTGTGGGTTACTGAAAACATTCCGGTTGAGGTCAATGGCAAGGAGCTTATCAGCGATACCGTTGCCATGATGGAAAACGACAGAGTTCTGGTTCCTATGCGCACCATTTTTGAAACCTTGGGTGCGGTGGTCAGTTGGGATGATGCAACCCAGACTGCCAAGGCGGTCAAGGGCGGTGTGACCTTGGAAATTACCATCGACCAAAAGGAATTGCGCAAGAACGGAACAGTGATTGTGCTCGATACCCCTGCTCGTATCATCAACGGCAGAACTATGGTGCCTGTCCGTGCGGTCAGCGAAGCATTGCAGGCAAAAGTGAACTGGGTAGAGGCAGAAAACAAGGTGACAGTCACAACGAATTAAGGAGAATTTATGCAGAAAAATGAGATTTACGAGGTGGAAATCACCGGTATGACCGAGGAGGGCGACGGCGTCGGCAGAATCGACGGCGTGGCAGTCTTTGTTCCCCACACCATTGTGGGGGAGCGGGTTCGGGTGCTGATTGTCAAGGTGCTGAAAAACTATGCCTACGGAAAACTGTTGGAGGTGCAAAAACCATCCTTTGGCAGAAGAAAGGCAGAATGCCCCCATTTTTATCAATGCGGCGGTTGTCAGCTCTGGCATATGGATATAGAAACCGAGCTTGCCTACAAACGACAAAAGGTTACCGATTGCCTGCGCCGTATCGGAAAGCTGGATATGGATGCAGAACCGGTGGAAATGCCCGCGGAGGAAATCCGCTATCGCAACAAGGCGCAATTTCCTGTTACTCCTGAGGGGATGGGACTTTACCGCAGAAACAGCCATAGTGTGATTCCGGTAGAGGACTGCCTGATACAAGGTAAGTGGAATCAGGAAATCCTGAACGCAGTGGCAGATTGGATGGAGGAGTTTTCCGTTCCGGCTTATGAGGAAGGTACCCACAGCGGATTGGTGCGGCATATTTACACCCGAATCGGCGAAAGCGGGATTCTGGTGACCTTGGTCACCGCAGAGAAAAACATTCCCCACAAGCGGGAATTGATTGACCGTCTGCGGGGACTGAATCTGCCTATTGTGGGAATTGTCCAGAATATCAATGAAAAGCCCACTAATGTGGTGTTGGGTTATGAGAACCACATCCTTTGGGGAGACGGATTTTTGACCGACAGTATCGGCAAAGTGAAATTCCAGATTTCGCCCCTTTCTTTCTATCAGGTGAACCCGAAGGCGACCTTGCGGCTTTATGAGCTTGCCAAGGAATTTGCCGACCTCAGCGGCAAAGAGGTGCTATGGGATTTGTACTGCGGAATCGGTACCATTGGACTTTTTATGGCAGACAAAGCCAAAAAGGTGGT
>JAZNKC010000074.1:0-2430 GCA_045578365.1 Ructibacterium sp.
GCATCGCCTTCAACAATACAAGATACAGGACACTCGCTTGCGCATACGCCGCAGCTAATGCAATCGTCGTTAATAATGTAAGCCATTGATATTCACCTCTTCACTCGAAAAATTATATTGCTATCATACTACATTTTTCGCCCTTTGTCAAGTACCCATCTACGCTTCTTCCTGCAGGAACAAATCCTTGGTATAGGGCAGGCTCAGAATCCAGTCACAATAAGTATGCCATTCGGTCAGTTTGTGGCTCCGTCTTGCAAAATACATATTCAAAAGATTCTCATAATTCATAGTGACGGTTCTGGTCTGGTTATAGCTGGAGGGCAAAAGCTGGATGATGTCATACCAGTCCGCTTTATCCTTTCCCTCCACAAATGCCAGACGCTTTTCCTCCAGCACCTGCATCAGGGAAAGCAATGCCTGGGTACCGCTTTCGCTCAGGTGGTCATGGCTGAAATCGTCAATAGAAAAAGGCTTGCTGTGAATCTTATGCATGGTACTGGTGGAGTTTGCCACCGTTGCCACCTTGTAGGTATCAAATTCCTTCCACCAATACATAGGTGCGGTGATGTCCACCGAAACCAGAATCTGGCGGATGAATTTGCGGTGGTCACTGCCTGCCTTGCAAAGGCGTTTTGCCAGATTCAAATCGTTCTCGCCCAAGATATAGTTGCCGTCTTGGTCGTAAGAACTGTCCATTCTGTCCCAACTGCAAAGAGGATTGCGGGCGCCACGGATGGCACCCTCCAAATTCATCACCTTGGTATGTTCTATCTGAATCATACTGCTTCCTCCTTAAATATCGAGGTTCACAACCGTTGAGGAATAATCCTCGATAAACTTACGGCGGGGTTCTACCTTATCGCCCATCAGGATGGTAAAGGTTTCATCCGCCTGTCTGGCATCTTCCAGACTTACCTGAAGCATAATACGGGTTTCCGGATTCATAGTGGTTTCCCACAGCTGTTCCGGATTCATCTCACCAAGACCCTTATACCGCTGGATTGCCGGCTGTTTGCCGTCCTCCATCTCGGCAAGAATCTGTTGGAGCTCCGCATCAGTATATGCGTACCGCTCGGTTTTTCCTCGGCTGATTTTGTAAAGAGGCGGCTGCGCGATATACACGTGTCCCTCTTCAATCAGCGGACGCATAAAGCGGAAGAAGAAAGTCAGCATCAGGGTACGGATATGAGCACCGTCCACATCGGCATCGGCCATAATGACAACCTTGCCGTAACGGATTTTGCTGATATCAAAATCATCACCGATACCGGCACCCAAAGCGGTGATTACCGGCATCAGCTTGTCGTTGCCGTAAACCTTATCGATCCGTGCTTTTTCCACGTTCAGCATTTTACCCCACAGGGGAAGAATGGCTTGGAACCGACGGTCTCTGCCCTGCTTTGCACTACCACCCGCAGAATCTCCCTCGACGATGTAAATCTCGGTATAGGTATTGTCACGGTCGGAACAGTCTGCAAGCTTACCGGGAAGGGTACTGCTCTCCAGAGCACTCTTTCGGCGGGTATTCTCTCTTGCACGCTTTGCCGCCTCTCTTGCACGGGAAGCGGTGAGTGCCTTGTCTACCACAATCTTGGCAACCGAGGGATTCTCCTCAAAGAATTCGCCCAGTTTTTCGTTGACCATCTTCTCCACCAGAGAACGCATTTCGCCGTTGCCCAGCTTGGTCTTGGTCTGACCTTCAAACTGTGCCTCGGTAACCTTGACGCTGATGATACAGGTCAAACCCTCACGGACATCTTCACCTTTCAGGTTTTCATCGTTGTCCTTTAAGAATCCGTACTTTCTTGCATAGTCATTGATGACCTTGGTCAGTGCTGCCTTGTAACCGGTTTCGTGGGTACCGCCCTCGGTGGTGTTGATGTTGTTGGCAAAGCTGATGATGTTCTCACTATAACCGTCATTATACTGCATGGCAACCTCTGCCTCGCAGGTTTCACGCACTGCGTTGACATAGATGACATCCGGATGAATCGGTTCTTTGTTCCGGTTTTCGTAAGTAACAAATTCTTTGATACCGCCCTCATAGCAAAGGGTTTCTTCTTTCTTGTTCTCCGGTGCATCGTCACGGTCATCCCTGAGGACAATCTGTACGCCCGCATTCAAAAATGCTTGCTCTCTCAAGCGGAGAAGCAGGGTATCAAAGTTGTAAATCAAATCGTCAAAAATCTCGCCGTCCGGCTTAAAATGCACCTTGGTTCCGGTCTTGTCGGTATCCCCAATCTGCTTTAAGGGAGCACACTTCTTACCACGCTCATAGCGTTGATAATGCACATGGCTGCCGTCGGAAATCTCAACCTCCAAAAAGACAGAAAGTGCGTTCACAACCGAAGCACCAACGCCGTGCAGACCGCCGGAAACCTTGGATCCGCCGCCGCCGAACTTACCGCCGGCATGGAGCTTGGTAAA
>JAZNKC010000075.1:0-7386 GCA_045578365.1 Ructibacterium sp.
CACGCGATTGCATAATCGTCGCCATAGAGGGGACGCATTTCATCGTCGCTCTCATACTGCAGAGAATCGGTTTCGATACTCATTTTTGCACAATATTTCTTGAATCCATCGGGAAGCTGTACGCTCCAAAGCACCGTCATATTGGGCTCCGGTGCCGGATCCAGATTGGTCAGGGTATGCAGAAAACGGAAGGAGGATTTGGTTACCTGTGTCCGTCCATCTTCACCCATACCGCCGATAGACTCGGTTACCCAAGTGGGGTCACCGGAGAAAAGTTCATTATATTCCGGCGTACGCAGGTGGCGAACCATACGGAGCTTGAGCACCAGCTGGTCAATCAATTCCTGTGCGCCAGCCTCATCCAGAACGCCGTTTGCCATATCACGAGTGATATAAATATCAAAGAAGGTGGAATTTCTTCCAAAGGACATTGCCGCCCCGTTATTCTCTTTGATTGCTGCCAAATACCCAAAATAAGTAAACTGGATTGCCTCTTTGGCATTGGTTGCAGGCTGAGAAATATCCACGCCATAACGAAGCGCCATATTCTTCATCTGACCCAGGGCGCGAATCTGCATCCGCAACTCTTCCCGCATACGAATCACAGTTTCGCTTGCAGGCAAATTGACATACTTTTCAAAATCTGCTTCCTTTTGCTGAACCAAAAAGTCCACGCCGTAAAGGGCAATCCGACGGTAATCGCCGATGATTCTTCCTCTGCCATAGGCATCCGGAAGACCGGTCATCAGTCCCACACTGCGTGCTCTCCGCATTGCAGGTGTATAAGCATCAAAGACGCCATCGTTGTGGGTCTTTCTAAATTCCTTGAAGTTCTCTTTTCTCGCCTCATCCATCTCATAGCCGTATGCAGACAAAGACTGTTCCACCATCCGCATACCGCCATAAGGATTGATCATTCGCTTAAAGGGTGCATCGGTCTGGAGACCGACAATCTCTTCATTTTCTTTATCCAGATATCCGGGTTCGAAATTATCAATGCCGGAAACCCGATAGGTTTCTACATCCAGAATACCTTGTTGCATCTCTTTGATGAGCAGTTCCTTAAACTTTGCATACAGCTTTTTTGTCTTTTCGGTAGCCGGTGCCAGAAAAGATTCATCGCCTTCATAAGGGGTATAGTTTTTCTGAATAAAATCCTTTACGTCTACGCTTTCCATCCAAGACCCAGACTGAAAGCCGTTCCAAGCCTCAAAATTCATCAATCCACACTCCTTGCCAGTTGATTTTTCGTTGTACCACAATATCTTGTTTTTCAACTACCATTCTATCATAACAGAACACGCACGAAATTGCAACCACAATTTCTGTTCTTTTTTTCCTTATTTTTTATGCGTTTTGCCGATATGAACCACCTTTGGATTGACATTCCCCGCTCTCTATTGTAAAATAGAGGATATTATGAACAGAAAGGGACTCTATTATGAAGCGTAAAATCACGGAAATGTCCGTCTTTGAATTTTTTCTGTGTATGTTTGTCATTCTGATCCATCTGCTCTCAGAGGGGGTTGACGCCTTGCCCAAATGGAGCTTTTGGTCGGTTCTTTTTGCGTCCCTGACACGGCTTGCAACCTTTGCGGTACCCGGTTTTGTGTTTACCAGCGCTGTGAAGTTATTCTACAAATACGGTGACACCGCACGGTTTTCTTATCACAAATTTTTGTGGGGGCGTTGTCGTAAAATTGTTTTCCCCTACATCCTTGCAACTTTGATTTATTATGCCGTTTTTGTTTGGGTTCTTGGCATCTATCGTTTTGATTTGGGAAATCTTCTGGGATTCCTCATCAGCGGAAATCTGTCAGCACAGTTCTACTTTGTCATATTGATTACTCAGTTCTATCTGTTGATGCCCATCTGGCTGGTTTTCAGCCGTAACAAGAGCAAAGTGTTTGCGGTGGTTCTTCTGTCGGTATCCCTCATTATCACCATCTTCTATCGGATGTCCTTTCCCCATACCGCAAGCATTGCAAAGATTTTCCCATCCTACCTGATTTTCTGGATGACAGGCATTTATGCAGGTCTTCATTACGAGGAATTTTCCGAGCAGATTTCCAAGCACAAGCCGTTTGTCTATATCGGCTGGCTGGTTCTTGCAGTCACCCATTGCATCCTCTCATATATGCAGTTTGGCGGACTGATTGCCTACGGTTTTGCCCCTGTGATTGTGGTATTGTTCTGCTTTTTCTCTATTTTTGGGTTTTATTCCTACGCCAAGGAACTGACCATTTCCTTAGAACGGCGTGGAAAAGGCCTGCTCACTAGTATCTCGCAGGCCTCTTATGACATCTATTTGATTCATTGCTTGATTATCATTGTTCTCTATCGGATTCTTACCGAGATGGAAATCGACCATATTCTCACCCGTTTTGGCATCGCCTTTGTGGTAACCTACGGTCTTTCCATCATCTTTTGCGTGCTCAAGGCAACCCTGTTTACCAACCTCAAAGCCAAGCGACTGCGCACCTCAGCAACAAGAGCCCGCAAGATGGCCCGTAGAAAACGCTATCTGTAAATTAAACCCACCGGTATAGGCATCCACATCCAGAATCTCTCCGGCAAAATAAAGACCGGAAATTAGTTTGGATTCCATGGTTGATGGATTAACCTCTTTGACACTGACTCCGCCGGATGTGATAATCGCCTGTTCAATGGAGCAGAATCCGGTAATGTGAAACTCCAGATTTTTTAAGATTTTTCCAAGCAAGCTCCGTTCCTCTTTGGTGACGGAGTTTACTTTTTTATAGGGGTCAATCCCGCTGATTGCAATGACCTGCGGAATCAAACGGATGGGCAGAAGCCCGCCCAGACTGTTCCTGAAATCACGATTCAGATTCTTCTGGAAATCCCGTAAAATCCGTTCGTCCAGTTGCTTTTCATCCAACGCCGGCTTTAAGTCCAGCACCAGCCGGTACGCTTCTTTCCCCATCTTGCGCATATGGGAACTGGCACTCAGCACCGTAGGCCCGGTCAGCCCAAAGTGAGCAAACATCATTTCTCCAAAATCGGTGTAAACCTTTTTGCCTTTCCCATCAAGGACGGTAAGGGCAACATTCTTTAAGGAAAGTCCCGCCAGCTCAGAAACCCAATCCTCCTCTACCTCCAAAGGAACCAAGGAGGGACGGATATCGGTAATGGTATGACCAAAATTTTCCGCCCAGGTATAGCCGTCACCGGTAGAGCCGGTCTTCTGGTAAGACAGTCCACCGGTTGCCAGAATCACACTGTCAGCAAAAATCTTGCCACGCTTTTCAGTAAGCACCCCGCAAACAGCGCCATCCTCGGCAAAAATATCATCCACGCGGTCGCAAATCAGTTCCACATTGTTTTGAATAAGAAACTGACGCATTGCCGTCACAATATCCTGACTTTTGTCCGAAACGGGAAACACCCGTTCTCCACGCTCCACCTTGAGAGGAACGTCCAAGTCTTCAAAAAATTCCATAGTCTGTTGATTGGTAAAACCATAAAAGGCACTATACAAAAAGGAGCCGTTGGTGGGAACATTCTGAATCAAATCCTGCACATCCTCACAGGCATTGGTCACATTGCAACGACCTTTTCCTGTAATCATCAGCTTTTTGCCCAGCATTTTATTCTGTTCAATCAGTTTGACCTTATGCCCACGCTGCGCGGCAACCCCCGCCGCCATCATTCCCGCAGGACCGCCACCGATGACAATCACCTTTTTACTCATCCAATCACCTCAAATCCACAGAAAGGACAACCATTCGGTTGTCCTTTTCTCTTAGCAAATTTCTCTTCCGCCGTTGCCGATTTCGGTCACATAGAAAGAAGCTTCGTGGCCGAATTTGTCAAGGTATGCCTTGCCAACGGTTTCGATATAGGTATCGATGGCATCATCCTTGATGATGGCAACGGTACAACCGCCAAAGCCGGCGCCGGTCATACGGATACCCATCACGCCATCGATTTTTCTGCCCTCTGCTACTACAAAATCCAGCTCCGGACAGGTTACTTCATAGTCATACTGCAAAGAGTCGTGAGAACCATTCATAAATGCGCCAAACGCCGCAATATCATTGGCTTTCATCGCTACCGCACTCTGCCGCACCCGGTCACACTCATAAACCACGTGCTTGATTCTCTTTCTGGTAACTTCATTCTCAATCAGCATTTTATGTTCTTCAAACTGTTCCTTGGTCACATCCGCGAGCTGCGCAATGTTGGGAAGTGCCGTCTTTAAGGCATTCAGTCCCTCCTCGCACTCACCTCTGCGCTCATTATACTTGGAGCTGCCGAGAGAGTGTTTGACATTGGTGTTGGTCAGCACGATTTTGCTGCCATCCAATTTCAGGGGAAGATGCTCATATTCCAAGGTTGCACAGTTGAGGTAAACCGCGTGATCTGCCTTACCCATTGCAGATGCAAACTGGTCCATAATGCCGCATTTCACTCCGATGAAGTTGTGCTCCGCTTTTTGAGAAATCAACGCCATCTCAATCATATCAATCTCTTTTTCTACCCCTGCCTTTTCATTGGCAAAGGTTGCAAGACAAAGCGCGGTGGAAACCTCAATCGCTGCAGAGGAAGAAAGTCCGCCGCCGTGAGGCACGGTGTCATCATAGAGCAAGTCGCAACCGCCTACATCGTAGCCTGCCGCAAGCAACTCCAACGCAACGCCAAGCTGATAGTCGCCCCATTTCAGCTTTCCTTTCAGTTCTTCCATCTCGGAAATTTTGGTTTCAACCAGAATATCCAAATCGGTCGCCTTTAGGCGAATGATGTCATCCTCTCTTTTTCTGGCAACCAAGGTGGTCTGCATAGTAAGTGCTGCCGGCAGAACGCAACCGCCACAATAATCGATATGCTCACCAATCAGGTTTACACGGCCGGGGGATGCGAAAACCCGCAATTCTCCGCCGTTATCTCCAAAGGTTTCAAGGAATAATTTTTTCATTTCTGCGATTTCCATAATCCATTTTCCTTTCTTAGCAATTACTTAAATTTGCGCTACAAAGCGGTCAAATGCCGCCATTCCCTCTGCATTTCGACGGTAAACCCCCGCATGCTCCAGAACGGTTGCAAATACCTTACCTACTTCTGAGCGCAAAATTTCCTGCACATTTTCTTTGTTTAATTCGGGATACGCTTTCTTGATTTCCTCCGCCCACTCCTTATGGGAGGCAGTTTTTTCATTCAAGCTCATATCTGCACCGAATATCAAGGCATCGGCAACTGCATCTAATTCTTCCACCAGTCGGGAGGGAAGAACCGCAAGCCCCATGACCTCAATCAAGCCGATGTTTTCCTTTTTGATGTGGTGCAGTTCTGCATGGGGATGATATACCCCAAGGGGATGCTCCTCGGTGGTGATGTTGTTTCTCAGCACCAGATCCATCACAAACTCGCCATCCTCCATCGCTGCAATGGGAGTGATGGTATTGTGGGGCTCTCCATCGGTTTCAGCATAAATAAAGGCACTTTCATCGGTGTAGGCTCTCCAGCTTTTTAAAATCCGGTCAGCCAACTCCACGATTTTTTCACTGTCTCTGCTCTTTAACCGAAGTACCGACATGGGCCATTTCACACGGCTGACAGACACATCCTCAAAACCGGGGATGGTATAAAATTTCTCACTCTCCGCCTTCTGCATTGCAAAGCGGTGATTACCGCCCTGAAAATGTTCGTGAGAGAGAATGGAACCGCCTACAATCGGCAGGTCTGCATTGGAACCAATGATGTAATGGGGGAAATTCTTCACAAAGCTCAAAAGCTTGGAAAACGCACCCTTATCAATCACCATAGGCAGATGTTCCTGATTGAATACAATACAATGTTCATTGTAATACACATAAGGAGAATACTGAAATCCCCATTGTTTGCCACAAATATCAATGGGAATAATCCGGTGATTCTGTCTTGCAGGGTGATTCACTCTGCCGCCATAGCCCTCATTCTCCACACAAAGCTGACATTTGGGATAGGAGGACTGCTTCTGCAGTTTTGCAGCCGCAATGGCTTTGGGGTCTTTCTCCGGTTTGGAGCGGTTGATGGTGATTTCCATCTCGCCGTAAGCAGATTCGGACAGCCATTTGATATCCTTTTGGATTCTTCCTCTGCGTATGTAGTTGCTATCCTGAGACAACTTGTAAAAATAGTCGGTTGCCGCTTTGGGAGATTCCTGATAAAGTGCTTCAAACTTTTGAATCACTGTGGAAGGAAAGGGTGTCAGGGTTTCCATAATCTCGGTATCAAAGATATCCCGATACACCACGCTGTTGTTTTCCAGCATCCCATTTTCTGCCGCATAATCGGTAATGGCAGTTAGAATCTCATCCAGCTCTTCCACGCCGGAACACTCTGCTCCGGTTTCTTCATAACTATCCAAGTGTAACTTGGTCAAAAGCCGGTTTCTTACATAAATGCGATCCGAATTTTCAATCAATCCGGTCAGCACCCCGTAAGATACCAACTTGTCAATCTCTTCATAAATCATTCTATTACTCCTCTTCCCAAAACTGTCCACAAAAAGACAGCATTCTATCGTTTTTATTTTACAATATTTGCCCCTCTCTGTCAATGCAAAATCCCCAATTTTTCAAGAAAAGTCAAAGGCTGCCCGTTACGGACAGCCTTTTTCTTTTACCAAAAGCGCAACAGATTCTATATGCGAAGTCTTGGGGAACATATTCACCGGAACCACACGTTTTACTCCATAGCCGTGGTCGGTCAAATACTTCAAATCCCGTGCCAGGGTGGACGGCTTACAGGAAACATAAACAATCCGTTTGGGTTTTACCTGTGTAACCGTCTGCAACAGGGATTCCTCGCAGCCCTTTCTTGGCGGGTCCAAAACCACCACATCGGGTCTTTCCCCATTCTGCACCAGACGTGGGGCAAGGGATTCCGCCTTGCCGCAGTAAAACTCGGCATTCTCGATTCCGTTCAGATGCGCATTGGTCTTGGCGTTTTCAATAGCATCAGGAACCACCTCAACCCCCACCACCTTTTTGGCTTTGTCTGCCATAAAAAGTCCAATGGTGCCGATTCCGCAATACAAATCCCACAGCACCTCTTTGCCACTAAGGTCGGCAAACTCCTTGGCAAGCTCGTAAAGTCGCAAGGTTGCCTTGGGGTTCACCTGATAAAACGAAAGAGGCGAAATTCTGAATTTCAGCCCGCAGAGGATATCCGTTATGCTGTCGCTTCCCCAAAGAGTGCGGCATTTTTCGCCGAGAATAACATTTGTATCCTTTGTGTTTGAATTAACAATTATGCTTCTGATTGCTTTTTCTTTTGAAAGAAGCGTTTCAACAAGCTTGTCCTCGGCAGGCAGGGATTTGCCGTTGATAACGGCGCAAACCATTATCTCTCCGCTTGCGCTGCCTTTCCTTATATAGATATGGC
>JAZNKC010000076.1:0-10761 GCA_045578365.1 Ructibacterium sp.
ATGGGGGTGTTTTTTTTGTTTTAACCTTTTACAACAATATTAATCAGCTTTCCGGGAACGGCAATGCACTTCACTACTTCCTTGCCGGCAATGAGCTCTTGTACCTTCTCATTGTTGAGGGCAGTTTCCTGCATTTGCTGCGGGGTCAAATCCTTAGAAATCATCATCTTGTCACGGATTTTTCCGTTGATTTGAAGTACGATTTCCACTTCATCGTCCACCGTCTTTGCCTCATCATATTCCGGCCAAGCATGGAGGGACAGCAGTCCGCCGTCACCGTACATCTCCCAAAGTTCCTCGGTCATATGGGGCGCAACCGGATTGAGCAGGGTAATCAGGGTCATATACTCGCCCTTGGTGATGGAACCCTTTTTGGTAATCTCATTAATCAGGCTCATCATAGTTGCGATGGCGGTGTTAAACTTCATTCTTTCAAAGTCCTCGCCCACCTTTTTGATGGTCTTATGCATCAGCTTTTCCATATCGGCGCTGTAGCCTGCCTCCTCGGTCATAATGGATTGCAGGTTCCAAACCTTTTCGATAAACCGATAACAACCACGCAGACCCTGCTGGGACCAAGGGGTACTCTGGTCAAAGGCACCTAAGAACATTTCATAGGTTCTGAACGCATCTGCACCCACCTCATCCACAACATCGTCAGGATTCACCACGTTGCCACGGGATTTGGACATCTTTTCACCATTCTCACCCAGAATCATACCGTGAGAGGTTCTCTTCTGGTAGGGTTCTTTGGTGGGAACCAGACCGATATCATAAAGGAACTTGTGCCAGAATCTGGAGTAGAGCAGGTGCAGGGTGGTATGCTCCATACCGCCGTTGTACCAGTCAACCGGAATCCAATAATTCAGCGCTTCTTTGGAGGAAAGCTCCTTATCATTCAGTGCATCGGTATAACGCAGGAAATACCAGCTGGAGCCTGCCCACTGGGGCATGGTATCGGTTTCACGCTTGGCGGGACCGCCGCAACAGGGACAGGTGGTGTTGATCCACTCGGTTGCGTTGGCAAGGGGGGATTCCCCGTTCTCGCCCGGCTTAAATTCTTCCATATCCGGAAGTACCAAAGGCAACTGGTCTTCGGGCAGGGTAACATAGCCACACTTCTCACAATGTACCACAGGAATCGGCTCGCCCCAATATCTCTGGCGGGAGAATACCCAGTCACGGAGCTTGTAGTTCACCTTGCGGGTGCCCAGACCCTTTTCCTCTAAGTATGCAATCATAGCAGGAATTGCTTCCTGTACCGACATTCCGGTCAGGAAACCGGAGTTCACCATGGTTCCCTTATACACATCGGTATAAGCTTCCTTTTGTACATCCTCACCGCCGGATACCACTTCGATAATCGGCAGGTCAAACTTCTTGGCAAATTCCCAGTCACGGGTATCGTGTGCCGGAACCGCCATAATGGCACCGGTTCCGTAAGTAACCAGAACATAGTCGGATACAAAAATCGGGATTTCCTGATTGGTAACAGGGTTAATTGCTTTGACACCCTTTAAGAGCACACCGGTCTTTTCCTTGACCATTTCGGTTCTTTCAAACTCGGATTTTCTGGAAGCTTCTGCCTGATAGGCTTTGATTTCTTCAAAGTTTTCCAGTACACCGCTCAACTTTTCAATCAAGGGATGCTCCGGAGAAATAACCGTATAGGTTGCACCAAACAGGGTATCGCAACGGGTGGTATAAACCACCATCTCGTCACCGGTGGTCAGACGGAAGGTCACCTCTGCGCCCTCACTTCTGCCAATCCAGTTCCGCTGTTGGGTCTTGATTTTTTCCAAGAACTCCACCTCGTCAAGGTCATCAATCAAACGCTGTGCGTATTCGGTGATTTTTAGCATCCATTGGCTTTGGTTTTTCTGGATAACCTCACCGCCGCAACGCTCACAAACGCCGTTAACCACTTCTTCGTTGGCAAGACCTACGTTACAGGAGGTACACCAGTTAATCGGCATTTCCTTTTTGTAAGCAAGACCTTTTTTGAAGAGCTGGATGAAAATCCACTGGGTCCACTTATAGTAAGACGGGTCGGTGGTGTTGACCTCTCTGGACCAGTCAAAAGAGAAGCCCAGCATCTTCAGCTGACGCTTGAAGTTGGCAATATTCTTGGCAGTAATCACTGCAGGATGCACATTGTTCTGGATGGCAAAGTTCTCTGCAGGCAGACCAAAGGCATCCCAGCCGATGGGATAAAGGACATTATAGCCCTGCATCCGGCGCTTTCTTGCAATGATGTCCATTGCGGTATAGCTTCTGGGATGGCCTACGTGTAGACCCTGTCCGGAGGGGTAAGGGAACTCAATCAAGCCGAAAAACTTTTCTTTTTCCGACCCGTTCTCTGCGCAGAACGCATTTTCCTCTTCCCAACGCTTTTGCCATTTCTGTTCGATTGTCTTAAAATCATATTTCATTGGACTAACCTCCACTTAGAATATTCTCATTTATGCCTCCGGCAGAACTTCTACCAAAGGTGCATCTTTCCAGATCCTCTCCAATCCGTAGAACTCACGGGTTTCGCTCTGGAAAATATGCACAATCGCATCGTCGTAACCAAGCAGTACCCAGTCGCCGCTGCGATAGCCTTCTTTGTTCACCGGGAAAATTCCCTGTTTTGCAAGCTGCTCTTCCACATTGTCACAAAGCGCCTGCACCTGTCTGTCTGAACCACCGGTTGCCAGAATAAAATAGTCTGCCATGGTGGTCAGTTCGCTCACATTTAAAACCTCAATATCTTTTGCCAGTTTATCATCCAAAGCTTGAACGATGGTCTTTACTGTCTGATTTACCATAGTGAAATTCTCCTTAATTCAAAACGAAATGTTCTTCTATCAGGTCGGCAGTCTGGTTTTTGTAATGGACAAAATAGGAACCGCCGCCCACATATTTTCCCTCACCGGGGAGGGTAAGTATCTCCACATTCTCCTTGCCGATGACCAACGCATCCCGCATCAGAGAAAGGATTTTTCCTTTTTTTAGGTTGGTGTCGGTGTGCTTAGACACTGCGAAAAACACACTCGGCATCCGCAAAACTCCAATGGGAGAAAACATCTTTTGGGAGATTGCCTGATAAAGCTCCTGCTGAGCACCCAGCCGACCGATGTCCCCCTGAGAATAGCTGCTGCGATAGCGCATATACATTTCAGCCTCTTCTCCGTGGAGCCGTTGTCTGCCCGGCTGCAAATCAATCACCAAATCCTGGGTCGGGTCTTCATACGCCATCCGGATGGGCACATCCATAATCACGCCGCCCACCGCGTCCACAATATCCCGAAACGCAGAAAAGCTGACCATCACATAGCGGTCTGCCCGGATTCCTGTAATCTGCTGAATCTCATCCCTGAGTGCGTCAAAGCCGGAATAATATGCCGAATTGATTTTTTTGTCCGTCCGCCGATTCTGCACCTTGGTATCCCGGGGAATCTGCAGAACGCTCAATTTGTTATCTCTGCGGTTGAACTGACAGAGCAGAATCAGGTCGGTACGATACCCGTCCTCATCCACCCCTGCAACCACAAGGTTGGTCACACCGCTACCGATGGGGTTTCCCAGTATGGAAAACTTTTGACCGGTGCAGAGTGCAACCGCAAAGTTATAGCACATCCAAAGAACAATGAAAACGGTAACAAGGCAGACAATCAGTCGTGCCGGCGATTTAATTCTCATCTTTCTTCTCCTGTTTCGCAAGCTTTTCTTCCAGAGTTACCACCACATCGTTTCTGCAATGCATGGTGTCCGGATGAATCACCAACTGTTGTTCCATCAAGGTCCGCATGGTATAGTCAATGGCAAACAAAATTGCCTTGTCAATATCCTCATACGCCATCTCCCGCAGTTTTTCCACATCCGGATAACTGCGATTGGGTTCGATGAAATCTGCGATATAAATAATCTTAGCAAGCAGGCTCATATTCGCCTTGCCGGTGGTATGATACCGGATGGCATCCAGCACCTCCGGATCATAGATTCCAAACCGATGCTGTACCATACACGCCCCTAAGGGTGCGTGGAGGAGCCTCGGTCGCCGCAGTGCCATGGCATCGGGGAAAAACGCATATTTTTCCCGCAACAGCATGAGGGTTTCCTCGGTTGGGATTTCCTTGGCATAATCGTGGGCAAGACCTGCCAGATACGCCTTTTGTGCATCTGCACCGTAGTGCTTTGCCAAGCTTTCTGCCGTCCTGGCAACCCCCAAGGAATGCTGATAGCGTTTGGGGCTCAGTTTTTCTTGAAGTTCTACCGTAATGGTTGCAATCAAATCCACAAAAGTCCCTCCTTTTGTCAGGGTTTTTGCTGATACAATCCGTGCGCTCGGATATATGCCTCTACCTGCTCCGGAACCAAATCCTTGACGGATTCTCCGCTGCTTAGTTTCTTTCGCAGCTCTGTAGAGGAAATGGGCATCTCCGGCATCTCTACCAACAGAATATCGGCATCAAACTGCGTTTGCAGTTGCCGGATTTTTTCTTCCATCCGTTCATAGGAAAAACCCGGGCGAATCACCGCCGCAATCCGGCAGGCAGAAAAAATCCGTTCCGGATACTTCCAGGTTTCCATATAGTCCAGAGAATCCGCACCCACCAGAAAGGTGAGCTGATTTTCCGGTTCTCTTTGTTTGAATTCCTCCACGGTTTGGTAGGTATAGGTAATCCCCTCCCGCTCCACCTCGGTGGCATCCACCGTAAAGGAAGGATATTCTGAAACCGCGAGCCGGACCATCGCAAGCCGGTCTTTGGCGCTTACCTTTTGCGGCTCCTTATGATAAATCCGCCCCGTTGGAATGAAGCGGATTTCTTCAAGCTTTAATTCCTTTTGTACCCATTCTGCCAAAAGCAGATGTCCGATATGCGGAGGGTCAAAAGACCCTCCCATAATTCCAATTTGTTTCATTCTATTAGTAGAGTAACGCTTTGGTTACGCCCTCGTCTACCAGTTTCATCTTTTTACCCTTTTGGTCACAGTAGTAAAGCTTTCCGCTCTCAGCGCCGGTTTCACGCTTGAGGAGGAGAACCATACCATCCTGCTTCATACCATAGGAGCTGACCCCGGTATCAATCTCGCGCACCTTACCTTTGTTGGTTACGCTCTGGATATCACCGGAAACCTGAGGCTGGGTCTTTACGTTGGTGGCATAAACCATCACGCTGCCCGCCTTGTCATAGGTAAATGCGCCGGAGCTGACATTCTCTGTGATGGTCTTGGCATTGCCGTTCTCATAGGCAACCAGACTCACAGTGCCCGCATCCTTGTCATACCTGGATGCAAAACGGACAACCGCACCGTCTGCAGAAACATCGCAGGAATACGCCTCATCGGAAATGCGTTTTTCAATACCCACATAATCGTTGATGATGGTCAGGGTAAACAATGCGCCCTTGCCGTTTTCTTCATCATAGCCGCCGATATATGCCACTCTGGAAAAGTCATCACTGGCATCAAACTGTACCCGATTTTTCTCGCTGACAGCGGCAACACCGTTGGCAATCTTTTGCGAAGCATTTTCGTGTGCGCCGATGACATAGTAATCATTCTTGCCGGTTTCGTATTCCTTGGTATAAATCACCGCAGCCTCATCCACACGCACCCGCTCGATTCTGGTAATATCTTTTACCATAGGGTTGGTCTGCCCGGTAGCAAAGTCTACATAGCTGACCGACTGGAATCCGTCGTGGTAATCGCTGTATGCGTAAATCGCCTCGATCTTTTTGAGGATTTGGGGAGGCAGATATGCCTTTTGTCCATAGACGCCGGGGGTATCGCTTCCCTTTTTCCCATACAAAGAGTATGTCCCGGTTTTGGTGTCATAATCCTTCGCGTAAAGATAAATGCCCTTGGGGGTTGTCCCGAATACAAAGGCAACCTTTTCATCCAAATGTACATTCTGCTCCGATGCATCCTTGCCCAATGCTCTCACGCACAAATCACCGGTATTGACAGTGGGATTGAAGTTCTTGATAAAGAGTGCAGAAAGACCGTCCTGAGAGAACAGGAAGTTGTTTGCACAAACGTCCCATTGAATGGGCGTTACTTCTCTCTGACCCACTGCCCAATAGCAAAGCTCTCCGTGGTAACCGGTTTCATCGGTGTCCCGCAAGAAGAGTACGGATTTTCCGTCATTGCTCAGCCGCAGCTGATAATACACATTCTTGGCAACCTCAGTTCTGCTCTTGGGCGCATCGTTCTGGAAGTAAACCAAATCGCCTCTGCCGGTATTCATATCCACATTCTCCAGGAAGAAGGTATAAAGACCATCTGCAGAAATATGAACCAGTTGCTTTTCGGTGGGAACGGTGGGTTTGTAAACCTTGGGGTCGGTGGACTTGTTGCTTGCTGCCGTTGTGCCTTCCTTATAGGCTGCAGCAACCAAACGCTCACTCAACTGTACCGGTTTTTTGTCATAAACCATAAAGAGCTGATTTTCTTTGGTATACACGGTGGGATAACACAAATCCCCGTCCAGCATATTGGCAAACAGGTTGATTGCACCAATAATCAGAGCAACCACAACCACCAGAACGCCGACACCTGCCATCAGTCTGCGGTTCTTTTTTCTCTCCTCTGCAAAGGAGGCATTCTTCGGTCTTGCCGAGCGCAACGCCGCCTCTTTTTCCCGCTCTGTGCGAGTAATTCTCTCAGGGGAAATACGCTTGCCAATCTCAAGGCGTTTGCCCTGCTTCCGCCGCTGGCGACGCAAAGCTGCACGCTGTGCCGCCTCTTCCATTTCCGCACGGCTGCGCTGTCTTACTTCAAAGCGTCTTTCTTCCTCGGGCTTTTTGCGCTCCGGATGCAGCAATTCTTCCGAGCGATCCTTTTGACTGCCCAAATCCATATCATCAATGGCTTGACGGATTTCCCCCGCATCCTTAAAGGTCAGGGTATATTGCAGGTCAAAATCATAGCTGTCCTTGGACGGGTCAATCGCCGCAAAACGACGGGTTTCCTGCCCGCTCCCTGCCGTTGTTTTTTCCAATCCGGGCTTCACCGGAGTATGGCAAAGAGGACATACCTCTGTGTTTTCAGGTAACGTTATATCACACTTCGGACATTTCATGAAATATCACTGCCTTTCTTTCACTATACTTTGTCATTAGTATAGCATATTTATGATGGAATTACAACCATCTTTTCACAAATTTTCACTTTCTTTGAGCTGTTTTACCAATTTTTTCTCATCGGCGCTAAGCTTTGCCTTACTAAGCATTCCGCGCCGCTTTTTGAAGGTGGTTTCGATGGACATTCTGCGTTTCCACGCCTCAATATTTTTGTGATGCCCGCTCAAAAGAATTTCCGGCACCTTTTCCCCGTGCCAAACCTCAGGACGGGTATACTGCGGGTACTCCAACAGTCCGCTGAAATGGGATTCCTCCGAAAAAGCCTCCTCGCTTTTCAGTACCCCCGGAATCAATCTGGCGGTGGCATCCACCATTGCCATTGCGGCGATTTCCCCACCGGTGAGGACAAAATCCCCAAGGGACAGTTCTTCATCCACAATGGCATCTAAAAGCCGCTGGTCTACCCCCTCATAATGTCCGCAAAGAAGCACAATGTGCTGATGCTTATCCTTGGAAAGCCGCTTTGCCGTGCTCTGCCGGAAGGTCTTTCCCTGGGGGGATAAATAGATGGTTTTTGGCTTATAATCAAGACCTTCTACCACACTTTGATACGCCTGATACAGGGGTTCTGCCTGCATCACCATGCCCGCACCGCCTCCATAGGGATAATCATCCACCTGACGGTGCTTGTTGTGGGCAAATTCCCGTATCTGGACAAAATTCAGGGTAATCAGGCCTTTGTTTCTCGCTCTGCCGATGATGCTGTCACCCAAAACGGCTTCAAACATTTCGGGAAACAAGGTCAGGATATCAAAACGCATCAGTCAATCAACCCCTTTAATAATTTCACCAAAACAAAACCTTCCTCGATGTTTACCTCTTTGACCACCTCGTCAATGACAGGAATCAATATCGGCTTTGCGCCGGTTTTGTTAATCACATAAACATCGTTGCTTCCGGTTTTGATAATTTCCGTAATCTTGCCAAGCACTTCTCCCTCAACGGTGCGAACCTCAAGTCCCTCTAAATCGGCAATGTAATACGTGCCTTCAGGGAGTTCGCCCAGTGCTTCTCGTTCAATCGTAATGACACGATTTTTCAAAAGTTCCGCCTGATTGATGGAGTCAATCCCTTGGACAGCGGCAATGATACAATTTTTGTGCAGTCTGCTCCGCTTTAATGTATAGCGCTTATCATCAATATAAAAGTGGTCCAAATCCTCAAACAGTTCAGGGTCATCGCACCAAGGCTGAATTTTCAGCTCACCCCGAATGCCGTGGGTGTTCACGATTTTTCCCAGTTCCAGCATGGTATCCTTCATAGGTTCCTCCTGTATATACCGAAAAAGGGGGTGCAACATCTGCACACCCCCATTTTTCTAAACAATATCAACAACGACTTTTTTGTTTTCGTTGCTTGCCGCAGCCTTCATGACGGTACGGATTGCCTTTGCAATTCTGCCTTGCTTACCAATCACTTTGCCCATATCTTCTTCTGCAACATGCAACTCCAGTACGGTGGCAGATTCCTTTTCTGTAATGGAAACTGTTACCGCCTCCGGATGATTCACCATTGATTTTGCGATAAACTCTAAAAGTTCCTGCATTGCAATTCCTCCCAGGGTTAGATGATACCCTTCTCCTTCAACAGGCGCTTTACGGTATCGGTGGGCTGTGCACCATTCTTAATCCACTTCTGTACCTTTTCTGCATCGAATTCGGTAACAGACGGGTCAACCATAGGATTGTAGGTACCTACCTGCTCAATGAAACGACCGTCACGGGGATATCTGGAATCCGCAACAACCACACGATAAAAGGGTGCTCTCTTTGCGCCCATTCTCTTCAAACGAATTTTTACTGCCATTTTTCTTTACCTCCAAAAAATTGTAAAATATATTTTCGGGCATTGCCCATTCTTTTTCTTATGTTACATCGGGAAGCCGCCCGGCATCGAGCCGAAAAAGCCGCCTCTGCGTTTCATCTTTTTGCCCATACCGCCGCTGAGCTGCTTCATCATCTTCTGCATCTGCTCAAACTGCTTGACCAAAGCATTGACCTGCTGCATCGAGGTTCCGCTTCCTTTGGCAATCCGCTCCTTGCGGGAGGGGGTCAGCTTATCAACCAAATCCCGCTCTCTTGGGGTCATTGCCTGAATAATCGCCTCCACGTGCGCCATATGCTTTTCGTCAATATCGATGTCTTTCAGGGCATTTGCGTTCATTCCGGGGAGCATCTTAATGATGTCACCAAAAGAACCCATATTTTTCATCTGTTCCATCTGGTCCAGAAAATCAGTAAAGGTGAATCGCTGGGTGCGGAGTTTCTTTTCTAACTCCTCCGCCTTTTTCATATCCAGCGCCTGCTCTGCCTTTTCAATCAGGCTGAGCATATCTCCCATGCCGAGGATTCTTGACGCCATTCTATCGGGATGAAAGACTTCCAAATCGGTCAGCTTTTCACCCATACCGCAGAACTTGATGGGCTTTTGGGTTACCGCCCTGACCGAAAGCGCCGCACCGCCACGGGTGTCGCCATCCAGCTTGGTCAGTACCACGCCGCCAATTTCCAACTCCTTGTTAAAGGCGTCTGCCACATTGACTGCATCCTGACCGGTCATGGCATCCACCACCAAAAGAATCTCGGTGGGGTTGACCGCCTGACAGATTTGCTTAAGCTCCTCCATCAAAACTTCATCAATATGCAGCCGTCCGGCTGTATCAATAATCAAAACATCATTGGCGTGGCGGATGGCATGCTCTAAGGCTTGCTTGGCAATTCCCACCGCATCGGTAGAACCCTCCACCGCAAATACCGGCAATTCCAGTTTTCCGCCAACCACCTGTAGCTGTTTCACCGCCGCAGGACGATACACGTCACAGGCACAAAGAAGAGGGCGTTTGCCCTGTTTTTTCAAAAGTCCGCCAAGCTTTGCCGCCGTGGTGGTTTTACCCGCACCTTGCAGTCCCGCCATCATAATCACGGTGGGCGGCTTGGAAGAGATGGTCAGCTTTGCTTCGGTTTCGCCCATCAGGGAAATCAATTCCTGATTGACAATCTTAATCACCTGCTGTGCCGGTGTTAAGGATTCCATCACCTCAGCCCCAGACGCCCGCTCGGTCACCTGCTTGATAAAGTCTTTGACCACCTTGAAATTGACATCGGCTTCCAGAAGTGCCAGCTTGACTTCACGCATGGCATCCTTCAAATCTTTTTCACTGACCTTGCCCTTGCCTCTCAGCTTCTTAAAGGTGTTTTGCAATTTATCTGCCAAACTTTCAAATGCCATAAAGCACCTCCTATCGCTCAGTCCTCATTCATCTCACCGATAATGCGCAAAATTTGGTTAATCTTCCGCTTGATGTCATCGGATAAGTACATAATGTTGGGAGATTGCTCAATCTCCCGAATGATGTCATCAATTTTGCGCAAATCCTCTTTGATGTACAGAAACCGCTTGGCAAGTCCCAACCGCTTTTCCACATCAAACAGGGTACTCTCTGCACGCTTGATATTATCTCTTACCCCTTGTCGGGTAATTCCCATATGCCCACTGATTTCTGACAAAGACAAGTCCTCATTGTAGTACAAATCAATGCTTTCCGCCTGTCGCTCTGTCAGCATATTCCGATAGATAGAGAACAACAGTCCAATTTCTACGTTGCGTTCCATCACTATCCCTCCTTGTGTAA
>JAZNKC010000077.1:0-2295 GCA_045578365.1 Ructibacterium sp.
CTGTTCCGTCATGCGCCACGACGTCTGCTACGCCGTGGGTAAGACAGGCGCCTCCCGCTCCTTCGGGCTCATGCTCCCCACCATCGCCGAGAACACCCGCGCCGTCACCGAGTACGCCGCCGAGAAGGGTATCAAGACCTGCACCGAGAACCACGGCTATATCGCCCAGGACTCCTACCGCGTGGAGCAGCTCTTCAACGCCGTAGCCCACGATAACTACGGCCTGCTGGTGGACATCGGCAACTTCGTCTGCGCCGACGAGGATAACGCAACGGCCGTCTCCCGCGTAGCCCCCTACGCCATCCATGTCCACGCCAAGGATATGTACAAGTCCACCGAACCCAAGCCCGGCTTCGGTCAGACCCGCGGCTGCAACTACTTCAAGGGCGCCATCGTGGGTGAGGGCGATTGCAATGTGGAGAAGTGCCTCCGGATTTTGAAGCGCGCCGGCTATGACGGCTACTGCTCCATCGAGTTCGAGGGCGCTGAAGACTGCATCGAGGGCATCGCCCGAGGCTTTGAGAACCTGAAGGGGATGCTGGAGCGCATCTGAATCTGAACGTAAGGCCGCGTGCGGAAACGTGCGTGGTCCTTGCATTCAGCAGTGCAAAGCCAAGGAGTCAGAGGGGTTGGGGCAACTGTTTTCATGAGGTTTATGCCCACCGTCCCAGGGGAGGGGGGAAAGAAACTTCGGCGTATAAGTTTTGCCCAACCATTCTAAAATGCTTGGTTATTTACGGGAATAACTGGCTGGTTTTGTTGCCGCTATTTTGGGACGGATGTTACCTTATAGAAAGTGGGGGAGCACTGGATTTGTTAGTGAATAGTTGCGAGAAAATGCCAGGAAAATGGTTTATTAATAGGAGAATCTTATGAAAACAAAAATAAAAAATTCAATTTCTACTATGTTCTTAATAATCCTATTCAATTTGATTCTCACCACGGTATTCTTTTTCTTGCTGTGGTACTGGGTCACGCCTAAATTGTATCCTTTGATTCCCGGTTTATCCATATATCTCCAGGGATTGGACGATGAAAATTTGCTGATTGCTTATGAAATTTATTATACCATTGGTTCGGCATTGGCCATTTTCCCGAGTACGGTGCTGGCTTACCGAATGTCTAAAAAACGCAGAAAGGAGTTTATAAAATATTCGGGTGGCCTCATTTCCTATGGTGACGGAATCCGTTACCATCTGACTGAATATGGCATTCAAGACGGAATCGTACTTGTAGTTACTGTTTTGCTGTTCTCGGTGTTGACCGTTTCATTGGGGGATGTACTGATTAGCAAGTTATTCCCGTTACCTTTTCATATGTGCCGTGCGTTCGGCTTGGTGTTAGGATTACTTATCTCCACTATTTTAACAATAAGTTCCGCTTTTTTGGGCGTTTTTGTCGCGCAAAAGAAATGGCGGGCTGAACACTTTATCAGTGAGTAAGGAGATTTTATATGTTCACCTTTTTGGTTATGCTTTTGGATGTATCTGCGCTCTTGATTTTGGCAGTATTTCTTGTGCAATGTATACGTGCAGTCATTATGAGAGCTTTGCTTGTGCATAAGTTGAAAAAAATATGTGGAAGCCAGAATTATCAAATCCAAAAGCATCGATGGTTGTTTTTGTCCATATTTTTTAAGTCCTCCAAGGTAGATCTATCCATTCATACCGGTGATCAAGTTTACCATGTGAGATTTCTTGCATCTCTTTCATCAAAGAAGGTGTTTCATTTTGTTGATGAGTATAATTATATCAGTTATTTAAAGACTTTTACGGCGTTACCGATGGCAACCAAAGTTTCCGAACAGATCAATTTTGCTACGTTCCATCGTCTCCCGGTAGGGGAGAGAAAACTTCCGATAAGCTCTAATGACACCTATGTGCTTTTGTTCAATCCCACTCCGAATAATATCACCAGTGTGGTTGATGGAACTACAACCGAAATTGGCAATGGGACAAAAATTGGTACGCTTGTCGCCTATAATGGAAAAGGCTTTTGCGATATGCTCAAAAACAATAATGGATGTTAAAAGAAATATGAAAATGAAGGCTAAATGTTTCCAAAACCAAATATGGTTCTTTTTTAGGAATTATTATAAATACGGTATTGGGGGAACGGCCTCAGCCCAAACACACCGATAGACCCAAATTTGAGAGCATTCTGTACGCTACGAATATGCAAGGAGAAAACCATGATCCAATTCGGCACCGGCGGCTGGCGCGCCGTCATCGGCTCTGATTTCATCGAGAGAAACATCTGCCTCGTCACTGAGGGCATCTGCGCCCTCATGAAGGA
>JAZNKC010000078.1:0-1874 GCA_045578365.1 Ructibacterium sp.
TTGCGGCAAGATCTAACCTCTCCAAAGTCGGTTGTTCCCTTTAATTGCGATGGTATTGACCGTAACGGCCTTCCGGTGCTGTTCGGTTACTTGCTGGATTTTCCAAGAATTAACCGCTTCTCTACCAGTTTAAAGAACCACAAGAAACGCGGTGTTGTCATATGCTTTGACTTCCAACAACGATTGTTGGCTGAATTGAAGTTCAATTGGTTTTGTAACTGAATTAGTTTATCTATGTATTCTGCTCTCCGCCTGCTGACGGCCGAAGTAAGATAAGCAGTAAACCGGTTTTGCAGAACTTCATCTCTTGTTTGATCCTCATATTTTTTCCATATCATGATGGTGCCTCCGTTGTTTTTTTGAATTTGAATGAAATCAAATCCAGGTCGGAGGACCACGAATATAGGGTGCAAATGCTGTTAAAGCATTGTGCAATATGGAGAAATTGCAGTGTTTTTCTTGAAATTCACCTAATGCCGTCGTTTTTTTGCAAAAAAATGACACCGTTCTCCAAAGTCTCCTATTTTTTGATAAGAGATTTTGGAAAACAGTGTCGAAAAAAATTGGGGTGCAGAAAGCTGCTCAACTTTCTGCACCCGATTGCTCCATGGTGGTGAGTTATTTAGTTTCCTGTACCCCCAAGGAGGGGGCAAGCCAAAAGGGGTATTTGTTCATTTACTTTCTCCAATTATCTATCTTTTATCATAACGCCACTTCTGTAACAGAGTCATTTTTGTTCTATCCCGATGTTTTTTGCAATTTCTATCATTTGCTTATAGATTTGCTCGGCTTCTTCTATGGATACGGTGGCTGATGGAGCTGTTTCGTATGAGAAAACGCCATGATAATTCACTTCATGCAGTGCCTTGGCGAAATCCACCCAGTCAATGATGCCTTCAAATGGAATCTTGTGCAAATCAGACTTGTCATCATTATCGTGAATATGCAGAACCCGCACTTCACTTCCCAGCTTACGCAGAGCATCTGCAGGAGAGCCACCAGGAAATACAGCAACATGACCGGTATCTAAGCAAATCTTGAAATGACGATCGTTAATTCTCTTGACAAACCGCAAAATATCTGACACAGAGCCCAATGAGAATTTGGGCATAGGCATATTTTCCAAGCAGATCGTTACATCATATTCTTTTGCAGTAGTTAGAAGCTGCTGCATAAATTCCACATTGATATCCCAAGTGGCTTGTTCGTTTCCTGTGCCAATATCCTCAATACCAAAGGGCATAAGTGGGTGTACCACCCAATTTTTCGCACCCAATAGTGCTGCCGCACCAATGGATTTTTGCATTTTTTCCATTCGCTCTATGCGATTTTCTGGTAAAAAGTCTTCCGGGGGCCAACGCCATGGACCATGCACCTGATGGATTTCAATACCGGCTTCCACAGCAAGCTTTCTTTCATTCAAAGGCTCTCTTCGAATTCTTTTCCATCCAAATTGTACGGAAAATTATTGGTATTCGCCATATTAAAATCAACACAGGAATATCCAATTGAACGCAGCATTTGATAGCGTTTCTCTCCCCATCGGGAAAGGCGTCCGGTATACACACCAATTCTCATACGCTGATACCTTCAGCCAGTTCGTCTATGATACCCAGATCCCAAGCTAAACGGGATAGGACATACTTATCCCGAATGTCCTTGGTTGCTTTAAAGGTAGTTCTGGCACATTCTGTGTCTACACCGATGGCAGATAAATCCTTGGAAATACCGACGGTATCCAGCAGTTTTTCGATCTCCTCAGAAGAAGGCAGTTCTTCGTCCATAATCTGCAAAATTCTGTCCCAATTTTCGGCTATAATGTTAAATCGTGCAGGGTGGGTATCTTTCCGATACTTGCCCTCTTTCTTTTCCAA
>JAZNKC010000079.1:0-21430 GCA_045578365.1 Ructibacterium sp.
CCCGTGGGGAAGAATCCATCACGCAACGTCACCCTGAAGCTGAAGTTTGTCAAAATCATAAGCAGGTATTTTTCTGATAACCATAACACTTTCCGCCCTCTTCCAAATTTTATGTACTGATTATATCATAGGGAGAAATAAATAGCAATACCAAACTCTAAAATGTACTATTGACAAACCTTAGTTGTAAGGTTATATTTTTAATAAGATAAAATATCATATTTTATCAAAATAACTCTAATTTTACACAAGAGAGGGGAAGTATTATGAAATTAGTTTATGGTGTGAAAGACAAGCCCAAATTCGGCCAGCTGCTTATCTTTGCTTTGCAGCAGTTGCTTGCCATTATGACGGCAACCTTGGTTGTGCCTGTGGTAATCAATCAGGCGTGCGGCACCGCAATGAGTTCTGCAGCGGCACTCTTTGGTGCAGGTCTTGGAACCTTGGTCTATGTCGCTTTTACCCAAAAGAAGTCACCGGTATTCTTGGGTTCCTCCTTTGCCTTTATCGGTTCGATGATTGCGGCATTCGCCGGCGGGGTATCCATGTCCTTGGGTTACTTGGGACTGATTCTCGGTGCAATCTTTGCAGGTCTGGTGTATGTCATCATCGCTATCGTTGTTAAGTTCGTAGGAGTAAAATGGATTAACAAGGTTATGCCTGTTGTTGTCATTGGTCCTACCGTTGCCATCATCGGTCTTAGCCTTGCAGGCAATGCCATTGGCGACATCTTAAAGGGCAGTATTCCGGATGTGACCGCATCTCCGCTCATTACTGCACTTTGCGGTATTGTTACCTTGATCATCACCATTGCTTGCTCCACCTACGGCAAAAAGACTGCCAAGCTGATTCCCTTTATCATTGGTATCCTTGGCGGATATGCTTTGGCAGGAATCTTCACCGCAATCGGCTATGCTGCAAACCTTGATGCTTTGAAGGTTCTGAACGTTGCACCTTTCACCGCACTGGTTGCAGACGGCATCACGCTCAACACCTTCCTGTCGGTACCGGATTTCACCTTCCTGACCGCAGTAAAAGGCTTTGGGGAATTGACGCCTTCCTACATCAGCACCATTGCTGTTGCATACATTCCGGTTGCATTTGTGGTATTTGCAGAGCACATTGCTGACCACAAAAACATCTCTTCCATCATTGAAGAAGATCTTCTGGAAAATCCGGGTCTGCACAGAACCTTGCTTGGTGACGGTGTAGGTTCCTTTGTGGGGGCGATTTTCGGTGGATGTCCCAACACCACTTACGGCGAGTCCGTGGGCTGTGTTGCAATTACCAGAAACGCATCGGTAGTCACCATCATTGGTGCAGCCATCCTTGCCATCCTGATCGCATTCATTTCGCCCTTTATCGCTTTTGTAAACTCGATCCCCTCTTGTGTTATGGGTGGCGTATGTATGGCTCTTTATGGCTTTATTGCCGTTTCTGGTCTTAAGATGATTCAGAATGTAAACCTGAACCTCAATAAGAACCTGTTCGTTGTTTCCACCATCCTGATTGCAGGAATCGGCGGACTGACCCTGACCTTTGGAAAAATCACTATTACATCGATCGCTTGTGCTTTGATTCTGGGTATCATCGTCAACCTGATTGTATCCAAAGCATCCGACGAAGAATAAGGAGAACATCATGGAAAATGTCACAATCTTAAATCACCCGTTGATTCAGCACAAAACCACCATCCTCCGTCAGGTTTCCACCGGAAATCGGGAATTCCGTGAGGTGGTAAAGGAAATTACCGTCTTGATGTGTTACGAGGCGTTGCGGGATTTGCCCCTTAAGGACATCGAAATCCAAACACCTTTGACCAAGACGGTCAAAAAGACCTTGGCAGGCAAAAGTCCTGCCATTGTTCCGATTCTCCGTGCGGGACTTGGAATGGTAGACGGTATGCTGGATTTGGTTCCCACCGCAAAGGTAGGGCATATCGGGATGTATCGGGATGAAGAAACCATCCAGCCTAAGCCCTACTATTGCAAGCTTCCGGAGGACATTGACAAACGTCAGATTATTGTGGTCGACCCTATGCTGGCAACCGGTGGCTCTGCCATCGATGCCATCGGTCAAATCAAAGCCTGTGGCGGAAAGCAGATTAAGTTCCTCTGCCTGTTGGCAGCGCCCGAGGGACTGAAGGCGCTTACCGAGGCACATCCGGATGTCCAGATTTACTGCGCAAATCTGGACGAAGGCCTCAATGAACATTGCTATATTGTTCCAGGTCTTGGGGATGCCGGCGACCGCATCTTTGGTACCAAATAACCACAACACAGGGGACGGTTCTCTGTGTCAGGATTTTAAGAAACCAATAAGACCCTCTCGCATTTTTTGCGAGGGGGTCTTGTTTTAATCCGGCAAAATTCCACAGCACAGAGAACCGTCCCCTGTGTTGTTGAATATAAAAAATCCGCACACTTTCGTGTACGGATTTTTGGTGACTCCTAGGGGATTCGAACCCCTGTAGCCGCCGTGAGAGGGCGGAGTCTTAACCACTTGACCAAGGAGCCATATGGTAGCGGTAACTGGATTTGAACCAGTGACACTACGGGTATGAACCGTATGCTCTAGCCAACTGAGCTATACCGCCATTTGTCTTGCCTTTCGGCAAGCACAAGTGATATTCTAACAGAATTTTCACGCCGTGTCAAGTGTTTTTTCAACTTTTTTTCACTTTTTTAATCTTGCATCTTTCCCTCTTCTTCCATAACGGAAAGGTCGGTAAGATAATCGCTATGTTTTGTTGGATCCTTTAACTCACCCATAAACTTTAAGGAGCACAGGATAATTGCAAAGATTGCCAGAATCAACAAAAGTCCCCGCAGATAGCCCTGAATGGAAATGACCACCGCAGTCAAGCAAAGCGCTCCTGTCATGGTATAAAGGATGGCAACGGTCTGTCTTTGGGAAAATCCCATATCCAAAAGCCGATGATGCAGATGCCCTCTGTCCGGTGACATGGGAGAGCGACCTGTTAAAAGCCGACGGAAAATGGCAAAAATGGTATCAAAAATCGGGAGTCCCAATATCAAAATCGGGACTGCAAAGGAGATGATGGCCGAAAGCTTTAAGAACCCCTCCACCGAGATACACGCCAGAATGAATCCCAAGAACAATGCCCCCGTGTCTCCCATAAAGATTTTTGCCGGATTGAAATTGTAGGGCAAAAAGCCAAAGCCTGCACCTGCAACCGCCGCGGTAAGGATTGCCACATTGAGATTGTTACTGAGCAGGGTCAATGCCACCAAGGACATGGACGCAATGGAGGAAATTCCCACCGCCAAGCCATCCAATCCGTCAATCAGGTTGACCGCATTGCAGACACCCACAATCCAGATGATAGTGACCGCTACCGAAACCCAATAGTTCATCACCAGATATTGAGGACCAAACCATCCATAAAAAGGATTGGCAAAGTGCTCAATCCGGACGCCGGCATAAACCACCAACGCCGCCGCCACAATCTGACAAAGGAGCTTGACAATCGCCTTCATATCAGACATATCATCAATCACGCCCACCGTCACAATAATCAGCGAACCAATCAGGATTCCCAAGGTTTCACGGTCGATGGTTGCAAAGCAAATCACGCTGACCACAAATCCATAAAAAATCGCCAACCCGCCAATAAGGGGAATGGGTTTTTTGTGTACCCGCCGATTGTCCTTGGGCACATCCAAAGCATTGATTTTGTGTGCAAGGGCAATCACCATAGGCGTTGCCGCAAATGCCACCAAAAACGCAACCGCCAAGGCAAGCGGCACATAAAGACTGTTGTTCAAAAGCATCCTTTTTCCCTCCTTTAGCCGAAAATAAATCCTCTATGGCTGAATGAATCCAACCTTACGATAAACCTTTGCAAGGGTTTTTGCCGCTGTGCGGGATGCAATCTCTGCACCGCTACGATAAACCTGCTGCAAATAGTCCTTGTTTTCCATCAGTTCACGATACCGTGCCTGAATGGGGGTCAGGGTTTCCACCACTGCATCGGCAACGGCAGCCTTAAACACGCCATAGCCTTTGCCCTCAAACTCTGCTTCTACCTCGTCCAAGGATTTGCCGGTCATTGCAGAGTAGATGCTCATCAGGTTTTCAATCCCTTCCTTGCCCTCGCCGCGCCGAACCTCGGAGCCGGAATCGGTGACTGCACGCTTGATTTTGCGCACCACCGCATCGGGAGAATCCAGAAGCAGGATGTAGCTGTTCTCGTTGGGATCGGATTTGGACATCTTCTGCATGGGGTCTTGCAGACTCATAACCCTTGCGCCTACTTTGGGGATATATCCCTCCGGAACCTTAAAGGTTTCGCTATAGGCGTGATTAAATCGGTTTGCCAGGTCCCGTGTCAATTCCAGATGTTGATTCTGGTCTGCACCCACCGGCACCAAATCCGCCTGATAGAGCAGAATGTCCGCCGCCATCAAAGAGGGATAGGTAAACAAACCCGCATTGATGTTTCCGGTGTGCTTTTGGGACTTATCCTTAAACTGGGTCATACGGGAAAGCTCTCCCATATAGGTATTGCAGGTCATCACCCAGCTCAGCTGTGCGTGTGCCGGAACGTGGGACTGGAAGAAAATCGGGCTCTTCTCTGGATCCAGTCCGCAGGCAATGAAGAGTGCCAGCAAATCCATCGCATTCTTACGGAAATCCTTTGCCTCTTGCCGGACGGTGATGGTGTGCAAATCCGCCAGCATAAAGTAACAATCATATTCATCGGTTTTTTGCAGTTCCACCCAGTTGCGAAGCGCGCCCACATAGTTTCCCAAAGTGAGGGCACCGGAGGGTTGGATCCCGCTTAAAATTCTCTTTTTCTCTTCCATGTTACGCACCTACCACTTCTTTTAATACCTGACCCAAAGTTTCAACGCCACGGATGATGTCCTCTTTGGATGCGGTAGAATAATTCATACGGAATGTACTATAAGACGCCTTGTCATCAATCATGGTTGTGGCTCCGGGCACAAATGCCACGCCCTTTTCCAGCGCTTTCTGCATCACTGCTCTGCTGTCATACTGCTTGGGCATAGTACAGAACAGGAACAAACCGCCCTCAGGACAGGTGTGGGTCACACAGGACGGGAAATGCTTGTCCATCATCTCCATCATCAACTGACACTTTTCGCCATAGACCTGACGGAGCTTCCCAATATGCGCATCGATGTCATAACGGGTCACAAATTCATAAGCAACCATCTGCGAGAGTACATTGGTATGCACATCCTCCACCTGCTTGCAGATAATCATCCGCTCCATCAACGCAGGGTCGCAGCTGACAAAGCCCAGGCGCAGACCGGGAGAGAGAATCTTGGAAAAGGAACCAAAGTAGACCACTCTGCCGTTTTTGTCCATAGACTTCATGGTGGGAACATCTTTCCCTGCAAAACGGAGTTCTCCATAAGGATTATCCTCAAAAATCATAAAGTCATAGGTTTCTGCCAGTTCTAAAATCTTTTTCCGTTTTTCGAGGGACATGGTAATGCCCGACGGATTCTGGAAGGTTGCAATGGTATACAGAATCTTGACATTGGAATGTGCTTTCAGCAGTTCTTCCAGCTTGTCGGTGTCAAGGCCATCCTCCAGAACCGGAACGCCGTAAATTTCTGCATTGTTACAACGGAAAGAATTGAGTCCGCCGATAAAGCTGGGTTCCTCACAAATCACGCCGTCACCGGGGTTGAGCAAAGATTTTGCCGCAAGGTCAATCCCCTGCTGTCCGCCGCTGACAATGATGGTGGCATCCTTTTCCGAGATGATACCCTGATTGGTCAGGCGGTCAATCACCCATTGGCGGAGCGGCGCATAACCCTCGGTAACACCGTACTGGAGCGCAATCTCACCTTGGTTGTTCAGCACCTCTGCCGCAATCTCTGCCAGTTCCTTTTTGGGGAACAACTTGGGGTCCGGTGCACCGCCCGCAAAGGAAATGATGCCCGGCTTTGCCAAAAGCTTAAAAATTTCACGGATTGCCGATGCCTCCAGATGCTTTACCTTATCTGAAAATTTTTCCTGAATGTTCTGCATAATGTTCTCTCCTTTTGTCTATTCTTCGATATCTACAACTGCTATGTAAGGGAGCTGACGGAAGGATTCTCCGCAGTCCAGTCCGTAACCCACAATAAATTCATCGGGAATCTCAAATCCGGTGTAATCCGCTTCAAATTCCACCTGTCTGCGAGAGGGTTTGCTCAGCAAAGTACAAACCTTGACCGATGCAGGTTTTCTTTCCTTGAGGATGGGAATCAGCTGGCTCAGGGTATTCCCGGAATCAATGATATCCTCTGCCAGAAGCAGATGCTTCCCTGCAATATCAATATCCAAATCCTTTTTGATTT
Organism: Ructibacterium sp.; assembly: GCA_045578365.1. GTDB lineage: Bacteria > Bacillota > Clostridia > Monoglobales > Monoglobaceae > Ructibacterium. Next base: position 6,342 of record JAZNKC010000079.1, read on the forward strand.
GAATGTTTCCGGTGCTCACCGTCCCGTCGCCGTAGCTGGACACCTGCATAAAATGCACCTTGATGTCTGCTTTCAGTCTGCGCACCAAATCGCTGACAAAGACAAAGCATCCCTTTAAGATGCCCACCACAATCAGCTCTCCCTCAGGATAGTCCTGATTGATTTGTTCTGCCAGTTTTTCTACCTGTTGCTGAATTTCTTCCTCGGTCAGCATCATTCTTCCAACCTTTAATTTACTCATCCTCAATCACCAAACCTCTCACCGTTTCTTTGGTACATTTGTAGGGCTCGGCTACGCGATGCCCGATTACCGCCAATACCTGGCTTCCGCTACACAAAAGCGGAATACTGTCCCGCTCCTTTGCGGGAATTTTTGCATCAATCAAAAAGTCCTTCAGCTTCTTCTCCCGACCATCCTGATAGACCGCAATGCGGTCCCCGTTTCTTCTGGTCCGAAGCTGCAAGGGGAGATGCGCAATCTTATCATAATCCAGCACCAATCGGTGCTTTTTTGATTTTTTTACTTTTTCCAAAAGGGTCAGGGTGACCGCCTTTTGGCAAATCTCATACTGCCTGCCAAACTCCGGCTGTTCATACACCGTCTGCTCCACTTCTGGCTCTTCTGCCATCTCAAAGGCAAGCCAACCATAGCGCACCGCCACGGTAAGTCCCTGAGGCAAACTGATCGATGCACCGGTTTCTTTTTCCAACAGTCCCTGTATGGAATTAAGATGGCATCGTTCCAAGCGATAGTCCTTGCCCATCTCCTCTTGGGCTGCCGCTATCAACAGGCGGTTGCGGATACTGTCCTGTACCCATAATAGGGTTTCCATATCCAGCAGAGTAGGTTTATGCCCCGGTGCAGGATTTTGAATCCGCCTATAAAGTCGTTGGGCATACCCGTTGATAAAGTCCCCATCTTCTGCCATATTCTGTGCCAGATTTGCCAGCGCAGTCACAATGTTGGGGTTAAACTCTTCCTTTAACATCGGGAGCAGATGATGGCGGATGCGGTTTCTGGTATAGGCATCCTCCTGATTGGTGGCATCCTCACAATACACCAAGTTGTTTTCCTTGCAGTAGCCTTCAATCTCTGCCCGCTCCACATCCAGAAGGGGGCGAATCACCCCATCGTGGCGCAGATAACGGATGCCGGAAAGTCCGTCAATACCACTCCCGCGCAAAATCCGCATCAGCACGGTTTCTGCCTGGTCATCCCGATGGTGAGCAGTTGCTATCTTGGTAAAACCCTTTTTCTCACACAATTCCCGAAAGAACCGATAACGGGCAATCCGTCCTGCCGTTTCTTCCGAAACCTCCATCTCTTTGGCAAGGGCAGGTACATCCTCTTTTGTTTGATAACAAGGAATTTTCCAACTCTTGCAAAGCTTTTTCACAAATGCCGCATCGTTGTCTGCATCCTTGCCGCGGATTCCATGATGAAAATGCGCCGCCGCAAGCTTGATTTTAAGTTCTTCTTTTAGAACATTTAAGGCGTGCAACAAGCAGACCGAATCCGCCCCGCCGGAAACCCCGACCAAAACGGTTTCTCCTTGGGAAAGCAGTTGATGGGTCTGTATGGTTTTTCGTATGGAAGAAAGTACCTTTAAGGTATTATTTTGCATGGTCCCCGCTCCAGTCTGCAAACATGGTATATTCTCCGATCCAGGTCAGGTAATCATACCCCACCTCACCGTTTCTGTGCTTTGCAAAGCTGCATTTTGCCTTGTTGGGTTCTTCTGCATCCTCGTGATAGTACCCCTCACGATGCAGGAACATAACCATATCCGCATCCTGCTCGATGGCACCCGAATCACGAAGGTCACTCAGCACCGGTTCCCGCTTTTCCTTGTCGGAGGCACGACTGAGCTGAGAAAGTGCAATAATGGGAATGTTCAAATCATTGGCAAGAATCTTCAGGTTACGGGAAATCTCGGTAATTTCCTGTTGCCGGTTGGCACCTCTTCCGCTGCCGCTAATCAGCTGCAGATAGTCAATCACCACAAGGTCCAAACCTTTTTCCAGCATGAGCTTTCTGCTGCGTGCACCAATCTCTGACACGGTAATGCTGGAAGTATCGTCTACATAAATATTGGCTGACGACAGTACCGATACGGCGTTGCCGATTTTGCCCCATTCGTCATCCTTAATCTCGCCCCGCTTGATTTTTTCGGAGCTTAAGCGAGCCTCACAGCTGAGCATACGATTTGCCACCTGTACGCCCGGCATTTCCAGGCTGAATACTGCCACATTCTTCTTTGCCTTGACTGCCGCATTCTGGGCAATATTCAGTGCAAGGCTGGTCTTACCCATGGCAGGTCTTGCCGCCAGAATAATCAGTTCTGCTGCATGAAGTCCCGAAGTTCTGCGGTCCAAATCAATGAATCCGGTAGGGATTCCGGTAACCGTATCACTTTTTTCTGAAAGCTTTTCCAGCTTTTCCAGACCCTCATTCAGGTATCTGCCAATATGCACCAAGCCTCTACTGCTGCGGTCCTGAGAAATCTCAATGATGGACTGCTGTGCCTCTGCCAGAATGTCGTCGGTTTCTTCATCGCCCCGATAACACTTGTTGCGCAGCTCGTCCGCCATCCGGATCATCCGCCGTTGTACCGCCTTATCCCGCACGATTGCGGCATAAAAGTTCACACTCTCGGTAGAGGGGACCAGATTTGCCACCTCGACCACAAAGGCGATACCGCCGATTTTTTCCAAACTGCCCCTTAAGGTAAGGTGTTCCTTTAAGGTAACCAAATCGATGGGCTTGCCTGTGTTATAAAGCTCTACAATCGCTTCAAAAAGCTCTCTGTGCCGGCTGATATAAAAATCCTCGCCCCGCACATTGCCAACCACATCCGGAATACAATCTCTGTCCAGATACATGGCACCCAACACGGATTGCTCCGCCTCATTGCTAAAGGGCATCGCCTGTTCGATAAGTTGTTCCTCCGGACGATTCGTTACTTCATTCATACGTTCACCTGCTTTCATACCATTTCAGGTATTTTTATGCTTCGGTTACTTCCACCTTGAACACACCCACAACTTTGGGGAACAAGGTTACCTCTACCTCACGGATGCCGCAAGTCTTGATGCCGTCAGGCAGATTGATTTTTCTCTTATCCACCTCAATGTGATGCTGTTCCTTGAGTGCCTGTGCCACATCCTTAGAGGTGATGGAACCAAACAGCTTGCCCTCTTTGCCTGCCTTTGCAGACAGCTTTACAGTCACTTCTTTCAGGCGTTCTGCAAGCTTCACGGCTTTTAATTCTTCCTGATTGCGGTGGTACTGCTCTGCACCCTTTTTCCCTTCCAGTTCATTGACTGCCTGCTTGGTTGCGGGAACAGCCAAACCCTTGGGGAGCAAAAAGTTATTGGCATAGCCATCGCTGACATTGATCAAATCTCCCTTTTTCCCTTGGGATTTTACATCCTGTGTCAAAATTACTTTCATAACAAATTCCTGCCTTTCTTCTATTCCAAAATTATTCCTGCTCCAAAACAGGAGCCTCGTCAAAAAGCACTTCATCAATAGCAGCACGCAGTTGCATTTCTGCCATTTCCAATCCGTTGTTTTTCACCTGTGCACCGGCAATGGTAATATGCCCGCCGCCGCCCAGTTTTTCCAGAATCACCTGCACATTCACAGAATCCAAAGACCTGCCGCTGATGACAATCTTCGGTCCGGTAACCGCAAGTACAAACGCTGCCTCGATGCCCTTGATGTTCAAAAGCTCATCGGCTGCCTGTGCCACCACCAGAGGCGTATCGGCACCCATATTCTCACAACTTGCAAGGGCAATGTTGTCCCGATAGATTTTGGCTCTGCTGATGATGTTGGATTTTAAGATATACATATCCAAGTCGTTGCGGAACAGTCGCCGCACATTGACCGGATCTGCCCCCATCTTGCGCAGATAGGAAGCGGTTTCAAAGGTGCGCACACCGGTTTTGAAGGTAAATCCCTTAGTGTCGATATAGATACCGCTGTAAAGCGCCTCCGCCTCTGCCGCATTCATCGCTCTGCCCTCTGCCATATACTGCAAAAGCTCTGCAACCATTTCGCTGGACGAGGATGCATAAGGCTCGTGATAACTGAGCACGGTATCCTCCAAAAATTCCTCACCACGACGGTGATGGTCAATCAGGACCACCTCTTTGACATTCCGCAATACATCTTCATATTCCACCATGCTGGGCCGGTGGGTATCCACCACAATCAACAGGGTCTTTTCGTCAATCTGGGCAAGTGCCCGCTCCTGATTGAGAATCCGCGCGGCGTATTCTTCATGCTTCATCAGGTTTTCAAGCACTGTCTGGGCGTGATTGTGATTCTTATCAAGAGCAATGTAAGCATCCACCTTGCGACTCCGCAATGCCCAGAACAAGCCTGCCGCCGCACCCACACTGTCCGCATCGCCATTACGATGTCCCATAATAATGACTGAGGATGCCTGATCTGCCAAATCTCTCAATGCGTGGGCAACCACCCGCGCCTTGACCTTGGTACTCTTTTCGATTTCCCGACTCTTTGCACCATAGAACTGGAATCCCTTGGGCGTCTTGATCACCGCTTGATCACCGCCTCTGCCCAGCGCCATTTCCAACGCCGCCAGCGAAAGCTGCTGGTTTTCCTTGACCGTTTCGCCGATGATTCCTACCCCGATACTCAGGGTGATGGGGAATCGGTTTCCCTTTTCAATGGTTTTGATTTCACGCAGGATATCAAATTTTTCCTGCAACAGTTGTTCAAACTTTGCCGCCTCAAACAGGAGCATAAAGCGGTCTTTCTCATAACGAAGGCTGACGCCGTCCCCTTTTTCCATCCAGTCATTGACACAACGCTCAATCTCAGAAATCAATGCCGCGTGGTTGGTGTTGGGGGTTCCCTTAAAGACTTCTTCATAGTTGTCCACCATTAAGGAGCAGACAATGACCTTGCTATCCTGAAGCTTTTTCTGATACGCCTTGACCTTTGACAGGTCGGAAAAATAAAGGGCAACCATGGTTTCGGTAATATCCCCGCGGATGGTGCGCACCGCCTGTCCGCTCACTAAAAAGCTGTTGTCTTTGTATGCATATTCTTCGGGGGTGGGTTCTTCGTTTTCCACAAACCGGCTGAACTGCAGTTCCGGAAACAAGTCTTGCAGATATTCCTCATACAGGTTTTCTCTGCCAACCATCTGTGCAAAGCTCCGGTTGTACCATTGGATGGCACCGCCGATGGAAACCACCACCAAGGGGGACGGGAAATTCAGCACTGCAGTACGGGTTACACTCTCCATACAATAGCTGAAGTTTTCCAATTCGCCGACCATACTCTTTTGTTGGCGGTCAGAAAGGAGGAATCCGCTGATACCGATACCCAGACCGGCAAGAATCTCCAGAATCCCAATCACCGAAACTGCGTTGTAATTTCGCCATTCCAATAAGAGGGACAGGATACCAAACAACAAAAATCCCGCCGCACCAAGCAGCCGATACCGGAAGAAATACTTTCTTCCAATCGAAAGTAAGCTCTTATTCGTCTTTGCCATAACCTTCACCCACCTTGTAAGAACGCCTAAAATCCATCATACCGTCCAACAATCCAAGAAAAATCAAAGCCTGACTAATAAATCCAATCAAGACATAACCAATCACAAATACTGCGGCATAAATGCCTGTACGGGCATAGCCGGAGGCCACCTTTCGGCTGAGCTTGTTGTCAATCAAGGAAAGGCCGCATACCGCTAAGAAACAATCCAGAAGTGCAGCCATATTCCGCATTCCCACCGCCATCGGTGCGGTGCTGACCGAAAACGAGGTGAATAACGAAAGAATGACCGACAGATAACAAACGCCGCGGGATGCCTGAATCATCGAAAAAGGAAGATAGTTAACCCTGCGGATTTTCAAACGCCGAAGCATAAAGATCCCGGTTGCCATACTGCCGTATCCCAATGCTGTTGCCATGGCAATCAAAATGGTTGGCAGATACAAAAGAAATGCCACCTTGACCATATCCATTGCTTGGTACAGAGTATCAGTAACCGGCAAAAGCTGTTGCTTTTCCGCCTCACCCAGTCCGTCAATCATCTGTCCCATCATGGTCTTGGCACCCGCCACAATTTCATCCAGAATTGCGGCAATCCCATTCCCGTCTGCGGTCATACTGTTCAAAAGAAGAATCTGCAAAACCAATCCTATCAAAATTGCCCCAGATGCAAAAGCAAGTACCGTAAGATACCGCTTGCGGTGGGCGATGCCATAGCCAATCACCACACCGGGCAGAAGATTCAAAACGCCAAGCAGCAACGCCGAGAGAATATTCCCCATCAGCATCGGCAGAACCAGAATCGCCGCCATAGCAGAAATCGCAGCGATTTTTCCACCATATCTGGTGCCCAAAAACACCATAGGAAGTCCGGCAAACAATACCGATACCGTAGAAAAGAAAGGCAGATAATATGCCAGACACATCAAAATCACCGATAAGGCGGCACAGATTGCTCCATGCGCCAACGCCTTGGTTTTTTTATTGTTCATCCTTTCGCTCCTCCAGACAGTCAAGCAAGGTTTGTAAATCCCCAAACCTCCGCTCCAGAAGATGCTTCTCCTGCATCCCTGTGCGAAGCATTGCTTTCATCTTTGTATCCATCTCCGTAAAATCCACACCCAGACGGTGGCACAACAAATATACGCTGCAAATCAGCGCCGCCCCATCCTCTGCAATGCGGTCGGTAGTTTCCCCGTTTGCCTCGGCAGCAATATCCCCAAACAAATCGGTCAGTTTTTGGAGCGTTTCCACCTTCAAAAGCTCTACCGCCTTGATATTATTGGCAATGTCAATTCCCATAACAAGCGCTCCTTAAGGTAATAATCATCTATCTTAGTATCATACCAAATTTTGCTCGTTATTTCAACTATAATTTGAACAAAAATAGAAATTTTTCTGGCCTTTTGCGAAATTTTCGAAATCTCTTCATTTTCTGTAACTTTTTCTTGAAAAAACAGGGCGTATATGCTAAACTAACCAAAGAAACTTTTCGAAGGAGGGGTGCACCATCAAACGAATTCTTACCATCCAAGACATTTCCTGTGTGGGAAAATGTTCCCTGACCGTAGCACTCCCTATCATTTCGGCAGCCGGTGTCGAGGCGGCAGTGCTCCCCACTGCAGTACTTTCTACCCATACGGCATTTCCCAAATTTACCTTTCACGATTTGACCAAGGAGCTTATGCCCATTACCAATACCTTTGAGGAACTCAACCTTTCCTTTGATGCGGTGTATACCGGCTATCTCGGTTCCTTTGAACAGGTGGATTTTGTGGATGCTTTTCTTTCGTCACAAAAACAAAATGCCACCATTATTATCGACCCGGTGATGGGGGACCACGGACGTTTGTATTCCGGATTCACCCAAGCATTTGCAGACCGGATGACCGCCCTTTGCAAGCACGCGGATTTGCTTCTTCCCAACCTGACTGAGGCGGCATTTATGCTTAAGGAACCCTATCTTGAAGCATACACCGAAGAGGATATCCGCACCACCTTGAAAAAGCTGGCAAACCTTGGTGCCAAGCGGGTTGCCCTCACCGGCATCAGTCTGGAAAAAGACAAAGTTGGTTGTTATTTTTACGATTCTGCCGACCAAAGCTTTTTCTATTATGCCAACCAAAAGCTTCCCTCGGTACACCACGGAACCGGCGATGTATTCGCCTCTTGTGTGACCGGTGCCCGAATGCGGGGAATGGGCTGGAAGGATGCCCTCAAGCTGGGCGTGGATTTCACCCTCGCCTCCATTGAGGCCACCTTGAAAGATCCCAACCCCATCGACTATGGCGTGAACTTTGAAGAGGCGTTGCCTATGTTAATAGAGCAACTGAAGAATGTATAAAAAACAGGTGGATGATGAGAATCATCCACCTGTTTTTATTCATTCTCAAAGGGCGGGATAAAACTCTCATCCGCCGCCTCGCCATCCTGAATAAAAGCGTTTTCTATCCCTTTTTCCTCGCAATAGGCAATCATTGCCTCATAATGCTCCTTGTTGAGTTTTTGGGAAAGTCTTTTATCCCCTTTTACCTGTGGCATCGGGGTGTATTGACTCATAATGCTTATGTAAATATCGTTGTGGTAGGTGTCATACAGATAGTCCAGAATCTTCTTACTGTCAAACAGCAAGCCGGGGAGCATCATATGCCGCACAATCACACCTTTTTGCATCATTCCGTTTTCATCAAAGACAGGTTTGCCCACCTGCCGTACCATCTCCTTAATCGCCGCCGAGGCAATCGCAAAATAGTTGGGTGCTGCGGAATAGTTTACCGCATAGGTATCGGCATAATACTTCATATCCGGCATATAAATATCCACATATCCCTCAAGAAGTTTCAAGGTTTCCACCCGCTCGTACCCGCCACAATTATAGACCACCGGCAGGGCGAGCCCTTTGCTTTTAGCAAGTTTTAACGCCTCGATAATCTGGGGCACAAAGTGGGTAGGCGTCACTAGATTGATATTGTTGGCTCCTTGTTTTTGCAGGTCCAAAAAGCGCTCTGCTAACACCTCTACTGTGACAACCACCCCTTGATTCAAGGTGCTGATTTGATAGTTCTGGCAATAGACACATTTCATGGTACAACAGGAGAAAAAGACGGTGCCGGAGCCTTGGGTACCGGAAATACAAGGCTCTTCCCAAAAGTGAAGTGCCGCACGGGCGATCTTGATTTCTTCCCCGGCTCCGCAAAAACCAAGCTGTCCCCCTGTGCGATTTACCCCGCATTCCCTGGGACACAACATACATTGCTCCAGCATCCTCTCTCCCTCTTTTCCTTTGCCAATTTCAGGTTTAGTTTATCACAACCTTCGCCTTCTTGCAAGCTTATAAATATTTTCGCATATGGGTCAGGGCGTTTTTCTCCAATCGGGAAACCTGGGCTTGGGAGATGCCGATTTCTCCCGCCACCTCCATCTGGGTCTTCCCCTCAAAAAAGCGGAGTTTCAGGATATGCTGTTCCCGCTCCCCCAGCTTTTTCATTGCCTCCATCAAGGAAATTTTTTCAATCCAAGACTCGTCCTGATTTTTTTCGTCCTTGACCTGATCCATCACAAAGACTGCATCACCCCCGTCGTGATAAACCGGCTCCTGCAACGAAACCGGATCCAGTATCGCATCCAGCGCAAGGGATACCGTCTCTTTGCTCAGTTCCAGTTCCTTGGCAATTTCCTCTACGGTTGGCTCCCGTCCGCTCTTTGCGGTCAGCTTCTCTTTCACCGCCAGTGCCTTGTATGCGGTGTCCCGAATGGAACGGCTGACCCTGATGGCGTTATTATCCCTGAGGTATCGTCGAATCTCACCAATAATCATCGGGACGGCATAGGTAGAAAACTTGACATCGTGGGAAGTATCAAAGTTATCCAGCGCCTTAATCAAGCCAATACACCCAATCTGGAACAGGTCATCGGCGCTCTCTCCACGATTGTGGAACCGTTGCAGAATACTCAGGACCAGACGTAGGTTTCCGTAGATAAATTCCTGTCTTGCCTCTTTGTCGCCCTTTTGAATTCTTTCAAACAACACCTTTTTTTCTTCCTCCGAGAGGGTGGGAAGCTTGGAGGTGTTGACCCCGCAAATCTCAACCTTGTTTAGCATGAAATCTCGCTCCTGTCATAAAAATTGAGAACCTGATTTCATTATTTGCAGGGTTGGGATTTTTATACTGTCGAAGAAAGGGAGAATTTTCCTGTGAAAAGCAAAAAACGCCGACTCCTTTCGGAGTCAGCGTTTTTATGCAAATGATAGTTATTTGTCCAGACCGTAACGCTTTCTGAACTTATCCACTCTACCGCCGGTGTCTACCAACTTCTGCTTACCGGTGTAGAAAGGGTGACATGCAGAGCAAATTTCGATACGGATGTTCTCTTTAGTAGAACCGGTCTCGATAACGTTGCCACATGCGCACTTAATGGTGGTTTCTTTGTAATCGGGATGGATGCCCTCTCTCATTTGTTTCACCTCTTTCAATCTATAAAATCAATCATTTACGTAATTTCATCGCCTGTCATAAACAAGCGTGAATTATTATAGCACAAGCAAACAGAAAATGCAAGCACTTTTTTCAGAAATATCAAAATTTATCAAACTTAGTCGCCCATGCAGATGCCAACGTTGCGTGCAGTCTTGAGCCAGTAGCCGTCTTCCTCTACTGCTTTGTTTGCACCGATGACATTTTCCAGAGATTCATAGCCAAGCTCTGCGCCCTTGAGTGCTACCATATTGCCGAACTTGCCTTCCATCAAAAGGTCAACTGCATAGGTACCATAACGGGTAGACAGAATTCTGTCATTGGCAGTGGTAGTACCACCTCTCTGTACGTGTCCGAGGATGGTTGCACGGCATTCCAGACCTACCAGTTTCTCCAGCTGGTCTGCAACAACGCTGCCGATACCGCCCAGTCTGATGGGGTCAGGACTATCCTCAACCACTTTAGAAACAACAACCTCACCATCCAGAGGCTTTGCACCCTCTGCAACAACCACAAGACCAAAGTTCTTGCCTCTTGCACGGTTTGCTTTGATTGCCTCTGCAACCTTATTGATGTCATAAGGAACTTCAGGAATCAAGCATGCATCACAACCGCCTGCAATGGCAGATGCAATACCAATAAATCCTGCATAACGACCCATAACCTCAACCACGATAACACGGCTGTGAGATTCTGCGGTGGTACGCAAACGGTCAATGGACTCGGTTGCGGTAGCAACTGCAGTATCAAAGCCAAAGGTGGTGTCGGTAGCTGCCAAGTCATTATCAATGGTCTTGGGAACGCCGATTACCTTAACGCCCTTTCTTGCAAAGTCACGGCCGGAAGTCAAGGTTCCGTCACCACCGATGATAACCATTGCGTCGATGCCTGCTTTTTTCAGGTTCTCAACGCCTACATCGGACATATCTACATTCTTATGCTCTACACCGTTTTCATCGGTATAGGTATAGTCAAACAGATTATCCTTGTTGGAGCTGTAGAGGATGGTACCACCCTTAGAAATGATACCGGATACCTTATCCAAGGTCAGGTCTACAAATTCATCACCGCCAAGGAACAAACCACGATAACCGTGTTTGATGCCAACCACTTCCAGACCATACTTCTGGATTGCAGTCTTGGTCACCGCACGGATAACCGCATTCAAACCGGGGCAGTCGCCGCCGGCAGTCATAACACCAATTCTCTTAATTTCACTCATTTTTGTTGCCTCCTTCACAAATTGCCTCAAACAGGCAAAAGCAGAAATACTTCTGTAGATTAGTTTTCTTCTTTATATATATTGTCTATACCTACTTCATTTTATTTATAGACATATGGATAATTCTACCCTATTCAAGAAAAAATTTCAAGAAAAAAGTCGTTATTTTTTTCTTCTTTCCTCTTTTTTGTGCAAATAGTCCAATGAACAAGAAATTATACCCTCCTTTATATGCTATTTATCAAGTGATTTAACTTTGATGCTCTTTTGCATTTTCCACCGTCATCAATATGGCAATTTTTTTCGTTCCTGCGGATAAAATTTCTTACAGAGGTAATGCTATAAAAGAAATACTTATTGAAGGAGGAATCTCTATGAAAGAATTTGAATATACCATTCAGGATGAATTGGGCATCCACGCAAGACCCGCCGGACTTCTGGTCAAGGAAGCCGGCAAATTCCAATCGGATATCACCCTCACCCTCTCCGGAAAATCCGGAGATGCCAAACGAATTTTTTCGGTGATGGCATTGGCAGTCCAGCAAGGGGATTGTGTCAAAGTGGTTATTGAGGGCAGTGATGAAGATGCGGCCATAGCAGAGCTCAAGCAGTTCTTCCAAGACAATCTTTAAGGAGGCTTTTATGACAACCATTCAAGGACAAGGGGTGTGCGGCGGTGTTGCCTTTGGCAAGCTGAAGCTTTTGAAAAAATCCTCCGGCAAAATCCAGCGTCATCATATTGAAGATGCCGAAAAGGAATGGGAACGGTTTCAAGACGCAAGGGAGACCGCATCCCGCCAACTCAACGACCTTTACGAAAAAGCCCGCAATGAGGTGGGTGAAGAAAATGCAATGATTTTTGATATTCATCGAATGATGCTGGAAGATTTGGACTATTTGGGTTCGATTCGCACCTCCATCCATGAACAAAAAATCAACGCTGAAAGTGCAGTGTCTATGACTGCCGAAACCTTCAGCGAGATGTTTGCCTCTATGGATAACAGCTATATGCAGGCAAGAGCGGCAGATGTGAAGGATATTTCTGACCGCATTATTGCCATTTTGTCAAAAAGCTCGGTGGATGGCTTTGCGCTCAACGAGCCTGCCATCATCGGTGCGGAGGATTTGGCACCGTCCGAAACCGTCCAGATGGACAAATCCAAAATTCTGGCATTTGTCACCGAAAAAGGGAGCGCCGCCTCCCACACCTCCATTCTTGCCCGAACCATGAACATTCCTGCGGTCATCGGCGCAGAGGGGATTATGAATGATGCCTATGCCGACACCGATATTATTGTGGACGGATTTACCGGAGATATTTATATCGACCCGGATATGCAGACCGTCCTTGAAATGCAAGCAAAAAAACAACAGACCGAGCGCCAGAATGAACTTTTGGCAAAATTAAAGGGCATCAAGCCGGTCACCAAGGACGGGCAGAAAATTCTGCTCTATGCCAATATCGGGTCCTTGGAGGATATGCCCGCCGTCTATGCCAACGATGCCATGGGAGTAGGCCTGTTCCGCAGTGAATTTATCTTTTTAGAGAGTAAGACCTACCCCACTGAGGATGAGCAATTTGCCATCTATAAGAGTGCATTGCAAAAAGCGATGGGAAAGCGTGTCATCATCCGAACTTTGGATATCGGCGCTGACAAGCAGGTGGATTACTTTTCTATGCCCAAGGAGGAAAATCCCGCTATGGGCGTCCGTGCCATCCGCATCTGCCTGACCAGACCTGCCATCTTCAAAACTCAGCTAAGAGCACTCTATCGCGCCTCCATCTTCGGGCATCTGGCGATTATGTTCCCCATGATTACCTCCTTAAGTGAGGTACAACAGGTCAAGGAGCTTTGTGAAGAGGTCAAAGCCGAATTGCGGGAAGAACAAATTCCCTTTCGGGAAAATACCGAGCTGGGAATTATGATTGAAACCCCTGCCTCTGCCATCATCAGCGATAAGCTTGCCAGAGAGGTGGATTTCTTCTCTGTCGGCACCAACGACCTGACCCAGTATACACTTGCCATCGATCGGCAAAACCCCGACACGGCTCCTTTTTGCGACTTACACCACCTTGCCATTCTTCGGCTTTTGCACACGGTGGTAGAAAACGCCCACCAAGCGGGAATCTGGGTGGGCATCTGCGGGGAGCTTGCGGGGGATCTTTCCCTGACCGAATTGTTTCTTGCCATCGGGGTGGATGAGCTTTCGGTTTCACCACGACTGATTCTGCCCCTCAAGCAAAAGGTCCTCTCCTGCGATGTTTCCGAAATCAAAGACAGTCTACTGCAAAAATTAAAATAAGCACCCTTACGGGTGCTTATTTTTATTTCTTCATTCCGGGGCAGAAGCCACGGATTGCAGGAGTGTTTTGCAGTTGGTCAAGTGCCTCACCGAAACGCTGGAAATGCACGATTTCTCTCTGGCGCAGGAACTTGATAACATCATTCACATCCGGATCATCCGAAACCCGCAGAATGTTGTCATAGACCGCTCTGGCTTTCTGCTCTGCCGCCAAGTTCTCGGTCAAATCCGCAATGGGGTCAGCGGTTACCGCAATACTGTTGGCATCAAAGGGAACACCGGTTGCATCTGCCGGATAAACGCCTCTGCCGTGGTTCATAAAATACTGTCCAAAGGGACTGTTCTCAATCTCGTCGGTAGTGGCATTTTTCACCAGCTGTCGCACGATGGTTCCCACGATTTCGAGGTGCGCAAGTTCTTCCGTACCTGTGTTCTTTACCATTTTGCTCTGTTATAAAAATTTAAAAATTTTATTTTCAGCAATAGCACAGAAAAGTATGATTTTGAAAAATATTTTTTAAAAAAGTTTTATATTGGACATAAATTTAGACAGTGTGTATTAATTAATAATAGAGAATGCTATATATACTAGTTTAAAATAATAAACAACTTGAAATTCCTAAACAACCTTTAATCAAATGGGAATTATATACTTATGGCATTTTGCAAGGGTGGGTGGCTGTGATATGTGTATAAAGTAGCCGTAGTCAATACGTTTTTTTGTTTTAATCAGGTAAATATTTGTAAAAGTATTGAAAAAGATAAAGTTTTGTGTTAAAATACAATAGTCACGTAGTTAAATATTCTATTATACGCCATAAGGCTTGCGTTGGTAAAAACGCAGGCTTGCTGTTCGTTCCCTTATGGTGTAATGGATTAACTGCGTGACAACAGGAGCATAGCCTCGTTTTTCGTGCGTGGGCTTATGCCCACGCATTTTTTAATTTATGGAGGTTTTGCAAATGAAAAGATTTCTAAGTGTTTTGATGGTTGTGATATTATCAGTAAGTGTATTTATTGTTCCTGTATCAGCCAATAATGAGTTGTCAGTTGTGCTGAATGGTGAACCATTAGAATTTGACGTTCAACCACAAATAATTAATGGTCGTACCATGGTTCCTATGCGTAAAATCTTTGAAGAATTAGGCGCAACTGTAGATTGGGATGGTAGCATACAAAAGATAACTGCAAAAAAACAAGATATAACAGTTGTTATGCAGATTAATAGCAATATATTATCAGTAAACGGAAACAATGTTACATTAGATGTTCCACCGCAATTAGTTAATGGAAGAACTCTTGTTCCTGTAAGAGCGGTAGCGGAAAGTTTTGATATACATGTATTATGGGATGAAGTTTATAATAATGTTGTTTTATCTACATACATTCCTTTTGAAACATCAATACAAGCATTCAATTATCTAGATGCTTGGTTACTTGAGAATGGAAAAGTTTTTGGAGAATATGTATATGTAGGTTGGGAAGTAGTAGAGGGTGTTAATGCAGAAATTCGTTGTTATCCTGAAAGTGGGAATATAGCATTTTATCTTGA
>JAZNKC010000080.1:0-12462 GCA_045578365.1 Ructibacterium sp.
GTGTTGATAAGTTGGCAAAACGGCAACCAAAAAGGAGTTGAGGGATTTCCTCAACTCCTTTTTCAGTGTTTCTTCCTATGTTATATAGCGTCTTCTTCCGCTGCAATTTCTGCTGCAGCTGCCAGAGTTTCGCCATAGGCAGGGCAAACATCAATATTATTGTAGCGTGCCATACCGGTTCCGGCAGGAACAAGCTTACCAATAATAACGTTTTCTTTAAGACCAACCAGCGGGTCTTTCTTACCCTTGATTGCCGCATCGGTGAGAACACGGGTGGTTTCCTGGAAGGATGCTGCTGACAAGAAGGATTCTGTTGCCAGTGCTGCCTTGGTAATACCCATCAATACGTCGGATGCCTTTGCAGGTTCTTTGCCCTCTGCTTCCATCTTCTGATTGATTTCTTCCAGCTCATAGATGCTGATTAAGGAGCCTGTGAGCAGATCGGTGTCACCGGCATCTTCAATCTTCACCTTGTGCATCATCTGACGTACGATAACCTCGATATGCTTATCGTTGATATCAACACCCTGCAGACGATATACGCGCTGTACTTCCTGAATGAAGTAGTTCTGCACTGCGGTAGAACCCATAATCTCCAGAATATCGTGGGGATTGATGGAACCCTCAGTCAGCGGATCACCCGCCTGAATCTCCTGTTCATCACGAACCTTGATTCTGGAACCAAAGGGAATCAGATATTCCACTGCTTCGCCGGTTTCCTGATTCATAACGGTGATTTCACGCTTGTTATTCACTTCGGTCAGGCGAACCTTACCGCTGATTTCGCTGATGATTGCAACGCCCTTGGGCTTTCTTGCCTCAAACAACTCCTCCACACGGGGAAGACCCTGAGTAATATCGTCACCTGCGACACCGCCGGCGTGGAAGGTTCTCATGGTCAGCTGAGTACCCGGCTCACCAATGGACTGTGCTGCGATGATACCAACAGTTTCACCCACATCAACCGGTCTGCCGGATGCCAGGTTGTGTCCGTAACATTTTGCACAAACACCCACCTTACTACGACACTTCACAACGGAACGGATCTTCACTTCCTGAATGCCTGCATTGACAATCTGGCGTGCCTGATCTGCGGTAATCATCTCATTTTCCGGAACGATGATTGCGCCGGTTTCAGGATGAATGATATTCTCGGTTACGGTTCTGCCCTCCAGACGGTCAATCAACGGCTCGATAACCTCATTGCCATCACGGATATCACAAACCACGATACCGTCACGGGTTCCGCAGTCCTCTTCACGGACAATCACTTCCTGAGAAACGTCTACCAGACGACGGGTCAAGTAACCGGAGTCGGCAGTACGGAGCGCGGTATCGGTCAAACCTTTACGAGCACCGTGGGTAGAAATGAAGTACTCAAGCACGTTCAGTCCCTCACGGAAGTTGGAACGAATCGGAATCTCAATGGTACGACCGGAGGTATCCGCCATCAAACCACGCATTGCTGCCAGCTGACGAATCTGGTTTACGCTACCACGGGCACCGGAGTTTGCCATCATATAGATAGGATTGAGCTGACTCAGGTTTGCCATCAGGGCATCAGTAACCTTGTTAGAGGTTTCAGACCAGATATTGATCACGTGGCGGTAACGCTCTTCATCGGTCAACAGACCACGGCGATACTTCTTCATTACCTTTTCGATATTTTCTTCTGCTTCTGCCAGATACTGTTTCTTTGCCTCCGGCACCTGCATATCGTCCACACAGACGGTGATGGCACCAATGGTGGAATACTTGTATCCCATTGCCTTGATGTCATCCAGCAGGGTTGCGGTTTCGGTAATGCCGTGCACCTTGATGCTGGCATCGATAATCTTACCCAGCAACTTCTTGTCAACACCCGGCTCTACCTTTTCATCGTTTGCTATTTTGGATTTGGGAGTATGGAGCACATTGTCGCCAATCTCCAGATCCAATGCGTGCTCCGGATCGGTACGGTCTACAAATCCCAAATCCTGCGGGATTTTGGAGTTGAAGATCAACCGTCCAACCGTTGCATCAATCAAACCGGTCTTTTCTTCGCCATTGATGTTGCGGGTAACCCGAACACGGATGGGCGCATGCAGACCGACAGCATCGTTGTTGTATGCCAGAACTGCCTCATCATAAGAGGAGAACACCTTGCCGGTACCGATTTCGGTATCGTCTTTCAAGGTCAGGTAGTAGCTACCCAAAACCATATCCTGGGTAGGAACGGTAACAGGCTTACCATCCTGAGGCTTAATCAGGTTGTTTGCAGACAGCATCAAGAAACGAGCCTCTGCCTGTGCCTCTGCAGAAAGGGGCAGATGCACCGCCATCTGGTCACCGTCGAAGTCCGCGTTAAACGCAGTACATACCAACGGATGCAGTTTCAAGGCTTTACCGTCAACCAGAACCGGTTCAAATGCCTGAATACCCAGTCTGTGCAGGGTTGGTGCACGGTTGAGGAGTACCGGATGCTCGGAAATAACCTCTTCCAGCACATCCCAAACCTCGGGGCGGACACGCTCTACCATCCGCTTTGCGGATTTGATGTTGTGTGCCAGACCGTCAGCAACCAGTTTCTTCATTACAAAGGGTTTGAACAGTTCCAGAGCCATCTTCTTGGGCAGACCGCACTGATAAATCTTCAGCTCAGGTCCAACCACGATAACCGAACGTCCGGAATAGTCAACACGCTTACCAAGCAGGTTCTGACGGAAACGGCCCTGTTTACCCTTAAGCATATCGGACAAGGATTTGAGGGGTCTGTTACCGGGGCCGGTAACAGGACGGCCACGACGACCGTTGTCAATCAGCGCATCGACTGCTTCCTGAAGCATTCTCTTTTCGTTTCTTACAATGATTTCGGGAGCACCCAAATCCAGCAATCTCTTCAAACGATTGTTACGATTGATGACCCGGCGGTACAAATCATTCAGGTCAGAGGTCGCAAAACGACCGCCATCCAACTGTACCATAGGACGGATTTCCGGAGGAATAACCGGAATGACCGTCATAATCATCCATTCGGGTTTGTTACCGGATTTGCGGAATGCCTCTACCACTTCCAGACGGCGGACGGTACGAATCTTTTTCTGACCCTTTGCACCATCCAGATCCGCTTTCAGCTCCTGATAGAGTTCTTCCAAATCGATGTCACGAAGCATCTCCAGGATTGCTTCTGCACCCATTCCGGCACGGAACATATCTCCGTATTTTTCATAATTTTCCCGATACTCTTTCTCAGAGAGGATCTGGTTCTTCATCAAAGAGGTACGACCCGGATCAATGACTACATAAGCTGCAAAGTACAGCACCTTCTCCAATGCACGGGGGGACATATCCAAGATCAGTCCCATCCGGCTGGGGATTCCCTTAAAGTACCAAATGTGAGATACCGGAACCGCAAGCTCGATGTGGCCCATTCTCTCGCGGCGCACTTTCGCGCGGGTAACCTCAACGCCACAGCGGTCACAGACAACGCCCTTATAACGGACTCTCTTGTACTTTCCGCAGTGACATTCCCAGTCCTTCTGCGGGCCAAAGATACGCTCGCAGAACAGACCGTCTTTCTCGGGTTTTAAGGTTCTATAATTGATAGTCTCGGGCTTTTTTACTTCGCCTCTGGACCATTCTCTGATTTTCTCAGGTGAAGCAAGTCCGATTTGAATCGCTTCAAAATTTTGATATTCACTCATAACGACCAAGCCTTTCCAACTCACAAAATTCTGCTGTTGCCTGCGGTGAGTTTCGCAAGCAACGGAGGATATTCTTATTTTTTAGAATATCGTGTCGTCATCATCAAAATCTTCTTCTTCGGCCATCAGGTCCAAAGACTCGATATCATCCGAATCCAGATAGTCGCCACCAAGACTGCTATCTGCACCGCCAAGAATATCATCGATGTCTGCATCATCCTCTGCAAAGAAATCCTCTGCATCGGCATCCTCATCATCAAAGTCATCCTTGTCTCTCATAAACTCATCTTCCTCCATACCTGCGATGTTAACCGGCAATTCATCCGGCTCATCATCAATGGATTCCCGAAGGATGATTTCGTTATCGTCTTTGTCCAGAACCTTGATATCCAAAGCCAAGCTCTGCAGTTCTTTTACCAGAACCTTGAAGGATTCCGGAACGCCCGGCTCCGGAACATTGTCGCCCTTGACAATGGACTCATAAGTCTTCACACGGCCTACAATATCATCGGACTTCACGGTCAGAATCTCTTGCAGGGTATAAGCTGCACCATATGCCTCCAGTGCCCAAACCTCCATCTCACCGAAACGCTGACCGCCGAACTGGGCTTTACCACCCAGAGGCTGCTGGGTTACCAGCGAGTAAGGTCCGGTAGAACGAGCGTGAATCTTGTCATCAACCAGATGGGCAAGCTTGAGGTAATGCATATAACCAACAGTAACCGGATTGTCAAAGGGCTCACCGGTACGGCCATCGTAAAGGATGGTCTTACCGTTGCGGTTGTAACCCGCCTGCTCCAAAGCATCCATAATATCTTCCTCGTTGGCACCGTCAAATACCGGTGTTGCAATCTTCCAACCCAACGCCTTTGCTGCATAGCCCAGATGCACCTCAAGTACCTGACCGATGTTCATACGGGAAGGTACGCCCAGGGGGTTCAGGACAATCTGCAAAGGAGTACCATCCGGCAGGAAGGGCATATCCTCTTCCGGCAGAATGCGGGAGATGACACCCTTGTTACCATGACGACCTGCCATCTTATCACCCACAGAAATCTTTCTCTTCTGGGCGATGTAACAGCGAACCACCTGATTCACACCCGGGGGCAGCTCGTCGCCGTTGGCACGGGTAAAGACTTTTACATCTACAATAATACCATATTCACCGTGGGGAACACGCAAAGAAGTATCACGCACTTCTCTTGCCTTTTCACCGAAGATCGCACGGAGCAGACGCTCTTCTGCAGTAAGCTCGGTTTCGCCCTTGGGAGTAACCTTACCTACCAGAATGTCACCGCTCTCTACCTCTGCACCCACACGGATGATACCTCTCTCATCCAAATCGCGCAGAGCATCCTCGCCCACGTTGGGAATATCTCTGGTAATCTCTTCCGGTCCCAGTTTGGTATCTCTTGCCTCAATCTCATATTCTTCAATATGGATAGAGGTAAAGATATCTTCCTTGACCAGTTTTTCGTTAATCAGAATTGCATCCTCGTAGTTGTAACCTTCCCAAGTCATAAATCCGATCAGGATGTTACGACCCAGTCCGATTTCACCGTCCTTGGTGGAAGGACCGTCTGCGATGATTTCACCCTTTTCTACTTTGTCGCCGTGGTTGACGATGGGACGCTGGTTGATACAGGTCCCCTGATTGGAACGGGTGAACTTGGTCAGCTTGTAGGTATCAAGTTCCTTATTCTCATTGCGGATGACAATTTCATCTGCAGAAACTTTTTCTACCACGCCGGCTTCCTTGGCGAGAATACATACACCGGAATCCCGTGCAGCCTTGTATTCCATACCGGTTCCCACAATGGGAGATTCCGGCATCAGAAGCGGAACTGCCTGACGCTGCATGTTGGAACCCATCAGGGCACGGTTTGCGTCGTCGTTTTCCAGGAAGGGAATCATTGCGGTTGCAATAGAAATAACCTGTCTGGGAGAAACGTCCATATAGTCTACCCGCTCAGGCGCAACTTCCAGGAACTCGTCCTTATAACGGGTAACAATCTTTTTGTTTACGAAACGTCCGTTTTCGTCCAGAGGCTCGGTTGCCTGTGCTACATAGAATCCGTCCTCGGTATCTGCGGTCATATATTCAACCTCTTCGGTAACGATGCCGGTTTCCTTGTCGATACGACGATAGGGGGTTTCGATAAAGCCATACTCATTCACCTTGGCAAATCCGCTCAAGGAGTTGATCAGACCGATATTGGGACCTTCAGGGGTCTCAATCGGACACATACGACCATAGTGAGAATGGTGTACGTCACGGACCTCAAAGCCTGCACGCTCACGGGACAGACCGCCGGGACCCAATGCAGAAAGTCTTCTCTTGTGGGTCAGCTCACCCAAGGGGTTGATCTGGTCCATAAACTGAGAAAGCTGAGAGGAGCAGAAGAACTCCTTAATTGCAGAGGTAACCGGACGAATGTTGATCAAGGTCTGAGGAGTAATCACATCCAGATCCTGAATGGTCATACGCTCACGAACCACACGCTCCATACGGGAAAGACCGATACGGAACTGGTTCTGCAACAGCTCGCCCACGCTACGCAGACGACGGTTGCCCAGATGGTCGATATCGTCCACACAGCCAACGCCGTTTGCCAGATTGCCGATATAAGAGATGGATGCCAGAATATCATCAATCAGGATATGTCTGGGAATCAGTTCATCCTTTCTCTCACGGAGGGCATTCTTAAATTCCTCAGAGTTTACATCGGGGTACTGCTCCAGAATCTCGTGGAGAACGATACCGCGTACAGTTTCGGTAATGCCGTATTCTCTGGGGTTGTAATCAACATAATTCTTCAAGTCAACCATACCGTTGGAAATCACCTTGGTGCGATTGCCGTCAATATCCAGAACAAGGGCATTGATTTCTGCCTTTTCCAGAGCAGCTGCAATCTCCTTGGTCACAACCTCACCCTCGGTAACCAGAACTTCACCGGTGTTGGGGTCTGCCACGGTTTCTCCTGCAACAAAGCCGCAGATGCGGTTTGCCAGACGGAGCTTTTTGTTGAACTTGTAACGGCCGACCTTGGCAAGGTCATACCGTTTGGGATCAAAGAACAGATTGGTCAGCAAGGACTGTGCGCTGTCCACAGTAGGCGGTTCGCCCGGACGGAGCTTTCTGTAAACTTCCAGCAAGCCTTCCTCCCGTGTGGAGGTGGTGTCCTTTTCCATGGTTGCCAAAAGCCGTGCATCCTCGCCAAAGAACTCGGTAATCTGTGCATCGGTACCAAAGCCCAAGGCACGAATCAATACCGTAACCGGAATCTTTCTGTTACGGTCAATACGAACATAATAAATGTCGTTGCTATCGGTTTCATACTCCAGCCATGCACCACGGTTGGGAATCACCTGAGAGGTAAAGAGCTTTTTACCCACCTTGTCAAATTCCTGCGCATAGTATACGCTTGGTGCTCTGACCAGCTGAGACACGATAACACGCTCCGCGCCGTTGATGATGAAGGTTCCCGCAGGGGTCATCAAGGGGAAATCACCCATAAAGATTTCCTGTTCCTTAACCTCACCGGTCTCCTTGTTAATCAGGCGCACCTTCACACGCAGAGGTGCCGCATAAGTGGCATCCCGCTCCTTGCATTCCTCGATATCATATTTTGGGGTATTCTCCAAACGATAGTCGATGAATTCCAGAATCAGATTTCCGGTATAGTCTGTAATGGGCGACACGTCATGAAAAACTTCTTTCAGCCCTTCTTCCAAAAACCACTCATAAGAGTCCTTTTGAATCTCAATCAGGTTCGGCATCTCCAGAACCTCATTGATTTTTCCGTAACTCATACGTGTGTTCTTGCCTAGTTTCACAGGATGTACCATAAAACCGCTCACCTCTTAAAAATTTATTGAAACTCCGCATCCGTTGGATTTGGATTATTTATAACACATTTTACCACTCCTAATATTATTAGGAAGAAAGCGCAAAATGCCCCTACCCCACACCCCTTCCTTTTGGAAGAAATTGTGTCGGGAAAAAGGTCTTGAAAATTGCTGAAAACTATGCTATACTGTTTCTCGAACTCGCAAAAAGCGTAAAGTTGCGCATAGTAAACAGATAAGTATTATATCATGCAAAAGATAGGTTGTCAAGGAATTTTTGTCCTAAAAATTTTGTGTTTTTTCCCGTTTTTTGGTCGAAATTATAAATTATCTCCCTGATACGCCATTTTTTGCGGGGAAAGGAGCACCCCGATGAAGCTACTGACAAGAAAATTAAAGCGTGTGTTGGCATCTTCCCTGATGCTTTTTGTTTTTTTCAGCACCATCTCCGTTTATGCCGAGGTGTTGGGCACCCACACCTCTTCCATGCAACAACAGTTTGCACAGGGCACCATGTTTTACACCAACACCTTTCAGGATGCCACGGTGGGAAAACAGACCGAGCATTACATTACTTATACCCCCAATCCGGATGTGACGCCCATTCTTACCAATGGTACCTCCATTTACGGAAAGCGGAATCTGTCACAGGCAAACCAATACCTTACCGACCAGGGTCTTTATACCGCAATGGGAGTGAATGCCGACTTCTTTTCCCTCCAGACCGGCGTACCGATGAGCAATGTGATTATTGACAAGCGGGTGGTGTCCAAGGACAGCGAAACCCTTCCTGCCATCGGCTTTTACGAGGACGGTTCTGCCTTTATCGGCAGTCTGCCCATTGAAACCACCATGAAAACAAGCCTTGGTTCTACCACGATAGAATGTATCAATAAATATCGTCAGCCTTATGCCCTCTATCTTTTTACCTCCGACTTCGGGCCCGAAACCTACACCCCCGGAAACGGTATTCTGGTGGTACTGAAGGATGTGAGCGGGGACATTACCCTCGGCAGTTCGGTTACCGCTGTGGTAGAGAGCATTGATGAATATGACGGTTCGGTTGCCATCCCCAAGGGAAAGTGGATCTTAAGTGTTTCCGCCGAGGCGGAACAATCCATCAAGGACCGGCTGAATATTTTAGAGGTAGGCAGCAAGGTCACCTTTACCACAAAAGAAACCGGAAACGATCCCCGTTGGAAGAATGCAGTTTATGGTTTGGGTGCGTTGGGGGGCAAACTCCTCACCGACGGCAAGCTTGACTACACCGACGAGAGCGCTGCACCCCGTACTGCAGTGGGAATCAAAAAGGACGGCACGGTGGTCTTTTATACCATTGACGGAAGAAAGACCGGTTACAGCTATGGCGTGCGAAAGGAAACCCTTGCCAAGCGGCTTTTGGAGCTTGGGTGTGTGGATGCCATCAACCTGGACGGCGGCGGTTCCACCACGGTGGGAGGCACCATTCCCGGCACCTTTGATTTTGAGATTCTCAACCGCCCCTCGGACGGAGGGTTGCGTCAATGTGCCAACTTCTTCTTTTTGAAGAAGAACAACGCCCCCAGCGGCGTACCTTATGTTCTTGAGGTTTCTGATTGGGGAACACCGGTGCTTTCCGGTTCCTCCATCCAACTGACCGCCAAGGCACTGGACTCCGCTTACGGGCCTGCAGACACACCGGATAATATCCGGTTTACCCTGAAAGAGGATGCGGGAACTCCCGCTCCCGACGGCAAACCCACCGAGGTACAAGCAAACGGACGGGTAACCGTCAGGGGTAACGGGGATGTGTATATCCAGGCAAAGAGCGGCAGCATTCAAGGGGAAACTATGCTGCGGGCGGTTGCCACCCCCGGAGAAATCAAGATTTTCCACGCCGATACCAAAGAGGAGGTTACGGCACTTACATTAGAAAAAGGACAAGCCCTTTCCCTGACCGCAACTGCCTATTGGTTCGGGCAGGAGATGGTGGTGGATGACGGAAGCTTCACTTGGCGGGTAGTCAGTGACGATGCCGACATCGGCACCATCACCGAGGACGGCAAATTCACCGCATCAGGAAACAGCGGCGCCACCGGTGTGATCGGCGTCAATGCGGGACTGCGCACCTATGAAATTCCGGTAGAGATTCAGCAGGACGAGGTTCCCCCTGACCCTGTTGCCTATCCCACCATCAACGGCAAGCTGTATCGGGATCGTCTGGATGCGGACATTTCCTCCCCCAACGGATTGGTGTATACTGCCAACCTCTATATTGACGGGAACCCCGTTTCCTTTTCCTATGATGCAGAAACCGGAAAGCTCTCCTATGCTTTCCCCGAAAACTTTTCAAACAGCTATCACCGGATTACCCTCACCGTCACCGATGTGGCCGGTGCCAGCGCAATGGAATCCTATAACTACGGAAACCTGTCCGGAAAAACCCTCTTCCCCGATACCAAAGCCCATTGGGCAAGAGATTATATCGCCTACCTTGCAGACCGCAAGGTGGTCAACGGAAGTGACGACGGCTCCTTCCGTCCCAACGACAGTATGACCCGTACCGAGTTTGCCATTATGCTTTGCAACTACTTGGGGATTGAGCCCGAGGATTATCAGGATGTGACCGTTCCCTTTACCGATGCCCACGAGATTCCTTGGTGGGCGGAAAACCATATCAAGGCAATCTATTCTCTGGGCATTATGCAAGGTCAGCTCACCGATTACGGGGTTGCCTTTAACCCCAACGCCAATATCCAGCGATTGGAGTATGCCATTTCTATTGAACGGTTGCTACCCAAAGGCCTTGCCAAAGCACCCATCACCGCCATTGATGAAGCCGACATCCCCTATTGGGGTAAGGAAAGCCTGAAGATGGCAACGGCACAGAAAATTTTGAACGGCTACCCCGACGGCAGCCTTCGTCCCAGACAGAGTGTCACCCGTGCAGAGGCAGTCAAGATTCTCTATTCTGTCTTTGGTGCAGGAAAATAAATAAAAAAAGTGTGTCTTTCGACACACTTTTTTATTTCACGTTTGCAGTTGCGTTCTGGAATTGGGGTTCACAGGTCAGGTTAACACCCAGTCGGCGGAACACCTTTTCATCCACCGAGGAAAGCATCACCGAGGAATGAACCTCACAACCACGGAGCTTGTCCAGCTGCTCCATACATTTTTCTGCCAGGGGATCGGTTGCCGCACAGATAGAAAGAGCAATCAACGCCTCGTCGGTATGCAGTCTGGGGTTGCGGTTTCCTAAATGCCCCACCTTCAAATGCTGAATGGGTTCAATGATGGTAGGCGAAATCAAATGCACCGCATCATCAATCCCCGCCAAGGTTTTCAATGCGTTAAGAAGCAACGCCGAGGATGCCCCCAATAAATCGGAGGTCTTTCCGGTAACAATCTCGCCATCTGGAAGTTCCATTGCCGCCGCCGGTGCACCGGTGATTGCCGCCTTTTGGAGCGCGGGCGCAATCACATCACGGTCATTGACTGCGATGCCAGCCTTTTTCATCAGCAGTTCCAGTTTCAAAACAACCTCTTCTGCAAGCAGTCCCTTACGCTGGTCACAAAGGGCGGTATAGTAACGGCGAAGAATCTCCTGACGAGAAGCCGCACAAACAATTTCCTCATCCACAATACAGTTGCCCGCCATATTCACACCCATATCAGTCGGGGATTTGTAGGGGCACTCTCCCACCATCCGTTCAAACATTGCCTTTACCACAGGGAAGATTTCCACATCCCGATTGTAGTTGACGGTGGTTTCGCCATAGGCTTCCAGATGGAAGGGGTCAATCATATTCACATCATTCAAATCGGCGGTTGCCGCCTCGTAAGCAAGGTTTACCGGATGGGAAAGGGTCAAGTTCCAGATCGGGAAGGTTTCAAACTTGGCGTAGCCTGCCTGAATCCCACGCTTGTTCTCGTGGTACAGCTGGGACATACAGGTTGCCATCTTGCCGCTGCCGGGTCCCGGTGCGGTCACAACCACCAGTTCTCTGGTGGTTTCGATATATTCATTCTTGCCATAACCGTCATCGCTGACAATCTTGGCAATGTCCGAGGGATAGCCATCAATGAGATAGTGACGGTAAACCCGCACTCCCAACGCCTCCAGTCGTTTCTGGAATGCCTCGGCGGTAGGCTGACCGCAGAACTGGGTCATGACCACACTGCCCACATACAAGCCGATGGTACGGAAACAATCCATCAGTCGAATCACATCCATATCGTAAGTGATTCCCAAATCCCCACGGAGTTTATTCTTTTCAATATCCCCTGCGTTGATGACAATGACAATCTCCACCCGCTCCTTGAGCTGAAGCAGCATTCGGAGTTTACTGTCCGGCTGAAAGCCCGGCAGTACTCTGGAAGCGTGGTAATCGTCAAACAGCTTGCCACCAAATTCCAGATACAGCTTGCCGCCAAACTTGGAAATTCTCTCCCGAATATGTTCCGACTGCATCCGCAGATATTTCTCATTATCAAAGCCTATTCCAGTCACGGTGTATCCCTCCCCGCATCGTATTGATCTTCCAATTTTTTATTATACAAAAAAACCAAACAGGTTGCAAGACCTGTTTTTGATTTTCTGCAAAAAAAAGTGGGCATTTTGTAAAATGCCCACTTCAAATTTTAGATTTCGGTGAAATCTTCTTCGTCAAGGTCATCCACCGTGACCTCTACCTTTTTCCCTTTATGAAAAAGCTCTGCCACCTTGTCGATTGCCTCAGGTGCCATATCCAGAAGCCGGTCATAGATACCGTTCTGGGGAGTGATGGACAGCATCCGGATTTTCCCGTTGCCTACCACCAAAAATGCCTCGGGGGTCAGGGAGATACCGCCGCCGGTACCGCCGCCGAACATATCCTTGGGCGAGTCGGAGTTCTTGCCGGCACGGAACTTCTCAAATTCGGTTCCGCCAACGCCAAAACCCATTGCCACC